>NZ_AP018365.1:1557500-1860000 GCF_016756395.1 Streptomyces sp. SN-593
TTCCCGGACCGATTCATAATCGGCTTCCCCGAATTGGATTTTGGCGCACCAAAAACCGACCCGATGATCGGGAGGACGTAGGCAGTGGGTGGCCGCTCGGCCGGCGGGGCCTCGTGTGAACCAGGCCCGCGGTTTCAGCGACTCGGACTACGTTACGCAGGCGCGGCGGCCGAGTCAAGCTCGGCCGCCGCCCAAACGTGGATTTCCGGCCGTCTCAGGCCAGTTCGACCGCTCCGAGGTTGCGCTTGCCCCGGCGCAGGACGAGCCAACGGCCGTGGATCAGGTCGCTTTGGGCGGGTACGGCGTCCTCGCCGACGACCTTCGCGTTGTTGAGGTAGGCGCCGCCCTCCTTGATGGTGCGGCGGGCGGCGGACTTGCTCGGTGCCAGCTCGACCAGGGCCAACAGGTCCGCCACCGGGGCGAGTTCGCCGACCTTCGCGTGCGGCAGCTCACCGAGCGCGGCCGCGAGGGTCCGCTCGTCGAGGTCCGCGAGCTCACCCTGGCCGAAAAGAGCCCTGGACGCGGCGATCACGGCGGCGCACTGGTCGGCGCCGTGCACCAGCTCGGTCAACTCCTCGGCGAGGGCCCGCTGCGCGGCCCTGGCCTGCGGCCGCTCGGCGCTCGCCCGCTCCAGCTCCTCGATCTCCTCGCGGGACTTGAAGCTGAAGGTGCGCAGGTAGCGGGAGACGTCGCGGTCGTCCGCGTTCAGCCAGAACTGGTAGAAGGCGTAGGGCGTGGTCAGTTCGGGGTCGAGCCAGACCGCCCCACCCTCGGTCTTGCCGAACTTGGTGCCGTCGGCCTTGGTGAGCAGGACCTGGGTGAGCGCGTGGGCCGGGCCGTGCGGCTGGTTGCCCTCCACCCGCCGGATCAGGTCGAGCCCGGCGGTGATGTTGCCCCACTGGTCGCTGCCGCCGATCTGAAGGGTGCAGCCGTACGTCCGGTAAAGCTGCACGTAGTCCAGCGACTGGAGGATGACGTAGCTGAACTCGGTGTAGCTCATGCCCTCCCCGTCGAGGCGGGTCCTGACCGTCTCGCGGGCGAGCATCTGGTTGACGCTGAAGTGCTTGCCGTAGTCGCGCAGCAGCGCCAGGGCGGAGACGCCCTCGGTCCACTCGTAGTTGTTGGCCATCACGGCCTGGGTGGGGCCGGCGGTGTCGAAGTCGAGGAACGCGGAGAGCTGGCCGCGCAGCGCGGCGACCCACTGCTGGACCGTCTCGACGTCGTTGAGCACCCGCTCGGCACTGGGCTTCGGGTCGCCGATCAGTCCGGTGGCCCCGCCGACCAGGGCGATCGGCCGGTGGCCGGCGAGCTGGAACCGGCGCAGGGTGAGGATCTGGGTGAGGTGGCCGACGTGGAGGCTCCGCGCGGTCGGGTCGAATCCGCAATACAGGGTGAGGGGACCGTCCGCGAGCGCCTTGCGCAGGGCTTCCTCGTCGGTGGTCTGGGCGAGGACGCCCCGCCACCGCAGCTCGTCGACGATGTCCGTCACGGTGTCCGTGTCTCCTTGGTTCTGCGGCTGCTGGTCGGGCACCTGCCCGTCCGGGCGCCGGAGCGCCGGGCGGGTCTGCCGCCGGGGTGCCTGGGGTGCTGGTACCAGCGTGCCTGAGGTTTCGTGGTGGCGGCGAGTCGATTATCCGCGCTTGCGCGGGGTGTGCGGGCGGTAGGGGCTGACGGTGGGGTCGCCGTCGATCCAGTAGCGCCAGGGGTGGGCCGCGCCGTCGCCGCCGACACCGGTGCGGGGGCCGCTGCGGACGGTGCCGGGGTCGGGCGGGGCGCCGGTGAGGACGCGGAACGGGCCGCCGTCCTCGGCGCAGGCGTCGGCGCCGTTCAGGGCGCGGTCCACGCCGAGCGCGGTGGCGAGCCGGGCCGGCCCCTGGGCGAGGTCGGCGTCCTTGCGGGAGGTGGGCCGGCGGGGCCGGGCGAGGTCGGCGCCCGTGGTGATGCGGCCGGCCCGCAGCAGGACCCCGCTGGCGGTGCCGACCGGGCCGCACACGAGGTTCAGGCAGTGCCACATGCCGTAGGTGAAGTACACGTAGGTGTGGCCGGGTGGGCCGAACATCACGGCGTTGCGCTCGGTGCGGCCGCGGTAGGCGTGCGAGCCGGGGTCGTTCGGGCCGTCGTACGCCTCGACCTCGGTGAGCCTCAGCTCGACGGGGCCGTCGTCGGTGGCGCGGACCAGGGTGCGGCCGAGCAGGTCGGGGGCGATCTCCAGCACGGGCCGGTCGAAGAAGGAGCGCTTCAGGGGGGTCCGGTCGGATGGCGTGATCACGAGGAAGGAGCGTAATGGACACCCGGTCGGCGCGGGCGGGCGGCGCGGACGCCGTGAAGATCGGCCCGTAGGCTCGGACGGTGCGTTCCGTTCGCGCGCGGCGTCCGGGTGCTGCCCGGGGCGCCGGGGCGGGCGGGACCTTTTTCCCACAGGATCCCAACAGGAGGTGTCGAGGTGACCGAGCAAGCGCGACGGCCGCTCCCCCATGACTTCCACCCGCCGGTGCCGGCGTTCACGGTGGTCAGCGACGACGTGGCGCCGGGGGCGCCGCTCAAGGACGCCCAGGTGTTCGCGGCCGGGAACACCTCCCCGCACCTGCGGTGGGAGGGCTTCCCGGAGGGGACCGGGAGCTTCGCGGTCTCCTGCTACGACCCGGACGCGCCGACCGGCAGCGGCTTCTGGCACTGGTCGGTCTTCGACATCCCGGCGTCCGTGACGGAGCTGCCGGCGGGCGCGGGGTCGGGGGACTTCGCCGGTCTGCCCGCCGGCGCGGTGCAGGTGCGCAACGACTACGGCACCCGTGACTTCGGCGGTGCCGCGCCGCCGCCCGGGGACGGCCCGCACCGCTACGTCTTCACGGTGTACGCGGTGGACACGGAGAAGCTGGGCCCCGACGCGGACGCCACCCCGGCCGTGGTGGGCTTCAACCTCCGCTTCCACACGCTGGCGCGGGCGCAGCTCATCGGCGTTTACGAGGTGCCGGCGGACGCCGGCTGAGCCGGCTCCCCTCCGGTGCCGGACACCCCGCGCGGGCCCCGCGGTCGGGACCGCGGCGGCCGCGCGGGGCCCGGCCGGAAACTCCGTTGTCCGGCACGGGCGCCCAGGGTCACAGTGGTTCCACCTGAAGGACCCCGGGAGGTGGGCGGACATGCGCGAGACGCTGGTGCTGAATGCGAGTTTCGAGCCGCTGTCGACGGTGTCGCTGCGGCGTGCGATCGTGCTGGTGATGCAGGACAAGGCGGTCGTCGAGCAGGCCCACCCCGGTCTCCGGGTCCGCGCGGCGCGGGTGGACGTGCCGGTGCCGCAGGTGATCAGGCTGTGCCGCTACGTCCGGGTGCCGTTCCGACAACAGGCGCCGTGGTCGCGCCGCGGGGTGCTGGTACGGGACCGGCACCGCTGCGCGTACTGCGGGCGCCGGGCCACGACCGTGGACCACGTGCAGCCGCGCTCGCGGGGCGGCGGCGACACCTGGCTGAACACGGTGGCCTCGTGCAGCGAGGACAACCAGCGCAAGGCGGACCGTACTCCTGAGCAGGCCGGGATGCGGCTGCTGGTGCGGCCGTTCGAGCCCACGCCGGCCGACGCGCTGCTGCTCGCGCTGGGTGTCCGGGACCGTGGCGACCTGCCGGAGTGGCTGGCGCTGCCGGCCTGAGCGGACCGGCACCGCTCACTTCAGCAGCAGTTGGACGATCGCCGCGACGCCGACGGCGACGATGAGGCCGCGCAGTGCCGTCGGCGGGAGGCGGCGCCCGACCCGGGCGCCGATCAGCCCGCCGATGGTGGCGCCGGCCGCGATGAGCCCGACCGCGGCCCAGTCCATGTGGGCGATGACGATGAAGAACAGCGCGGCGACGCCGTTGACCATCGCGGCGAGCACGTTCTTCAGGCCGTTGATCCTCTGGAGCGTCTCGTCGAGGAGCACGCCCATCAGGGACATGTAGAGGACTCCCTGCGCGGCCCCGAAGTACCCGCCGTAGACGCTGGCGAGGAGGATGCCGAGCAGGAGGAAGGGTCCGCCGTGCACGGGGGCGGCGGACCCGCTGCGTTCCCGGCGGGCCTGGATGGCGCGGGTCAGGCGCGGTTGCAGCACCACCATCGCCAGGGCGAGCGCGATGAGCACCGGCACGATCGCGTGGAACGCCTTGGACGGCAGGTTCACCAGCAGGATGGCCCCGGCCGAGCCGCCGATCAGGCAGGCGGCACCCAGGCGCAGCAACCGGTCGCGCTGGCCGGCCAGTTCGCGGCGGTAGCCGATGGCGCCGGTGATCGAGCCGGGCACGAGGCCGAGGGTGTTGGAGACGTTCGCGGTGACGGGCGGCAGCCCGACGGCCAGCAGGACCGGGAAGGTGATCAGCGTGCCCGAGCCGACGATGGTGTTGATGGTGCCCGCGCCGATCCCGGCGGCGAGCACGGCGACGGCTTCCGCCGGTGACATGGGTCCTCCGTGATCGGTGCGCGCCTCTCCCGCCGCCCGCGGTCGAGGGGCGCGGTGATCATGTCACACCGGGTCCGCGCGGGCCGGGGCGGCCCTGGCGGGGCCGGTCCTCGTCGAGGGGCGGGGTCGCTCCTGATCGGACGGCGGGGTCAGTCCTTGTCGAAGGGCGGGGCCTCGCGGCGCGGCGCGGGGGCGGCGGCGGGCCGGGTGGCGGGCGGTGCGCCGGCGGCGCTGCCCGGGGCGGCGGCGGGGGCTCCGCCGTTGCCGCCGCCGTTGCCGGGCATGCCGGGGATGTTGACGATGCCGCCCAGGCCCTTGAGCGCGTCGTTGAGTTCGCTGGGGATGATCCAGAGCTTGTTGGCGTCGCCCTCGGCGATCTTCGGGAGCATCTGGAGGTACTGGTAGGCGAGAAGCTTCTGGTCCGGGTCGCCGGCGTGGATGGACTCGAAGACGGTGCGGATCGCCTGCGCCTCACCCTCGGCGCGCAGCGCGGCGGACCGCGCGTCACCCTCGGCACGCAGGATCGAGGACTGCTTCTCGCCCTCCGCGGTGAGGATCTGGGACTGCCGGATGCCCTCGGCGGTGAGGATCGCGGCGCGCTTGTCACGGTCCGCGCGCATCTGCTTCTCCATCGAGTCCTGGATGGAGGTCGGCGGTTCGATCGCCTTCAGCTCGACGCGGTTGACGCGGATGCCCCACTTGCCGGTGGCCTCGTCGAGGACGCCGCGCAGAGCCGCGTTGATCTCCTCGCGCGAGGTGAGGGTCCGCTCCAGGTCCATGCCGCCGATGATGTTGCGCAGCGTGGTGACGGTGAGCTGCTCGATCGCCTGGATGTAGCTGGCGACCTCGTAGGTGGCGGCCCGGGCGTCGGTGACCTGGTAGTAGATGACCGTGTCGATGTTCACCACCAGGTTGTCCTGGGTGATCACCGGTTGCGGGGGGAACGGCACGACCTGCTCGCGCAGGTCGATGCGGTTGCGGATGGTGTCGATGAACGGGACGACGATGTTCAGCCCGGCGCTCAGCGTGCGTGTGTAGCGGCCGAAGCGCTCGACGATGGCGGCGCTGGCCTGCGGGATGACCTGGACCGTCCTGATCAGGGCGATGAAGACGAGCACCACCAGGATGATGAGGACGATGATGATGGGCTGCATGGTCACTCCGGCGCCGGTTGAGTGCGGATGGAGCATGTACTACGACATGATCAATTGTCGCAGACAGTAGGCGTGCCATGTGCCGGGTTCGACGAATTCCCGGCGTCCGGCGGCCCGTTGACTGCGGTGGTGCTGCGGTGGTGCTGCGGTGTGCTGAGCGGGGAGCTGCTGGTGCGGTGCCACTGCCTTGGCGCTGCGGTGCGCGGGTGCCGCAGGTCGTGGGCCTACATCACGACCGCGGTCGCGCCGTCGATCTCCACGACGTCCACGTGCTGGCCGGGGTCGAAGACGCGGTCGTGCTCCAGGGAACGGGCCGACCAGACCTCGCCGCCGAGCTTGATCCTGCCGCCAGCGCCGTCGTCGACCCGTTCGAGCACGAGCGCGCGCTTGCCCTTGAGGGCGTCGACGCCGCTGCGCTGCCCGGCGTTCTGCCGGTTCCGGTAGGCGATCGGCCGGACGAAGACGAGCAGCGCCACCGAGACCACGACGAAGACGACGACCTGGGCGACGATGCCGCCGCCGGCGCCCGCCGTGGCGGCTCCGCCGACCGCGCCGACCGCGAACATGCCGAATTCGGGCATTGCCGTGATCACCAGCGGGATGCCCAGCCCCACTGCGGCCACCAACCACCACACCCATGCGTCCACGGGGTCAATCGTAGGCGTACACGGGCCGGTTGCGGCAGTGCGCGAGCGGGACGACCGCGTCGCGGGCTACTTCAGGGGGAGCCCGGCGGCGGTCCAGCGGTCTCCCCGGCGCTCGACCACGAGCGGGAGCCCGAAGCAGTGCGACAGGTTGCGCGAGCTGAGTTCGGTCTCCAGCGGGCCGGCGGCGACCACCCTGCCCTGACGGATCATCAGCACGTGGGTGAAGCCCGGGGCGATCTCCTCGACGTGGTGCGTCACCATGATCATGGAGGGGGCGATCGGGTCGCGGGCGAGCCGGCCGAGGCGGCGGACCAGGTCCTCGCGGCCGCCGAGGTCGAGGCCGGCCGCGGGCTCGTCGAGCAGCAGCAGTTCGGGGTCGGTCATCATCGCGCGGGCGATGAGGGTGCGCTTGCGCTCGCCTTCGGAGAGGGTGCCGAACTTCCGGTCCAGGAACTCGGTCATGCCGAGCCGGTCCAGGAACGCGCGGGCCCGGTCCTCGTCGACCTGCTCGTACCCCTCGTTCCAGGTGGCGGTCATGCCGTAGGCGGCGGTGAGCACGGTCTCCAGGACGGTCTGCCGGCGGGGCATCTTCTCCGCCATGGCGGCGCCGGCCATCCCGATGCGCGGCCGCAGGTCGAAGACGTCGACGTTGCCGAGCTTCTCGCCGAGGATCTGCACGGTGCCCGTGCTCGGGAAGAGGTAGCTGGACGCGACGTTCAGCAGGGTGGTCTTGCCGGCGCCGTTGGGGCCGAGGATAACCCAGCGCTCCCCCTCCGCCACCGACCAGGAGACTCCTTCGACCAGAGCCCGTCCGTCGCGGACCACGGATACGTCCACCAGCTCCAGCACATCGCTCATGAGCGCGTTGTCTCCCATTGCATCTCGGCAGTCTCGGCATGTCGGTGTGCCGGGATCGGCACGGGCCGGAAGGAACAACCCCCGGGGAAAACTTACGCCACCACGCGACCGGTCCAGTCCATAGGCTTGGGGCATGCTTGATGAACCTCGTTCAGGACGGCTGGCGGCGTGGGGAAATGCCCTGCTTGCCGGACTTGCCGCGCCTGATGACGTCGCCCAGCGGATCTCGGCCGAGGACGCGGTGCACCGCGTCGTCGGCCTGCCGGGCGAAGCCGCCCCGGTCGGTCTCACCCTCGCGCTCGGCCGGCTCCGCGCCCTGGGTGTCACCGGGTTGCGGCTCGCCCTCCCGGTGGCCGGGCACCCGCTGGGGCTGACCGGCCCGCCGGAGTTCAACGCCCGCGCGATGGCCGCCGGCGAGGCGGTGCTGACGGTGGGCGCGGCCGGGCTCGGCCTCGTGCCGGAGGTCCACGAAGCCGGCCCCGCCGGCGACCTGCACGTGGACGTGGAGTGGCAGTGCCTGCCGGTACGGGACGCCCCGCCCGCGGACGTGCCCTCGCTCGGCGAGGCGGAGCGGGAGCTCGCCGAGGCGCTGCGCGACGCCACCGACGCGCTGGCGCAGCTCGACGTGGCCGGCGCGGGGCCCGCAGCCCAAGCGGCGCTGGAGGCGTACCGGGCGCGGGCCGAGCGCGGCCGGGAGGTACTCGCGCCGGGCTACCCGCCCCGGGCGGTACGGGTGCTGGAGCTGGCCCAGCGGGTGGCGGCGCTGGTGTCGATAGCGTCCGACGGGCACGGCGGCGCGGTGAGCGCGTCGCAGATCGCGGCCCGGGCCGAGTTGCTGCGGCCGGTGGAGCGGACCGCAAGGCGCGCGCAGGTCGCGGCCTACAACGCGTACGTGGAGGAGGCGGAGCGGCGCAGGCCGTAGCCGTAGCCGTCGGCGGAGCCGGAGCCGGAGCCGGAGCCGGAGCCGGAGCCGGAGCCGCGGGGAGCGTACGCGGTGCGCCGCGTCGTGGGGCAGCGCGGTCCGGCGCCGTGGAGGCGCGCGTGGTGGGGGGCGGACGCGCAATGCGGGGATGCGGGGATACGCGGCCCGGCAGCGCCGGGCCCGCGGCCGGACTCGGACGCGCGGGCCCCGCGGCGACGTACGGCGACGTCGGCCGCGGGGCCCGCGCGGGTGACCGCCGCCCCGGGTTCAGGGAGCGGCCGGCGTCACGGGTGCCGGTGTCAGAGGTTGGCGCCGGTGTTGCCGAAGGCCGGGTTGAGCAGGCCGATCACGTTGACCGTGTTGCCGACCACGTTGACCGGGACGTGCACCGGGACCTGCACGAGGTTGCCGGAGATGACGCCCGGCGACTTCACGGCGGCACCGTGGGCGCCCGAGTCGGCCGAGGCCGCACCGGCGCCGGCGGCGACGAGGCCGCCCGCCACGAGGGTGATGGTCGCGGCCTTCTTCAGGTTCTTCACTTCGAACTTCCTCCTTGCGGGACGCGCCGCAGCAATCCGCCGCGACACGCCATGGAGAACGCATCCCCGCAGCAGGGGATGCGCGCCTCGGAGGACATACACCCGACAGTATGAATCTCACTCCGCCAAGCGCGGGTGCGCGGGCGCGGCGCGCGGCACCCGAGGGGGCGCACCGGCCGGCGGCGCGCGCGGCGGTCAGCGGCGGGCGGACGCGCTCAGCGGCGGACCGAGGCGGTCAGCAGCGGACGGAGGCGGACCGAGGCGGTCAGCGCCGGCTCAGTCGCCCACGCCGTTGCGGACCGCCCACAGCGCGGCCTGGGTGCGGTCGGCGAGGTCGAGCTTCATCAGGATGTTCGACACGTGGGTCTTCACGGTCTTCTCCGAGAGCACCAGCGCGCGGGCGATCTCGCGGTTGGAACGGCCGCCGGCGATCAGGCCGAGCACCTCGCGCTCGCGCTCGGTCAGCGTGCCGCCGCGGCCGGTGCCCCCGGCGGGCTGGTCCGGCGCGAGCAGCGCCCCGGCCACCTCGGGCTGGAGCAGGACGTGCCCGGCGTGCACCGAGCGGATCGCGTCGGCGAGCGCGACCGGGTCGACGTCCTTGTACACGTATCCCGCGGCGCCGGCCCGCAGTGCGGGGACCACGGTGCGCTTCTCGGTGAAGCTGGTCACGATGAGGACCCTCGCGGGGCTGTCCGCCTCGCGCAGCAGCCGCAGCGCCTCGATGCCGTCGGTGCCGGGCATCTTGACGTCCATCAGGATCACGTCCGGCCGCAGCTCCAGCGCGCGGGCCACGCCCTCGTCGCCGTCGCCGGCCTCGCCGACCACCTCGATGTCGCCCTGAACCTCCAGGAACGTCCGCAGGCCGCGGCGCACCACCTGGTGGTCGTCCACGAGCAGCACCCGGATCACCTTGTCAGCCACCTGGCACCTCCATCTCGATGACGGTGCCCCGGCCGGGCTCCGATCGCACGCTGAGCGCACCGCCGACGCCGTCGGCGCGGTCCCGCATGGAGACCAGGCCGAGGTGCCGGCCGGCCCGGCGGACCGCGGTGGGGTCGAAGCCGCGGCCGTCGTCGCGGACGCGCAGGGTGGCGCCTCCACCGCCGTGCCCTTCGAGGCTGACGGCGACGGTCCGCGGGTGGGCGTGGCGCAGCGCGTTGTGGGTGGCCTCCTGGGCGACGCGCAGCAGGGCCTCCTCCTGGGGCGCGGGCAGGGCGCGCATCCGGACGGCGCGGAAGGTCACGTTCGCGGAGTGCACCCGGTCCAGCACGTCGGTCTGCGTGCGCAGGGTGGCCACGAGCCCGTCCTCGTCGAGGGCGGCCGGGCGCAGCTCGACCACGACCGCCCGCAGTTCGTCGGCGGCCTCGGCGGCGAGCGCGGCGACCTGCCGGAGCTCCTCCTTGGCGCGGCCGGGGTCGGTGTCGACCAGGGCGGCGGACGCCTGGGCGGTCAGGCGCAGCGAGAACAGCTTCTGGGAGACCGCGTCGTGCAGTTCGTGGGCGATACGGGCCCGCTCACCGGCGAGCGTCAGCTCCCGGCTGCGTTCGTGCAGGCGGGCGTTGGTGAGGGCGATCGCGGCGTGGTCGGCGAGGATGCGCAGCAGGTCCTCGTCGTCCTGGGTGAAGCCCGCCGGGCAGGTCGCCCCGGTGCCGGCGCGGGCGGGGTCGGTGCCGACGGGGTCGGTGCCGGCGCGGCGCCCGGCGGGGGCCGCCGTGTTCTTGTTCGCGAGGAAGATCGCCCCGAGGATGTCGTCGCCGTCGGCCACCGGCATGCCGATGAAGTCCTTCATCACCGGGTGGGCGCGCGGCCAGCCGGCGAAGCTCTCGAAGTCGCGCACGTCGGCGAGCCGCTGCGGGGTCGCCTCGCGGAGCATCGCGGCGAGCACGCCGTGCTGGCGGGGCAGCGGTCCGATCGCCTTCCACTGCTCGTCGCCGACGCCGTCCACGACGAACTGGGCGAAGCCGCCGTGGTCGTCGGGTACGCCGAGCGCGGCGTACTGCGCGTCCAGCAGCTCCCGGGCGGAGGCCACGATGGTCTGCAGGACCTCGCGCACCTCCAGCCGGCGGTTCATCGCCACGATCGCGGCGCTGACCGCTTCGATACCGCCTCGCGGCGTCCGTTCGGACATGCCTCCACGGTACCGGCCGCAGGTGACACGCCGTATGCGCCGCAGGACGTAACGTCCTGGTCCGCCCGGCCTAGGACGTGTCCGGCGGCCGGTGTAGGGCCAAGGGCCCCCGGGGGTTGCTGCGGGCGGCCGAGGCCGGGGGCGGGGCGGCGTTCCTACGGTGTGGGCATCGGGTCCGGCGACCGCGCCGGACCGTGGCGGAGGGGCGGGAACCATGCCGGTGGCGATCATCACGGGCGCGTCGCGGGGGCTGGGCCGCGCGCTGGCCGAGGAGCTGGCCGGCCGCGGCTGGGACCTGGTGCTGGACGGCCGGGACGCAGAGGCGTTGCGCAGGGCGGCCAACGTCCTTATATCGGACCAATCTCCCCATCGCTCCTATATAGGGGACAAAGGTGCGTCTCACGCGGGCGCCGGAGGCGAGGGGCCGAAGCAGCCTGCGGGCGGCCGGGTGCGCGCCGTCCCCGGTGACGTGACCCACCCCGGGCACCGGGCCGAGCTGCTCGCGGCGGCCCGGGAGCTGGGCGGTGGCCGGGGCCCGGACCTGCTGGTCAACAACGCCAGCGCGCTGGGCGCCGAGCCCCTCGTACCGCTCGCCGACCTGTCCGAGGACGGGCTGCGGCAGGCCCTGGAGACGAACGTGCTCGCGCCCTTCGCGCTGATCAGGGCCGCCCTGCCGGGGCTGCGCGCGGCCGGGGGCGCGGTGCTGAACGTCAGCTCGGACGCGGCGGTGGCGGCGTATCCCACCTGGGGCGGGTACGGGGCGGGCAAGGCCGCGCTCGACCACCTGTCGGCGGTGCTGGCCGAGGAGGAGCCGGGCGTCCGGGTGTGGTGGGTGGACCCGGGCGACCTGCGCACCGGCCTGTACGCGGCCGCGGTGCCGGACGACCCCGACTTCGGGCAGCGCCCGCTGCCGGAACAGGTCGCGCCCGCGGTGCTGCGGCTGCTCGACGGTCCGGCGGGCAGCGGCCGCTACGTCGCTGCGGAGCTGGCCGAAGCGGCGGAAGCGGCCGACGCGGCGGAGCCCGCGGGATCGGTGCGATCGGCCGAGCCGCCCGCGGTGTCCGATCCGGAGCCGGTGCGATGAGCGCGGCGGCACCCGCGGCCCCGGTCACCTGCGAGACCTGTGACGCCGAGGCCGACCGGGTGGACGCGGGCGGCCTCGCCGGCCTCCGCCTGCCGCCGGAGCTGTCGGCCGCGGAGCCCGCGCCCCGCCGGGACGCGGTGCGGCTGCTGGTCGGACGCCGGTCCGGCGGGGAGGTCACCCACCACGGGTTCCGCGAGCTGCCCGGCCTGCTGCGGGCCGGGGACGTCCTGGTCGTCAACACCTCGCGGACACTGCCCGCCGCCCTGGACGGCCGGCTGGCGGACGGGGACGAGGACGGGGACCCGGAGGGGACCGGAGGGGTGGACAGGACCGGCGGAAGAACGGGCAGGACCGGAAGGACGGGCAGGACCGGACGCACCGGCCGGAACGGGCGCGCCCGCGGGACGGACGCCCCGAGGACGGCGCCGGACGGCGGCCCGCCCGTGGTGGTGCACTTCTCCACCCGGCGTGACGACGGCCGCTGGGTGGTCGAGGTGCGCTCCCCCGACGGCCGGGGCTCGACCGTGCGCGGGCCGGACGGACGGTCCGGCGCCGAGGTGCGGCTGGCCGGCGGCGGCCGGCTCGTCCTGGAACACCCCCTGGTCCCCGGCGCCGACCGGCTGTGGGTGGCGTCGGTCCGGGTGCCGGACGTGGTGCGGCACCTGCGCCGCCACGGACGGCCGATCCGCTACGCGTACACCACCCGCGACCAGCCGCTGTCGGCGTACCAGACGGTGTTCGGCACGCCGTCCGCCGACGGGCGGGGCTCGGCGGAGATGCCGAGCGCGGGCCGGCCGTTCACCGCTCCCCTGGTCACCGAGCTGGTCAGCCGGGGCGTGCAGATCGCGCCGATCGAGCTGCACACGGGGGTGGCGTCCGCCGAGGCGCACGAGCCGCCGTACGCCGAGCCGTACACCGTGCCGGCGAGCACCGCGTGGCAGGTGAACGCGGCGCGGGCGGCCGGCGGGCGGGTGGTCGCGGTCGGCACCACCGCCGTGCGCGCCCTGGAGTCGGCGGCCGACCGGCGCGGCCGGGTACGGGCGGCGCACGGCTGGACGGAGCTGGTGATCACCCCGGAACGCGGGGTCCGCGCGGTGGACGGCCTGCTGACCGGACTGCACGAGCCGGAGGCGTCGCACCTGCTGATGCTGAGGGCCCTGTCGGGCGACGGCCTGCTCTCCCGCGTCTACGCCGAGGCGCTGCGCGGCCGTTATCTCTGGCACGAGTTCGGAGACGTCAACCTGCTCCTGCCATAAGGGGTTTCGGACCACGCATAAACGTCACATAAAGCACCCCCTCCGTCACCTTCCGCGACGCAGGGGGTGTTCCCCTGTGACCTCACCTACAGGACCTGCGTCACATACTAGGCCGCTTAGTGGAATTCGGAGCGGGAAACCCCTGGGGGAATCCCGGGAAGTCCGCACCGAACACCGGCCGCGTCTACGAGTCCGACTCGTAGCGGAGCTCATTGACCCCCGATTTCCGACCCTCTAACAATTCTCGGGTCCCAATCGGAAGAGGTAATCCCGCATGCAGCTCCCCACGATCCCGAAGATCGGCCGACTGTCCAGGAAGCACAAGATCACGGCGGCCGGTGTCGCCGCCGCCGCGGCCGTTGCGCTGACAGTCACCGGTCTCGAGGCGACCGCTGGTGGATCGGCGGTCGCCGACGGCGACCCGACTGGGTTCTCCGTCTCCACCGGCGACCAGGTCAAGAGCATCAGCCCCGAGTCCGGCATGGCCTCCCAGCAGGCCATCAAGGACAAGGCCGCCGCTCAGAAGAAGGCCGCCGCGGACGCGGCGAGGAAGAAGGCGGCCGCCGCGGCCGCCGCGAAGCAGAAGGTCGCCGACGCGGCGGCCGCGAAGAAGAAGGCCGCGGCCGAGGCCGCCGAGCGCGCCAAGGAAGCGGCCAACCGCTCCACCAAGCGCATCGCCGTCAAGAAGACCGCGCCGGTGGTCAAGAAGTCGGCCCCGGTGGTCCGGTCCGCCCCGGTCGCGAAGGCCACCACCGTCGCGAAGCCGGCCGCGGTGACGTACCCGGACAACCTGGACGGCTGGATCCGGCAGGCCCGGGCCATCCTGGCCGCGCACGACATTCCGGTGCCGACCTACAACGGCATTTACCGCAACATCATCCGCGAGTCGTCCGGAAACCCGAACGCGATCAACCTGTGGGACTCGAACGCCGCCAAGGGCATTCCCTCCAAGGGCCTGCTCCAGACGATCGATCCGACGTTCAACGCGTACCACGTCTCCGGTACCTCGTGGAACGTCTACAACCCGGTCGCGAACATCGCCGCCGCGTGCAACTACGCGTACCACGTGTACGGCGGCATGGACAACGTGAACTCGGCGTACTGATCGACGGGTCCGCGGAATGCGGGAAACCGGAAGGGCGGTGGGACGAAAGCGTCCCACCGCCCTTTCCGCCGATCCGAACCGCCGAGACCGGGACTCGGCGACCGCTACTTGCGCATGACCTCGGGTTCGTGCCGGCGCAGCAGCCGGGCGACGACGAAGCCGCACAGCACGGCCATCACCAGCAGCACCAGGACGTCCAGCGTCCAGGCGCCGGCGGTGTGCTGCCACAGCGCGTCATGCGTCTTGCGGGTCGGGTCCCACGGCAGCAGGGTGTTGAGGCTCGCCGTGGCGCCGGCGCCGGCCACCGCCCACCGGGCGGGCATCAGCCACGACAGCTCCTCCACACCGGGCTTGCCGTAGAGCTGGAAGAGCACGCCGGTGAAGACGATCTGCACGATCGCGAACATGACCAGCAGCGGCATCGTCTTCTCCGCCGTCTTCACCAGGGCCGAGATGATCAGGCCGACCATCATCGAGGTGAAGCCGAAGACGATGATGACGAGCGTCATCTCCACGCCGGGGTGGCTGTGCAGGACGACGCCGTTGGTGGGCATCTTCCGCGGCGCGAAGCCGATGCCGCAGATGATCGCGCCCTGGAGCGCCGTGATCAGGCCGAGCACGATGACCTTCGACATCAGGTACGCCGACCGGGACAGCCCGACAGCCCGTTCCCGCTCGTAGATCACCCGTTCCTTGATCAGCTCGCGGACCGAGTTGGCCGAGCCGGCGAAGCAGGCGCCGACCGCGAGGATCATCAGGATGGTGCCCGCGTCCTTGTTCTGGAAGTAGGGCGGCTTGCCGAAGCCGAGGCCGTTGTCGGCGGGGATCAGGATGCTGACCACGCCGAGCACCGCGGGCAGGATCACCATCAGCCCGATGAAGCCCCGGTCGGACAGGATCACCGACAGGTAGCGCCGGATCAGGGTGACCAGCTGCGAGCCCCAGCCCTGCGGCTTGGGCGGCCGCGCCGCCTGGTACGGGATGTAGTGCGCGGCCTGCGGTGCGGCCTGGTCGAGCTCGGCGGCGTACGTCTGGTAGTGCTGCGAGCCGCGCCAGCGGCCCGACCAGTCGTAGTCGCGGTAGTTCTCGAACGCGGAGAAGACGTCGGCCCAGTTGTCGTAGCCGAAGAAGGTCAGCGCCTCGTCCGGCGGGCCGAAGTACGCCACCGAACCGCCCGGCGCCATGACCAGCAGCTTGTCGCACAGCGCCAGTTCGGCCACCGAGTGGGTGACGACCAGGACGGTGCGGCCGTCGTCGGCCAGGCCCCGCAGCAGCTTCATCACGTCGCGGTCCATGCCCGGGTCGAGGCCGGAGGTCGGCTCGTCCAGGAAGATCAGCGACGGCTTGGTCAGCAGTTCCAGGGCGACCGACACGCGCTTGCGCTGGCCGCCGGAGAGCGAGGTGACCTTCTTGTCCGCGTGGATGTCGAGCTTCAGCTCGCGCAGCACCTCGTCTATCCGCGCCTCGCGCTCCGCGGTCGCGGTGTCGCCGGGGAAGCGGAGCTTGGCGGCGTACCGCAGCGCGGTCCTGACCTGGAGTTCCTTGTGCAGGATGTCGTCCTGCGGGACAAGGCCGATGCGCTGGCGCAGCTCGGCGAACTGCTTGTACAGGTTGCGGTTGTCGTAGAGCACCTCGCCCTGGTCGGCGGGGCGGTAGCCGGTCAGCGCGCGCAGCAGGGTCGACTTGCCGGAGCCGGACGGGCCGATGACGCCGATCAGCGACTTCTCCGGCACCCCGAAGGAGACGTCCCGCAGGATCGTCTTGGTGGTCTTGCCGTGCGGCACCGTGACCGACAGCCGGCGGGCGGAGAACGACACGTCGCCGGTGTCGACGAACTCCTCCAGCCGGTCGCCGACCAGCCGGAAGGTCGAGTGGCCGACACCCACGATGTCGTTGGGCCCGAGCAGGTGGCGCTGGACCGGCTGGCCGTTGACGTAGGTGCCGTTGTGGCTGCCGAGGTCGACGATCTCGTAGCGGCCGTCCGGGTGGGCGCGGAACTCCGCGTGGTAGCGGGAGACCTGGAGGTCGGAGACGACCAGCTCGTTCTCCAGCGCGCGGCCGATCTTCATCACCCGGCCCAGCGCGAGCTGGTGGAAGGTGGTGGGGCTGCGGACGCCGCCGACCGGAGCCGCGCCCTGCGGCTGCTGCGGGGGTTGCGCCTGGTGCTGCGGCGGCTGGGGCTGGTGCTGCGGCGGCTGCTGGGGAGGGCCGCCCCAACCCTGTGGCTGCGGCGGGGCCTGCGCGGGCGGCGCCCCCCATCCCCCGGCGCCCTGCCGGCCCTGCTGCGGGACGGCCTGCGGCTGCCCCGCGTACATCTGCGGCTGCTGCTGGGGGGGTTGGTACTGCGGCGGGTACTGCGGGTGCGCCTGCGGCGGCGCCTGCTGGTAGGCGGCGGCCTGCTGGGGCGCCTGCCGCGGCGCCGCCGGGGCGGCGGCCTGGGCCGCGGCGGCCCCCGCGGCCGCCACGCCGGCTCCCGCGCCCGGGGTACCCGCACCCGCGCCGGCCGGCGCGGTGAAGTCCAGCCGGGGCCCGTCGGTCGCGTTGCCCAGATGGACCGCGGCGCCGGGGCCGACGTCGGCGTGCTGGACCCGCCGACCCTGCACGAAGGTGCCGTTGGTGCTGCCCAAGTCCTCCAACTGCCAGCCGTGTTCGCCGCGGCGGATCGTGGCGTGCCGCCACGACACCCGTGCGTCGTCGAGCACGAGGTCGCCCTGCGGGTCCCGGCCGAGGCTGTAGGACCGGGATGGGTCCAACGGCCAGGTCTGTCCATTGATGTCAAGTACGAGTTCAGGCACCCCATGCCCCATTTGTCGTCCCCCGAAGTCCCCCATGGAGGGGCAGTCTAGGGATTGCGAACATCGGGAGGAAATGATTCAGGCTCGGTCCGGTCACCGACAGCCACCCTCCACGCCCCACGACGCGCTCCGCGCACCCCCGGTTCCGTGCCACGGCACGTCCGGTCCGGCGCGGGTTGGCCGATGGGGCATAAGTAGTACCACTTCGACGCACCCGGCCGTGCCGTCCGCGCTCTCCCGGCCGTGCCGTCTGCGCCATCCGCGCTCCCCGGTCCTCGCCGTCCGCGCTCCCCCGGCCGCGTCATCCGTGCTCCCCGGCCGCGTCCCGGCCGCGTCCGGGCTCCAGCGGGTGTCCGCCAACCGGGACAGCCCGTGCCCGGCAGGCGGACGGCCGATACGGTGGGAGCACCATGAACGACGCCCAGCAGACCCCATCGGCTGCCGCCGCGGACGAGACCGTCCCCATGATTCCCGCGTCCGACGCGCCGACCCTCCTGGTCAAGATCTTCGGCAAGGACCGGCCCGGGCTCACCGCCGGGCTCTTCGAGACGCTGGCCGGCTACGACGTGGCCGTGGTGGACATCGAGCAGGTGGTGACCCGCGGCCGGATCGTACTGTGCGCGCTGGTCACCGCCCCCACCGCCCGGGGCGCGGAGAGCGACCTGCGGGTCACCGTGCACGGCTGGGCCGAGTCGATGAAGATGCAGGCCGAGATCATCTCCGGGATCGGCGACAACAGCCCGCGCGGCGCCGGCCGCTCCCACGTGACCGTCCTCGGCCGGCCTCTCGCGCCGGAGTCCATCGCGGCCATAGCGGCTCAGATCACCGGTGCCGGCGGCAACATCGACCGGATCTTCCGGCTGGCGAAGTATCCGGTGACCGCGGTGGAGTTCGCGGTGTCCGGCGCCGAGCACACCGCGTTGCGCTCCGCCCTGGCGCTGGAGTCGGCCGCGCGCGGGGTGGACGTGGCGGTGGTGCCGTCCGGGCTCCAGCGCCGCGCCCAGCGGCTGGTGGTGATGGACGTGGACTCCACCGTGATCCAGGACGAGGTGATCGAGCTGTTCGCGGCGCACGCCGGGTGCGAGGAGCAGGTCGCCGAGGTGACGGCGGCGGCGATGCGCGGCGAGCTGGACTTCGAGCAGTCGCTGCACGCGCGGGTGGAGCTGCTGGCGGGTCTGGACGTGTCGGTGGTGGACAAGGTGCGCGCCGAGGTGCGGCTGACCCCGGGCGCCCGCACCCTGGTGCGCACGCTCAAGCGGCTCGGCTACCAGGTCGGCGTGGTCTCGGGCGGTTTCACCCAGGTGACCGACGACCTCAAGGAGCGCCTCGGCCTGGACTTCGCGGCCGCCAACACCCTGGAGATCGTGGACGGCCGGCTGACCGGCAGGGTGACCGGGCCGATAGTGGACCGGGCCGGCAAGGCACGGCTGCTGCGGTCCTTCGCCGAGCAGGCCGGGGTGCCGCTGAGCCAGACGGTGGCGATCGGCGACGGCGCCAACGACCTGGACATGCTCAACACGGCGGGCCTGGGCGTGGCGTTCAACGCGAAGCCGCTGGTCCGTGAGGCCGCCGACACGGCGGTGACGGTTCCCTTCCTCGACGCGGTGCTGTACCTGCTGGGGATCACCCGGGAGGAGGTCGAGGCGGCCGACGCGCTGGACGGCACGGTCGCCGGCTGACGGCCTTGCCCTCCATACGGCTCACCGTCCGTACGGCCGACCGCCGGTCCGGCCCACCGTCCGTCCGTCCGACCGCCGGTCCGGGCCGCCGTCCCTCCGGCGGCCGGGCGCACGGCTCCCAGCTCCCGAGGCGCCCACTGCGAGGCGCCTCCCCCTCTCACCCCTCGTGCGGCGCCCAGAAGGCGGTGAGCCGCGCCACGCCGTGCTCGGCGGACTTCCACGGCCCGGTGAAGGTGAGGACGGCGAAGGCCGCGGTGGGGAAGCCGGCGCGGTGCATCCGGGAGCGCGTGTCGCCGTCCGACGTGCCGGCCAGCGCCTCCGCGAGGGCGTGCATGCCCGGGTTGTGGCCGACCAGCAGGAGCGAGCCAACACTGTCGGGGGTCTCGCCGACCAGGGCCAGCAGGTCGCCGAGGGACGCCTCGTAGAGCCGCTCCTCGTAGACGGTCCTGGGCCGGTGCGTCATCTCGTGCGCGACGAGCTTCCAGGTCTCGCGGGTGCGGGTGGCGGTGGAGCACAGGGCGAGGTCGGGGGTGATGCCGTCGTCGGTGAAGCGGCGTCCGGCCGCGGGCGCGTCCAGCCGGCCGCGGTCGGCCAGCGGGCGCTCGTGGTCGGGCACGGACGGCCAGTCGGCCTTGGCATGCCTGAGCAGGACGATGGTGCGGGTCGAATCGGCGGTCATACCCCTCAGCTTTCCAGAAGTCCGGCCGCCGGGCGCGGGCTGGTCCGCCTTGCCGGGGCCGGCCGGGCGCCCGGACGGGGTGGACGTCCACCCGCTCGGACGGCGTAGACGTCCGCCCGCTCGGACGGCGTAGACGTCCGCCCGCTCGGACGGCGTAGACGTCCACCCGCTCGGACGGCGTAGACGTCCACCCGCTCAGACGAGGTGGCGCAGCAGCGCGCCGAGCACCGTCGCGAGCCTGCCGAACAGGTCGCCGCCGGTCGCGGCCGTCGAGGCGTGCGCGGTCCCGCCGCTGAGCAGCGCCAGCAGGACGGCGAACGCCGCCACGGGCAGGGCCACCGCCCACCAGGGCACCCTGGTCTGCGCGGCGGGCCCCCGGCCCGTACCGCGGTCGGCACGGGACACGGCAGCGGACCGGGGCTGCCGCTCGTACAGGTGCGGGGACTGCGTGGTCACGGTGACCGCCTCCGTGCTGGAACCGTCGAACTGCCGTCTTCTTCCGGGTGCGGTTCGACGCTACGGCGGCGGAGCGGGGCGGCCCATCCGGCCGTCCACCCACTTGACCCTGACCCTGGCCCCCTAGGGGAGGTGGGGTTGTCCCCACCCCCTTCTCAGGGTCGCGGCCGGGGCGCCGCGGAGGAGGGGACGTCGCGCGGCGGGCCCGGGGCCTGTCCGGCACGATCCGCCGGACAGGCCCTAGCCCCAACGCCGTTCAGTTAGGGCGGGTTGGGTGGTGTCAAGGGCTGGTTGTGAGCATGTGGATGCTGATGGTGGCTTGGTGGGTGGTCCGGTCGATGGCGGGTCCTCGTGCGTTGTATTTGGAGATCGCTCGTTTGACGATGCGGTCTTTGGTGCGGACCCGCCGGGTGGGTAGGAGGTGGGCCAGGATGTGGCGGCCGATGGTGCCGACGAGGTCGATGTCGGTGGCGGTGGTGACGCCGGCGGCCAGGACGAGCTGGTCCCGGGCGGCGGAGAGGGCGGTGGTGAAGCCGGCCCGGTCCGGGTCGGTGCCCGGGATGCTGTCGGTGGCATCGGTCATCGCGGTCCGTAGTGCCTGGTAGGCGGTCAGCAGGGCCCAGACTTCCTGCTCGACGCCCGCCGGGGTGCGGGCCCGCAGGACGCGTCCGCCCAGCATCGTGGACTTCAGCTCCGCGTAGGCGGTCTCGATCTCCCAGCGCTCGTGGTAGAGCCGGACGAGTTCGGCGGCCGGGTGGGTTGCGGGGTCGGTGAGGGTGGTCAGCAGCCGGTAGTGGCCGGTGCGGGTGCCGTCGGCGGTGCGGACGGTGATCTCGGCGTCGATGACGCGGACGGTCAGCGCACCGATCCGGGCCAGCGTCGAGCCGTCGCGGCAGCGGGCCACCGGTGGCAGTTTCCGGTTCGTTTTGCAGCGCACCAGCAGGTCGGCACCAGTGGCGGCCCACTGGTTCAGCAGCGCGGCCGAGGCGAACATGCGGTCGCCCAGGAGCAGCATCCCCGTGCGCAGGTCCCCCGCCAGGCGGCGGGCGTACTCCAGCTCGCCGATCGAGGCCGGGCCGAAGGCGGCCCCGATCACCGAGCGGGTCCCGCAGGCGACCAGCAGGGCCAGCCGCAGCTGCGGATAGCCCGAGATCCCGTTGCCCAGCCGCTGCCGGGTGAACGCCGCGAGGTTGGCCGCAGCGTCCGGGACGGGCAGCAGGGTGCCGTCGACCGCGACCACCCTCAGCCCCCGCCACATCCCGGCGGCTGCGGTCGTGGCAGCAGGCCCCCGCACCAGGTCGAACAGTGCTTTCAGCGGTGCCGGCCCCAGCCGCTGACGGGCCTGGCGCAGCGCACTGCCGCTGGGGCGGACCGGCGCCGGGCCCGGTAGCCCGGCACACAACCGCTCGAAGACCTGCCCGTAGCCCAACCCGGCGAACAACGCCCCGGCCAGCAGCAGGTAGACCGTGACCCGAGCCGGCACCAGCCGCACCCTGCGCTGCACCGCGCCCGTGGCCGCCAGTACCTCATCGACCATTTCGAACGGCACGATCCCGGTCAGCTCGCCGATGTGCCCCGGCGCGAACACACCAGTCGCTACCCCGACCGTCCCTGATATGGCAGCCTGTTCCAACAGCGGAGCTCCTGTAGTGAGGATGTCTTGGAGGACAAACCTCTTCTACAGCAGCTCCGCTGCCTCGTTCACCAGCCTTGACTAACAGCCCCAGCACCTAACTGAACGGCGTTGGCCCTAGCCCATGCGGGCGGCGATGATGGCGACCACCGCGACGATCGCGGGGACGCCCATCATGAGGCCGAAGATGATCAGCAACCGCCGCTGCGGCTGCGGGGGATTCGGTTCGAGTACGGGCATGTCGACCAGTCTGGCACCGCTTCCCGGGCGGCCCGCACCGGGGTCACAGTTCGTCCTCGACGTGCCGGTTCCGCCCGGCCAGCACCCCGCACGCCACCTGGGGCACGACCAGGACGAGCATCAGCGCCATCGGCAGCCCCCAGCCGCCGCTCGCCTGGTTGAGGGCGCCGACCAGGATCGGCCCGGGGATGGAGAGCAGGTAGCCGGTGCTCTGCGCGAACGCCGACAGGCGCACCACGCCGGCACCGCTGCGCGCCCGCATCCCGATCATCGTCAGCACCAGCGGGAAGGCGCAGTTGGCGAAGCCGAGCAGCACCGCCCACACCCAGGGCGCCGCGGCGGGCGCGGCCCACAGCCCGGCGAACCCGGCGAGCTGGAAGACCGCGAGCGCCACGACGATCGGGCCCTGCGAGCGCATCCGGGCGGCCAGCGGCGGCAGCACGAACGACAGCGGGACGCCCAGCGCCATGGTGACGGCCAGCAGCAGCCCCGCCTTGTCCGCGGACAGCCCGGCGTCCCGGAAGATCTGCGGCATCCAGCCCATGGTCACGTAGGCGGCGGTGCTCTGGAGTCCGAAGTAGCCGGCGAGCATCCGGGCGGTGCGGCTGCGGCCGATCCGGCCCCGCTCCCCGTGTGCGGGAGCGGGCGCGGCCGGCCGGGCGGCGGAGGCGGAAGGTTCCGCGGCGGGAGCACCCGTGGCGGGCGCGGCCCCGGACCGTACGCTTCCGGTCCGCGGCTCCTGCCGCTGCCCCGACCGGTCCCGCACCAGCGGCAGCCACGGCCCGACCGCCACCGCGGCGAGCGCGGCCCACACGCCCAGGCCCGCCCGCCAGCTCCCGCCCATCGTGTCGGTCAGCGGCACCGTGACGGCGGCGGCCACGGAGGTGCCCAGCGACAGGGCCATCGAGTAGACGCCGGTGACGGTGCCGACCCGGTCGGGGAAGTAGCGCTTGACCATGACCGGCATCAGCACGTTGGAGACCGCGATCCCGGCGAGCGCCAGCGCGCTGGTGGCCAGGAAGACGGCTGTGCCGCCGGCGAGCGGGCGCAGCACCAGCCCGCCGGTGATCGCGGCCATCCCCGCGCAGACCACCGCGCCGGGCCCGAAGCGCCGGGCCAGTCTGGGCGCGGCGAAGCCGAACAGCGCGAAGCACGCGGCGGGCACCGAGGTGAGCAGCCCGGCCATGGTGCCGCTCATGCCGAGGCCGTCGCGGACCTCCTTGAGCAGGGCGCCGAGGCTGGTGATGGCCGGGCGCAGGTTGAGCGCGGCGAGCACCAGGGCCACGAGGACGAGGCGACGCACCCAGGGGAGCGGTAGCTGCGGCCGGTGCTCGGTACCGGGCCCGAGAGCGGTGCCGGGCCCGGGAGCGGTGCCGGCGCCGTGCCCGGGGGTCGCGCCGTGCCCGGGGGCGGTACCGGGCGGACCCGCGGCCTGCTCCGACGCGGCCGCGGCGGGGCCGAGGATCAGGGATTCGTCATCGCGCATGAACCCATCATAGAATGATGGGATGAACCTCGGACCCGTGCCCCGTCCAGCGCCCCTCGCCGACCAGGTCATCGCGCGGCTGCGCGCGGAGATCGCCGCCGGGAACTGGCCGGTCGGCTCGCGCATCCCCACCGAGCCCGAACTGGTCGCGCTGCTCGGCGTCGCCCGCAACACCGTCCGGGAGGCGGTCCGGGCCCTGGCGCACAACGGGCTGCTGGACATCCGCCAGGGCTCGGGCACCTACGTCGTGGCGACCAGCGAACTCGCCGGGGTGATGCACCGCCGCTTCGCCGACGCCGACCCGCTGCACGTCGCCGAACTGCGCAGTTCCCTGGAGGCCAGTGCGGCCGGGCTGGCCGCCGCACGCCGTGACGACGCGGACCTGCGCCGGCTGGACGCCCTGATGGAGCGGCGCGAGCGCGCCTGGGAGTCCGGCAGCGCCGAGGACTTCGTCCAGGCGGACGCCACCTGGCACCTGGCGGTGGTGGCCGCCTCCCACAACGACGTCTTCACCACGCTCTACGCGGACCTCGGCGAGGTGCTGCGCGACTTCCTGCGCGCGGACGTCGGCAGCGAACTGCGCCCCGGGGACCACGTCGACCACGCCCGGCTGCTGGCGGCCATCCGCGCGGGCGACGCCGACGCCGCCGCCGCGGAGGCCCGCGACCACGCGTTCTCCTGCCGGTTCGTCACCTTCCGGTCCTGACGCCCGCGGCGGACCGGCCCCCGCTCGTGGCAGCGGCCTCCCCGCCCGGCAGGGGGCAGGGAGGCCGCGGGCACCGGGGTGCCGGCGTGGGCCGCGCGTCGGGCGCGGCCGGCCAGGTCAACCGACCGCGTGCAGGCCGCCGTCCACGTGGATGATCTCGCCGGTCGTCTTGGGGAACCAGTCCGACAGCAGCGCCACCACGCCGCGGCCGGCCGGCTCCGGGTCCGTCAGGTCCCACGCCAGCGGGGAGCGCGTGTCCCAGGTGGAGGCCAGGTCGGTGAAGCCGGGGATCGACTTGGCGGCCATGGAGCCGATCGGGCCAGCCGACACCAGGTTGCAGCGCACGTTCCGGTCGCCGAGGTACCGCGCGAGGTAGCGGGAGGTCGACTCCAGCGCGGCCTTCGCCGGGCCCATCCAGTCGTACTGCCCCCAGGCGAACTGCGCGTCGAAGGTCAGGCCGACGACCGACCCGCCGCTCACCGCGTCCGGGCCGTCGGCCTCGGTCATCAGCGGCAGCAGCGCCATGGTGAGGGACTTCAGGGAGAACGCCGAGACGTGCATCGCGGTGGACACCGACTCGAAGGGCGTGTCCAGGAAGTTGCCGCCGAGCGCGTCCTGCGGGGCGAAGCCGATGGAGTGCACGACCCCGTCGAGGCCGCCCAGCTCCTTGCGCACGACCTCCTCCAGGCCGGCCAGGTGCTCGGTGTTGGTCACGTCCAGCTCGATGACCTTGGTCGGCTTCGGCAGCTTCTTGGCGACCCGGGCGGTCAGCGTGGGCCGGGGGAAGGCGGTGAGGATGATCTCGGCGCCCTGCTCCTGGGCCAGCTTGGCGGCGTGGAAGGCGATGGAGGACTCCATCAGCACGCCGGTGATCAGGATGCGCTTGCCTTCGAGGATTCCGCTCATGGTGATCAGTGACCCATGCCCAATCCGCCGTCAACCGGGATGACGGCTCCAGTGATGTACGAGGCCTCGTCGGAGGTCAGGAAGCGCACGGTGGCGGCGATCTCCTCGACCCTTCCGTACCGGCCGAGCGGCACCTGGGCGACGATCCCGGACCGCTGGTCGTCGGTGAGCGCCCGGGTCATGTCGGTGTCGACGAAACCGGGCGAGACGACGTTGAAGGTGATGTTGCGCGAGCCCAGTTCGCGGGCGAGCGAGCGGGCGAAGCCCACCAGTCCGGCCTTGGACGCGGCGTAGTTGGCCTGCCCGGCGCTGCCCAGCAGGCCCACCACGGACGAGATCAGCACGACGCGGCCCTTCTTGGCCCGCAGCATGCCGCGGTTGGCCCGCTTGACCACGCGGAAGGTGCCGGTGAGGTTGGTGTCCAGGACCGCGGTGAAGTCCTCCTCGGACATCCGCATCAGCAACTGGTCCCGGGTGATGCCCGCGTTGGCGACCAGTACCTCGACGGTGCCGTGCTTCTCCTCGATCTCCTTGTACGCCTGCTCCACCTGCTCGCTGTCGGTGATGTCGCAGCGCACCGCGAGCACGCCCGACCCGACCAGCTCCGCCGGCGGTTCACCCGAGCGGTACGTGATGGCGACCTTGTCGCCGGCGTCGACGAAGACCCGCGCGATGGCGAGGCCGATGCCCCGGTTTCCTCCGGTGACCAGAACCGAGCGGCTCAACGGATCACTCTTTCCCTGCGTCGATGGGTCGTGGCTGTCTGCCTGAAAACTATCGGTACCGGTCCCGTTCCGGGGAATCGGCGCCCAACAGGCCGGCCACGCGGTCACTGTGGGGTTCCCACAGTCTCCGTGCGCCCCCCGGTCCGGCGGCGGAGCGTCGGCCGGTCCGGCGGCGGTCCGGCGCGCACGCCGGGCAGCGCGTCACCGGGCGGCGCCACCTGCACCGTACCGGTCGCGCGCGGGGCGCGATCACCCGGGAGGGGGGCGGGTGGCGCGCGCCGGCGGCCCGGCGGGCGCCGGGCCGGACCGGCCGGACGGCCCGGCGGTCTGTCCGAACGCGACATCCGGGCCGGGGCGGCGGGCGCTCGGCGGGTTATCCACAGGCCGGTGAAAACGTCCACCGCCGTACGGCGCCGTCGTGGTTCACTGCGAAGACGCGAAGGAAGGGAAGATCGTCGTGCCGCATGAGGTGGATCAGTCGTTCGTGGCGTTGCCGTTGCGCGCGCTTGCCGACGCCGCGCTGGCGAGGGCGCGTGCGCTGGGCGTCGAGCACGCGGACTTCCGGCTGGAGCGCGTGCGCAGCGCCTCGTGGCGGTTGCGGGACGCCCGCCCGGCCGGCGCCTCCGACGTCACGGACCTGGGGTACGCGGTCCGCGTGGTGCACGGCGGGGCGTGGGGCTTCGCGGCCGGGGTCGACCTGACGATGGACGCCGCGGCGAAGGTCGCCGCGCAGGCCGTGGCGATGGCCAAGCTGTCGGCGAAGGTGATCGCGGCCGCCGCCGCACACGGGGGCGGGTCCGCCGACGCCGGGGGGCGGGTGGAGCTGGCCGACGAGCCGGTCCACGCGGACCGCACCTGGGTGTCCTCCTACGAGGTGAACCCCTTCGACGTGCCCGACGGGGAGAAGACCGGCCTGCTGGCCGAGTGGAGCGCGCGGCTGCTGGCGGCGGAGGGCGTCTCCCATGTGGACGCCTCGCTGATGACCGTGCAGGAGAACAAGTTCTACGCCGACACCGCCGGCACCAGCACCACCCAGCAGCGCGTCCGGCTGCACCCGACGCTGACGGCGGTGTCGGTCGACCCGGCCGGCGACTTCGACTCGATGCGCACCCTCGCCCCGCCCGTCGGCCGCGGCTGGGAGTACCTGACCGGCGACACCTGGGACTGGGCGGGCGAGCTGGCCGCGATCCCCGGCCTGCTGGCCGAGAAGATGCGCGCCCCCTCGGTGCGGGCCGGGCGGTACGACCTGGTGGTCGACCCGTCGAACCTGTGGCTGACCATCCACGAGTCGGTCGGCCACGCCACCGAGCTGGACCGCGCGCTGGGATACGAAGCGGCGTACGCCGGCACCTCCTTCGCCACCTTCGACCGGCTCGGCACCCTGAAGTACGGCTCCGCGCACATGAACGTGACCGGGGACCGCACCGCGGAACACGGCCTGGCCACGGTCGGGTTCGACGACGAGGGCGTGGCCGGCCAGTCCTGGGACCTGGTGCGCGACGGCGTGCTGGTGGGCTACCAACTGGACCGCCGGATCGCGAGGCTCACGGGCTTCGACCGGTCCAACGGCTGCGCGTACGCCGACTCCCCCGGCCACGTCCCGGTGCAGCGCATGGCGAACGTCTCGCTGCAACCGGCGCCCGACGGCCCGTCCACCGAGGAGCTGATCGGCTCGGTCTACGACGGGATCTACGTGGTCGGCGACCGCTCCTGGTCCATCGACATGCAGCGGTACAACTTCCAGTTCACCGGCCAGCGCTTCTTCCGGATCGAGCACGGCAAGCTCGCCGGCCAGCTCAGGGACGTCGCCTACCAGGCCACCACCACCGACTTCTGGGGCTCGATGGCCGCGGTCGGCGGCCCGCAGACCTACGTGCTCGGCGGCGCCTTCAACTGCGGCAAGGCCCAGCCGGGCCAGGTCGCCGCGGTCAGCCACGGCTGCCCCTCGGCCCTCTTCCGGGACGTCAGCATTCTCAACACCACGCAGGAGGCCGGCCGATGAGCAGCAGCGCCCGCAGCGCGGCGACCACGCCGCACGAGATCGTCGAACGCGCCCTGGAGCTGTCCCGGGCCGACGGGTGCGTGGTGATCGCGGACGAGGAGTCCAGCGCCAACCTGCGCTGGGCGGCCAACGCCCTGACGACGAACGGCGTGACCCGCGGCCGCACCCTCACGGTGATCGCCACGGTCGACGGCGCCCAGGGCACCGCCTCCGGCGCGGTCTCGCGCTCGGCGGTGACCGCGGAGGAGCTGGAGCCGCTGGTGCGGGCGGCGGAGGCGGCGGCGCGGGCGGCGGGCCCGGCGGAGGACGCCCGGCCGCTGGTGGCTGGCGGCGTGCCGTCCGCGGACTTCACCGCGCCGCCCGCGGAGACCTCCTCCGACGTGTTCACGGCGTTCGCGCCCGCGCTGGGCGAGGCGTTCGGCACCGCCGCGGCCGGCGGCCGGGAGCTGTACGGCTTCGCCCACCACTACGTGACCTCCACCTACCTGGGCAGCTCCACCGGGCTGCGGCTGCGGCACGACCAGCCGTCCGGCACCCTGGAGGTGAACGCGAAGTCGCCCGACCTGACCCGCTCCGCGTGGGCCGGCCGCTCCACCCGCGACTTCGCCGACGTCGACCCCCTGGTCCTGGACGCCGAGCTGGCGCAGCGCCTGGCCTGGGCCGAGCGCAAGGTCGAGCTGCCCGCGGGGCGTTACGAGACGCTGCTGCCGCCCACCGCGGTCGCGGACCTGCTGATCTACCAGCTCTGGTCGTCCGGCGCGCGCGACGCGGCCGAGGGCCGTACGGTCTTCTCCCGTGCCGGCGGCGGCACCCGGATCGGTGAGAAGGTCGCCCCGCTGCCGCTGACGCTGCGCAGCGACCCGGCGGAACCCGGCCTGGAGGCGGCGCCGTTCGTCATCGCGCACGCGTCGGGCGACGACACGTCGGTCTTCGACAACGGGCTGCCGCTCGGCCCGGTGGACTGGGTGCGTGAGGGCACCCTCAACCAGTTGCTGACCAGCCGGCACAGCGCGGAGCTGACCGGGGTGCCGCTCGCGCCGATGGTGGACAACCTGGTGCTGGACGCCGGCGGCACCCGGTCGCTGGAGGAGATGGTCGCCGGAACCGAGCGCGGGCTGCTGCTGACCTGCCTGTGGTACATCCGCGAGGTGGACCCGGCGACGCTGCTGCTGACCGGCCTCACCCGCGACGGCGTGTACCTGGTGGAAGGCGGCGAGGTGACCGGCGCGGCGAACAACTTCCGGTTCAACGAGTCGCCGCTCGACCTGATGGGCCGGGCTACCGAGGCGGGCCGCACCGAGCGGACGCTGCCCCGGGAGTGGGGCGACTACTTCACCCGCGCCGCCACCCCGGCGCTGCGGATTCCCGATTTCAACATGAGTTCGGTCAGCCAGGGCGTCTGACCGGTCCGCGTCTGACCGGTCCGGCGCCGCCCGCGCGCCGGCAGGGGCCGAGAGGCGGAAAGGTGGGGGAGGAGAGGGGATGCTCGACGAGAAGCAGACGGTCAAGGTGTCGAAGTTCCTGTCGCTGGTGTTGCGGCACGACCCGCAGGCGGTGGGCGTCACGCTCGACGAGGCCGGCTGGGTGGGGGTCGAGGAACTGCTCGCCGCGTGCGCCGCGAAGGGACGCCGCCTCTCGCGCGCGGACCTGGACCACGTGGTCGAGACCAACAACAAGCGCAGGTTCGCCTACTCCGCGGACGGCCGCCGGATACGCGCCAGCCAGGGCCACTCGGTACCGGTCGACCTGGGCCTGGCCGCCGCCACTCCCCCGGACGTGCTCTACCACGGGACCGCGGCGGCCAGCGTCCCGCTGATCCTCAGCGAGGGGCTGCGGCCGATGTCCCGGCAGGACGTGCACCTGTCCGCCGACACCGGGACGGCCGCCCGCGTGGGCGCGCGGCACGGCCGTCCGGTGGTGCTGGTGGTGGACGCGGCGGGCATGGCGGCGGAAGGGCACGAGTTCCGGCTCAGTGCGAACGGCGTGTGGCTCACCGACCGGGTGCCGCCGCGGTGGCTGCGGCAGTCACCGGAGCCCGGGCGGCCGCGGGCCTGACGGCGGTCACGGGGGCGGCGGGGCGGCGGGGCCTGGCCGCGGCGCCCCCGTCCGGCCGGTCACACACGCGTCGTGGTGCGCCGGCGCCGGAACGCCGCCCAGAGCGCGTCACCCAGCGCCACCAGCACGATCGCGCCGACCAGTTGCAGCACGTGCCGGGTCCAGTCGATGCCCTTGGTGTCGCGGACGCCGAGCCACCGGGCCACGCCGTTGCCGAGCGCGCTGCCTGCCATACCGCAGATCACGGTGAGCCACAGGGGCAGGCTCTGCTTACCCGGGATGATCGCTTTCGCGATCAGACCGAGCACCAGGCCGACGATGATCGCCCACAACCAACCCATGACGCTCGCCTCCTATGGCCGGGCGGCGAGCGCCCGGCAGATGTCCCGCCAGTGTCCGCCCGGGTGGCCTACGCCGCATGTCGGCCGACGGCCTACGGTGCCGGGCGCAGCCCGGACACGGCACACGCGGCCCCGCCCCGCCCTGCTGCGCGGCGCCCCGGGCGCGTACCGTGGTCCTACCGGGCAGCAGGTGTCGTGACCCGTGATCGGCACGGCCCGGTGCGTGGAGCAGGCGGTGGAGCGGGATGGGGAAGCAGGGCGGTCCGGAGGTCTTCCAGATCACCGGGGCACGGACCGGACTCACCGACGACGTGCGGGGGCGCCAGCGGCGCTACATCGTCTCGATGTCGATCCGCACCGTCTCGGTGGTGCTCACGGTGGTGCTGTGGAACGTCGAACGGCCGCTGGCCTGGGCGACGCTGGTGGTGGGCCTGCTGCTGCCGTACGTGGCCGTGGTCTTCGCCAACGGCGGGCGGGAGAACGCGCCGAACCTGCCGTCCACCTCCTACGTTCCGCCGCTGGCGCGGCCGGCCCTGGAGCCCTCGCGCGTGGAGGCGGCCGCGGAGCGCCCGCCCGCGGCGGCCGGGGAAGCACCCGGCGAGCACGCCGACGCGGGCTGACCCTGTCGTTTCGCGCGGCTTGCAGCGTTTCGCACGCCTTGCGGTCTAGACCTATGGCGGTCGGCCGAGAAAGCTCAAGAAAAGCTCAGATCAATCGTCCTCCTCCCCCTCCACGAGCGGCGGAGCGCGTGACATACTGCGGTACGCGCTCCGTATCCCCCGTCGGAGCGATGGACCGACGCCGGGCGGCTCCCCCCGTGGCTGCCCGGCGTCGCCATGTTTACTGGGTGCCATGAGCGACGAGATGCCGCCGACCTGCTCGGCGAAGGGCTGCCGGGCGGCCGCCGTGTGGGTACTGGCCTGGAACAACCCGAAACTGCACACCCCGGAGCGCCGCAAGACGTGGCTGGCGTGCGAGGAGCACCGCGAGCACCTCTCCCAGTTCCTCGGGGTGCGCGGTTTCCTCAAGGACGTGGTGGCGCTGGCGCAGTGGGAGGCCCGCTCAGCCGCCGATGGCTGACATCGGCCGGTCCGGCTGGAGGAAGGCCGGGTCGTCCAGGCCGGAACCCGCCTTCTTCCCCCGCGTCGCTGCCCTCCACCGCGCGGCGATCTCGCCGTCCGAGGCACCCGAGCGCAGCGCCCCGCGCAGGTCGGACTCCTCGCGGGCGAACAGGCAGTTGCGCACCTGGCCGTCGGCGGTCAACCGGGTCCGGTCGCAGGCGCGGCAGAAGGGCCGGGTGACCGAGGCGATCACCCCGACCCGCGCCGGGCCGCCGTCCACCAGCCAGCGCTCCGCCGGGGCGTGGCCGCGGGCCGGCTCGCCCTCGGCGGTGAGCGCGAACCGGGTGCGCAGGGCGGCCAGGATCTCCTCGGCGCTGACCATGTCGGACCGCTGCCAGCCGTGCTGGGCGTCGAGCGGCATCTGCTCGATGAAGCGCAGTTCGTAGCCCTCGGCCAGCGCCCAGGCCAGCAGGTCGGGTGCCTCGTCGTCGTTGACCCCGCGCATCAGGACCGTGTTGACCTTGACCGGCGCGAGCCCGGCGGCGCGGGCGGCGGCGAGGCCGTCGAGCACGTCGCGGTGCCGGTCCCGGCGGGTGAGGGCGCGGAAGGCGTCGGGGCGCAGGGTGTCCAGCGACACGTTGACCCGGTCCAGCCCCGCGGCGCGCAGCGCGCCGGCGGTACGACCCAGCCCGATCCCGTTCGTGGTCAGCGACAGCCGGGGGCGCGGCAGCAGGGCGGCGCACCGCTCCACGATGCCGGCGAGCCCGGGCCGCAGCAGCGGCTCACCGCCGGTGAACCGCACGTCGGTGACGCCGAGTTCGGTGACGGCGACCCGGACCAGCCGGACCACCTCGTCGTCGGTGAGCAGCTCGGGCCTGGCCAGCCACCGCAGCCCCTCCTCGGGCATGCAGTACGTGCAGCGCAGGTTGCAGCGGTCGGTGAGCGAGACCCGGAGGTCCGTGGCGACCCGACCGTAGGTGTCGACGAGCACGGCTCCTCCTCTCCGCGCCGGGGGCGCGTGTACGGCGCCTGGCGGCGCGGTCTGCCTCCCTCCACAGTAGGGCCTGCCGGGTGGATCTCCGCAGCGTCGCCGGGCGCCCCCGAAAACGCCCCCGCGCGGCCGGGGGTGGGACACGCTGTCGGCGACGGCCCTTATCCTCGATGACCATGCTGGACAACCGGACCGAGCCGCCTCCCGTCCCCGGCGGACCGACGCCGACACCGACGCCGGGTCCGACGTCGACACCGACGCCGCGGCCGGCCCCCGCGCAGGCGGCGATCCCCGCCCCGGCGTCGCCGCGGACGACCGGGCCCACGCCGGAACACGCCGCCGGGGCGCCGACCCCGTGGCCCGCCGGCTACCCCGAGGGGTACGCCGTGGTCGACGTGGAGACCACCGGACTCGGCAGGCACGACCGGATCGTGTCCGCCGCCGTCTACCGGCTGGACGCGTACGGCAGGGTGCAGGACCACTGGTACTCGCCGGTGAACCCGCAGCGCGACCCCGGACCGGTCTGGATCCACGGCCTGACCACCGCGGTGCTCGCAAAGGCACCGCTCTTCCCCGAGGTCGCCGCCGAGCTCGCGGAGCGCCTGGCCGGGCGCGTGCTGGTCGCGCACAACGCGGTCTTCGACTGGTCCATGCTGGCACGGGAGTTCGCCCGCGCGCGGTCCACCGCCCCGGTCGAGCACCGGCTGTGCACCATCGTGCTCGCCAAGGAGCTGCGGCTGCCGCTGGCCAACCACAAGCTGGAGACGCTCGCCGCGCACTACGGCGTGGAGCAGCGCCGCGCGCACCACGCGCTCGACGACGCCCGGGTGCTCGCCGAGGCGTTCCGGCCGAGCCTGCACCTGGCGGCCGCCGCCGAGCTGCCGCTGCCGCTGCACGCCTGCCGCCCGCTGACGGAGTGGCAGGAGCCGGCCGGCCCCGCGCGCGCCGGCGGGCCGGACCCGGCGCCCGCCGCGCACCACGGCCGCGTGCTCGGCTCCGGCTACGGCAACTTCGGCTGGCGTCCGGCCCGCAAGCGCCCGGCCTGCCCGTATCCGAACCCCGGGCGGCTGGCGCCGGGCGGGCCGCTGGTGCAGGGCATGCGGGTGGCCTTCTCCGGCGACACCGGCGTCGACCGCGAACTGCTGGAGGACCGGGCCACCGACGCGGGGCTGCACGTCGCCTCGTCCGTGAGCCGGCTCACCAGCCTGCTGGTCACCAACGACCCGGACTCCCCCACCACCAAGACGGTCAAGGCACGGCAGGTCGGCACCCCGATCATCGACGAGGCACGCTTCACCGAGCTGCTGAAGGCCGTCAGGCCCGCCGACGGTGTCCACGGCTGAGGCCGGCCCGGCCGACCGGCACGGCGGGTCCTGCGCCGGGGCCCGGGCCGAGGCCGACGGCGTCCGGCCGCCCGTACACCGCCGTGCGGGTGAAAGCCGCGGCCCGGCAGGCCGCCGCGCCGCGAGCTGCGTTGCCCGCTCCCGCACCGGTCCGCACCCTGGGCCCCATGGCCCGTTGCGAGGTTTGCGGAAACGACTACGCGTTGAGCTTCGAGGTGCACGCGCAGGGCGTGGTGCACGTCTTCGACAGCTTCGAGTGCGCGATCCACCGGATGGCACCGATCTGCGAGCACTGCCGCGTGCAGATCGTCGGCCACGGAGTCGAGGTGGACGGCCACTTCTACTGCTGCGCGCACTGCGCCAAGGCGGAGGGAGCGGCCGGCATCGTGGACCGGATCGGCACGGGCGCGCCCGCCTGACCGGCACGTGACCGGCCGCGCGGCTCCCACCGCCGCGCCCGCCGCCCCCGCCTCCGCCCTCGGCACGTCCTCCGCCGCCGCCCGCCGCCGCCCCCGCCCTCGGCACGTCCTCCGCCGCCGCCTGTTGCGCGGCTGCCCCGATCCGGCGCACCCGCCCGCCTCGCTCCCCCCGCCGAGCTGTACGGTCGGGGGCGACCGGGCGGTGACGGCCGGCGACGGCCAGGAGAAGGCGGCGAGACGGACACGTGGCAGCACCCATCGAGGACTACGCGATCATCGGTGACCTCCAGACCGCCGCGCTCGTCGGCCGGGACGGCTCGATCGACTGGCTGTGCCTGCCCCGCTTCGACTCGGCGGCCTGCTTCGCCGCGCTGCTCGGCGACCGCGACAACGGCCGCTGGCGGATCGCGCCGGTCAACTCCTCGCACTGCGCCACCCGTTCCTACCGCGGCGACACCCTGGTGCTCGACACGGTCTGGGAGACGCCGAGCGGCACCGTGAAGGTCACCGACTTCATGCCGCAGCGCGACAAGGCGCCCGACGTGATCCGCGTGGTGGAGGGCATATCCGGCGAGGTCGCGATGCACGCCGAACTGGTGCTGCGCTTCGACTACGGCAACGTGGTGCCCTGGATGCGCCGCATCGACGGCCACCGCGTGGCCACCGCCGGCCCCGACTCCGTATGGCTGCGCAGCACCCCGAACGTGCCGATGTACGGCCAGGACATGCGCACCTACGCCGACTTCACCGTCTCCGCGGGCGAGCGGGTCGGCTTCGTGCTGACCTGGAACGTCTCGCACGCCCGGCGGCTGCGCCGGATCGACCCGTTCGCGGCCCTGGACACCTGCCTGAAGGACTGGGAGACCTGGTCCGCGCAGTGCCGCTACGAGGGCCCCTGGCGCGACGCGGTGCTGCGCTCCCTGATCACCCTCAAGGCGCTCACCTACGCGCCCAGCGGGGGCATAGCGGCCGCCGCGACCACCTCGCTGCCCGAGGAGATCGGCGGCGTCCGCAACTGGGACTACCGCTACTGCTGGCTGCGCGACGCGGCCCTGACCCTCAACGCCCTCATCTCCGGCGGCTACCTCGAAGAGGCCCACGCCTGGCGGGACTGGCTGCTGCGCGCGGTCGCCGGGGACCCGGCCGACCTCCAGATCATGTACGGCATCGCGGGCGAGCGCCGGCTGCCGGAGTACGAGGTGCCGTGGCTCGCCGGCTACCAGGGCTCGGCACCGGTCCGGATCGGCAACGCCGCGGCCGGACAGCTCCAACTCGACGTCTACGGCGAGGTGATGGACTCCCTCTTCCTCGCCGGCGAGCGCGGCCTGCCAGCCGAAGGGCACGCCTGGAACCTCCAGCGCGCCCTGATGGACTTCCTGGAGTCCAAGTGGCAGGAGCCCGACGAGGGCCTGTGGGAGGTGCGCGGCCCGCGCCGGCACTTCGTGCACTCCAAGGTGATGGCCTGGGTCGCGGCCGACCGCGCGGTGCGCACCATGGAGGCCCGGCCCAAGCTGCGCGGCAACGTGGACGGTTGGCGCGCGATGCGCGCCCAGGTGCACGCGGAGGTGTGCGAGAAGGGCTACGACGCGGACCGCACCACCTTCACGCAGTCCTACGGCTCGCGCGAACTGGACGCCGCCACGCTGCTGATCCCGCAGGTCGGCTTCCTGCCGCCGGACGACCCCCGGGTGGTCGGCACCGTGGAGGCGGTCCGCGCGGAACTCGACCTGGGCGGGTTCGTCCGCCGCTACAGCCCCGAGGCCGCCGGTGTGGACGGCCTGCCCGGCACCGAAGGTGCCTTCCTGGCCTGCTCGTTCTGGCTGGTGGACGCCCTACACTCCACCGGGCGGCCGAAGGAGGCGGAGGACCTGTTCGGGAAACTGCTGTCGCTGCGCAACGACGTCGGGCTGCTCGCGGAGGAGTGGGACCCGGTCGCGGGGCGGCAACTGGGCAACTTCCCGCAGGCGTTCAGCCACATCGGCCTGGTCAACAGCGCCCTGACGCTGACCGGTCGGCGCGACACCGGCGCCTGACCGGGGCGGCGTGCGGCGGGCTTCCCCGCCCGGCCGCGGCGGCGCGTCAGCTCACCCGGCGGGCCCGGTGGCGCACCGCGCGCAGCCGGGCCTCGGCGGGCAGCTCGTCCAGCCCGGCCGAACCGCGGGCCCGGGCCAGCACCGAGGAGTCCAGGCCCGCCACGACCTCCCGCGGGTTGGCGAACGGCTCCAAGCCCAGCACCAGCCGCGCCGACGGGTTCCCGCGCTTGCCCACCAGTCGGGCCCCGGACCACGCCACGCCGTCGTACGCCTCCGCCTCCGACCGCAGCACGTCCTCCACCGCCCGGCCGCGCAGCAGGGCGCCCTGCCCGTCGCCGCTGTCCACCCTGATCTGCCGGACCCGGCGGCCGCGCGCCTGGGCGAACAGCCACCACAGGCCGATCAGCAGCAGGACCGCGAGCGCCGCGATCACCACCGGCCACCACCAGCCGTCCGACCGGTAACGGGTCCGGTCGTGGGCGCTGAGCAGCACGTCCTTCGGGCCGGTCCACGGCCACCAGTGCGGCATCGTGAAGTTCCAGTGCTTCTGCAGGTCCAGGCTGCCGACCAGGACCGACAGGCCGACCACCAGCAGGATCAGGCCCAGCAGTCCGAGCATGACCCGGTTGAGCGTGGTGCGCATGCGCCCTCTCCTCACGCCTTCTTGTCGGACCGCTGGACGTGCACGCGCATGCCGAGCGCCTTGGCCAGCCCGAGCTGCGCTGCCGCCGCGTCCAGCGCCGCCGACAGGTCGCGCCGTACGTCGTCCAGTTCGCGGAAGTGCGAGGTGGCGCGGGCGGTGATCTTGCGGCGGCCCACCTTCACCCGGGACCAGCGCACCCCGGCGACCTCCATCGCCCGGTCCCGCAGCACCAGTTCGGCCGCGTGCCGGTCGAGTCCGGCGCGCACGCCCCCCGCGCCGCGGCGGGCCATCGGCAGCACCCCGCGCTCGCCCGGGGTCACCGCGAGCAGCAGCAGCCACAGGCCGAGCGCGGCGGCGACCGCGGCGCCCACGATGATCCACACGTCGTCCAGGTGACGGGTGGCCAGTTCGTCCGCCAGGGTCTTCCGCCAGGCCATCGCGTCGCGGTCGGTGCGGACCGCGGCGATGTCGTAGAGGAACAGGCCGGCCAGGCCGGTGCAGACGGCGGCGGTCAGCGCCGCGGGGACGCGGCGGCCGGACCAGAAGCGCCCCGCGTGCACCGCGCCGGGCTCACCGGGGCCCGGGGCGTACTGGACCGCGCCGGAGCTGGAGTTCGGCCCGGGCTCACCCGGGTCGAGCGTGGGCAGTTTGACGGTCGGTTCGGCGCCGTCCGGGCGGCCGGCGCCGTGCTCCGGCCCGTGGCCGCTGCCGGACCCCGGGGCGGGGTGGGAGCCAGGACCGGAACGGCCGCCGGACGCCGGAGCGGGCCCCTCGCCGGAACTGCCACCACCGCCGTCGCGGTCCGCCGGACGTCCGGGGCCCGGGAGGTCGTCGCTCACTGCACCCTCCCTTCGTCCTTGCGGCGGCCGGCGGCCGAGTGCAGGCGCTCGACCTCGACCGCCACCTCGGGCACCGCCATGCCGGTCAGCGCCCCGACCCGTCCGGTCACATGGCGCCGCACGCTGCCGCACACGGCGCCGATGTCGGAGGGGTATCCGAGTTCGAGCGCCAGCCGCAGCCGGGCGGTGTCCTTGCGCACCGACACCGTCGCGTGCGGGCGCGTGTCACCCGGCACCAGGTCCGCGCCGGGCGCGTCGACGAGCGCCTCGCCGGCGGCCTGCGCGGCGATCTTCGCGACCACGCGGTCCGCGATCCGCAGCGCGCCGCGCTCGGCGGGCGGCATCCGGGCGGATGGGGCTGTCGCCATCAGCGCCGCCGGTCGCGATCGCGGTCACGCGTCCGGAAGAACTCGCCCGGCTCGATGTCCCCGTCCAGGAACTTGCCCGCCACGTATCCCACCACGCCGAGCGCCGCCACCAGCAGGAAGGCGCCGAACCCGCCGAACCATCCGGCGAATCCGAGTGCCATTCCCACGGCCAGGCCGATCACCGCCATACTCATTCCGCGCTCTCCGTCCCCTCAGCCATGACCGCCTCCGCCTGAACCGGAAACCGAGTCCGTTCGTTCGTCCCTGAAGTCGCCGCGTCCTGAGGGCGGTTACTGGACCCGCTGCTCGCGGTCGTCGTCATCGTCCTCGTCGGGCAGCTTCACGTCGCCCACGGCGACGTTGACCTCGACGACCTCAAGGCCGGTCATGCGCTCCACCGCCGCGATGACGTTCTCCCGCACGGCGCGGGCGACCTCGACGATCGACACGCCGTACTCGACCACGATGTCGAGGTCGAGCGCGGTCTGCACCTCGCCGACCTCGGCCTTGACGCCGCGGGCCACCGAACGGCCGCCGCCGGGCACCCGGTCGCGCACCGCGCCGAACGTGCGGGACAGCCCCGTGCCCATCGCGTGCACGCCCAGAACGTCGCGTGCGGCGAGGCCGGCGATCTTCTCGACCACGCCGTCGGCGATCGTGGTGCGCCCGCGCGTGGCCGGGTTGCCGAGGGCCTTGCGGCCGCCCGAGCCCATTGTGTCCAGGGTCCTGCCCTCGGCCTGCGGCGTGCCGTGCGGCTCCGGATTGCCTTGCTGTGCGCTGTCACTCATCGCGAGTCGTCCCTCCGTCTGGGCTGCTCCGTGCTCCACACTAAGTGCGCATGCCCCCGCACGCGTGGGGGATGCGGCGAGTGGGTCATCGCCGGCCTTCCCCCGTCCGGGTGGTCGGCCCGCGGGAAGCGAGGGTGGAGGCCATGGACCGGCTGACTCGGACAGTACGGGAACAGGTCGCGCTGGGGCGGCTGTTGCCGCTCGGCGCGCCCGAGGACGCCGCGTGGATGACCGAGCGGACGGCGGTGGCGGCGCTGCGGGAGGTCTGCGCGGGGCTACCCGGGGTGCGGTTGGGCCGGGTGGATGTCGCGCTGGCCCCGGACGCACCTGACGGCGGCACCACCGACGCGCCCGAGGTGCCGGCCGCCGCCCCGGTGGGGGCGCTGCCGCACCGGCCGCTGCGGATCGAGGCGCGGTTCGAGGCGGCGATGGGCGAGCCGCTGCCGGTCGTGGCGGAGCGGCTGCGGACCGCGCTGTTCGCCGCTGCGGGTGGGGACGGGCTGGGGCTGCCCGTGCGGGTCGTGGACCTCGCGGTCACCGGGCTGCTCGACGACGCCGGAGCACCGGCCGCGGAGGTCGGGGGCGGCCGCCCCCGGCCCGGGCTGGCGCAGGCGCAGGGCGACGGCGGGGACGATCGGGAGGCCCGCGGCACCCTGGAGGGCACCTCGGAGGCGGTGGAGGCCGCGGTGCTGGCGGTGCCGGGGCTCGCCCGCCTGACGCGCCGGCTGGCCGGGCGCGGAGGTGTGCAGGTCCACGACACCGAGGCGGGGGGCGGGCCGGTGCGGTGCGTGCGGTTGCAGATCGCCACGGCGAGGTCCTTCCGGCCGCTGGCCGTCGCACGGGAGGCGGCCGCGGCCGCGGCGCGGGCCGCCCGCCCGGGTGCGCCCGGCCCCGTCTCCACGGCCGTCGTCGTCACCGACATCACGTAGGGCGGCCCCCTGACCCGCCCCCGCCCGTCCGCCTCGGACCGGACGCGCGGCAGGGCCTCCTCGCGCCCTCCCCGCACCCCCTCGTCGCTCGGCCCCTCGTCGCTCGGCCCCTCCGCCGACGGACGGGGACACCCGGGGCTCCAGGGCCTGTCCGGTCAGTCGCCCGCCCCCATGAGGTCGCGGAGCCGGCGGCCCTGGGCGGCGCGCTCGGCCGCGCGCTGGGCGGCCTCCGGCTCCTCCAGCGCCGAGCGCAGCAGCCCCTTGGTCTCGATCACCGCGTCCCGCGGCGCCGAGAGCACCGCGGCGACCAGGTCCGCCACCGTCTCGTCCAGTTCCGCGGCCGGCACGACGACGTTCGCCAGGCCGCACCGCACCGCCTCGTCGGCGCGCACGAACCGCCCGGTCACGCAGATCTCCAGGGCACGGGCGTAGCCGACCAGTTCGACCAGCGGTTTCGTGCCGGTGAGGTCGGGCACCAGCCCGAGCGAGGTCTCACGCATGGCGAACTGCACGTCGTCCGCGCAGACCCGCATGTCGCAGGCGAGGGCGAGCTGGAAGCCGGCGCCGATCGCGTGGCCCTGGACGGCGGCGACCGTGACGAGATCGGTGCGCCGCCACCAGGTGAACGCCTCCTGGTAGCCCGCGATGGCGGCGTCGAGCTGCTGCTCGGTGCCGCGCGCGAGGTCGAGGAAGGACGGCTCGCCCTCGAAGCCCTCAGGGGTGAACGCACGCCGGTCGAGCCCGGCGGAGAAGGACACGCCCTCGCCGCGCAGCACCGCGACCCGTACGCTCCCCGGCAGGATGCGGCCCGCCTCCGTCAGTGCCCGCCACAGGGCGGGCGACTGGGCGTTGCGCTTGGCCGGGTTGCAGAGGGTGATGTGTGCGACGGCACCGTCCAGGGTGACCCGGACTCCGTCGCGTTCGAGCAGGACGTGGGCATCGGGCATCGGGCACCTCCGAGCGGACCGCGAACATGATTACCGAAGAGTAACCACTCGGTCGGCGCGCCGGACCTGCGGGTGCCCGCACATGCCCCGGGGCGGATCGTGGACGCCGTCCGCGCCCGCACCGCCCCCGCCCGCGGGAATTCCCCGCGGGGTTCAGGCCGCGGTGGCCTTCTTGCCGCGTGTCGCGCCGCCGCGGCCGCGCAGGGCCACGCCCGACTCGCTCAGCATCCGGTGCACGAACCCGTAGGAACGGCCGGTCTCCTCGGCCAGGGCTCGAATGCTCGCACCGGAGTCGTACTTCTTCTTCAGGTCTGCCGCGAGCTTCTCGCGCGCGGCGCCGGTCACCCGGCTGCCCTTCTTCAGAGTCTCGGCCACCCGTGCCTCCTCCAGGGAAGTGCGCTATGGACTCTCATGATCACCCCTAACCCCGTTCCTGGCCACCCATTCGACAAGGTCGATCGCCGTACATTCGGCGACCGAATGCGCCGATAGCCCCGGCAGAACCCGGTCTGCGGGCAATTTCCCGGCCGCCAATTCCGTACCGGGATCGCCACCCGGGGAATACCGGCAGGTCAGCCGGGTCGGTAAGGAGTTTCCCGACGTCACGGCACTGGTCGCCGGGCCGGGTCGGCGACCGGTCGGGGCGGGGAGGAGGTACCAGGCCGACTCATACAGATGAAGGATCAACGATGGGCCGAATGATCGATTCATCATGATCATCCGGCCCAACGGCGCAGTACGAGGCCGCCCGGACCGGCCGCTCGTCCCGTTGCCGGGGCGAGCGGCCGGTCCGGGCGGCCGGGGGCGGGACGCGGCAGCGCGCCGGCGCCCGCGCGGCGCCGGGTGCGGGCCGCCGCGCGAGGTGGCGCGGCGCCCGGCTCAGGCCAGCGCGACCAGGTCGGCGTACGCCTGGCTCCACAGGTCCTCGACCCCGTCGGGCAGCATGATGATCCGCTCGGGTTCCAGCGCGTGGACCGCGCCCTCGTCGTGGGTGACCAGCACGACCGCGCCGGTGAAGGTGTGCAGCGCGCCCAGGATCTCCTCCCGGCTGGCCGGGTCGAGGTTGTTGGTGGGCTCGTCGAGCAGCAGGACGTTGGCGCTGGAGACGACGAGCGCGGCCAGCGCGAGCCGGGTCTTCTCGCCGCCGGACAGCACCCGGGCGGGCTTGTCAACGTCGTCGCCGGAGAAGAGGAACGAACCGAGGATCTTGCGGATCTCGACCAGGTCGGTGTCGGGCGCGGAGGAGCGCATGTTCTCCAGCACGGTGCGGTCCGGGTCGAGGGTCTCGTGCTCCTGCGCGTAGTAGCCGAGCTTGAGGCCGTGACCGGGGGTGACGGCGCCGGTGTCGGGCTGCTCCACGCCGGCCAGCAGCCTCAGCAGGGTGGTCTTGCCGGCGCCGTTCAGCCCGAGGATGACCACCCGCGAGCCGCGGTCGATGGCCAGGTCGACGTCGGTGAAGATCTCCAGCGAGCCGTAGGACTTGGACAGCCCCTCGGCCATCAGCGGGGTCTTGCCGCACGGCGCGGGGTCGGGGAAGCGCAGTTTCGCGACCTTGTCGGCCTGCCGGACCTCTTCCAGGCCGGAGAGCAGCTTCTCGGCGCGGCGCGCCATGTTCTGGGCGGCGACGGTCTTGGTGGCCTTCGCCCTCATCTTGTCGGCCTGCGAATTCAGCGCGGCCGCCTTCTTCTCGGCATTCGCGCGCTCGCGGTGGCGGCGCTTCTCGTCGGCTTCCCGCTGCTGCTGGTACAGCTTCCAGCCCATGTTGTAGACGTCGATACGGGAACGGTTGGCGTCCAGATAGAACACCTTGTTGACGACCGTCTCGATCAGCTCGACGTCGTGGGAGATGACGATGAATCCGCCGCGGTAGGTCCTGAGGTAGTCCCGCAGCCAGACGATGGAGTCGGCGTCGAGGTGGTTGGTGGGCTCGTCGAGCAGCAGCGTGTCCGCGTCGGAGAACAGGATGCGGGCCAGCTCCACCCGGCGCCGCTGGCCGCCGGACAGGGTGTGCAGCGGCTGGCCGAGCACCCGGTCGGGCAGGCCCAGCGCGGCGGCGATGGTGGCGGCCTCGGCCTCGGCGGCGTATCCGCCCTTGGTGAGGAATTCGGTTTCCAGCCGCGAGTATTTCTTCATCGCGTTCTCGCGGGTGGCGCCTTTCCCGGTGGCCATCCGCTGCTCGTTCTCGCGCATCTTGCGCAGCACGACGTCCAGTCCGCGGGCGGAGAGCACCCGGTCGCTGGCGATGGTGTCGAGGTCCCCGGTGCGCGGGTCCTGCGGCAGGTAGCCGACCTCGCCGGAGTTGGTGACGCTCCCGGCGGCGGGCTGGCCCTCGCCGGCCAGCACCTTGGTGAGGGTGGTCTTGCCCGCGCCGTTGCGGCCGACCAGGCCGATGCGGTCGCCCTTGGCGACGCGGAACGAGGCGGACTCGATGAGGATGCGGGCGCCGGCGCGCAACTCGATGCCGGTGGCAGTGATCACGGGTGAAGCTCCAGGGCGAAGGGCGCCGCGACGGCGGCAGCGGAGGACGAGATACCCGGGGGCGCGGCGGCGCGAAGGCGTCGGAAGCCGGCCCGCGGACGGCGGTCGGGGCGGGCGCCGGGACCTGGCGGTCGGCGCCGCGGCTGGTCGACTCGGCTAATCGAGGAGCAGAACTGCCATGGGTTCATTCTACGGCCGCCCCGCAACCGCTTTTCCCGGCCCGCCGCACCCGCCGGGCGAATCGCCCATACTCGGACATGTGCCGGTGACCGGCGCCGGCCGCCCCGCGAAGGGAGAGCGCTCATGACCGACCGGCCCAGTGTCTGCCCCGCCCTGCGGTACCAGGACGCGAAGGGGGCGATCGCGCTGCTGACGGAGACGTTCGGCTTCACCGAGGTCGCCGTGCACGAGAACGAGGACGGCACCGTCGCGCACGCCGAACTCGCCTACGGCAACGGCGTCGTGATGCTCGGCACCGCCTCCGGCGAGGGCGCGTACGGGCGGGCGGCCCGGGACCTCGGGCCCGCCTCGGTGTACGTGGCGGTCGAGGACCCCGACGCGCACCACGCCCGCGCGGTCGCCGCCGGCGCGAGGATCGTGGTGCCGCTCACCGACACCGACTACGGCTCGCGCCAGTACGTCGTCCGGGACGCGGAGGGGAACCTGTGGTGCTTCGGCACCTACGCGCCCGGGCTCCCGTCGTCCGGCCCGTCCTGAACCCGCTCACGCCTCCCCGGTGTGCACCTGGAACGCCGCCTTGCGCATCGCCTTCGCCAGGGCGGGGTCGGGGTGCGCGGCGGCGAGCGCGACCAGCACCTGCACGGTGCGCGGGTGACCGGCCCGCCGGACCTCCTGGAGCAGTCCGGGCACCGAGCCCTGCACCGCCGTCTCCAGGTGGCTGACGAGCAGGGCGTCCTCACCGTGGTCGGCGACCGCTGCGGCGGTGTCCACCCACAGCCAGGTGGCCTCCTCGCGGGTCAGCAGCGCGGTCGCGGCGTCCGGGTCGCCGCCGTCCAACTCCGCCAGCCACAGCACCGCGTAGGGGCGCAGCGTCGGCTCGTGGACGACGGCGCGCACCGCCGCCTCCGCCGGGTCGCCCACCACGCGCAGCGCCTCGAAGGCCAGTCCGCGCAGCAGCGCGTCCTCGCCGCGGGCGGTGTCGAGCAGTTCGGCGACGGCCGGCGCGACGGGGCGGGCGGCCAGCCAGGCGCGGTACTCCGCACGGGCCGGGCCCGGGGAGAGCCGGGCGCAGGCGCGCAGCATCGTCTCGGCGGACTGCTCCATGTTCCCGGCCGGGCCCTGCGCGGCCACGCAGATCTGCTCCAGCTTGACCCACACCGCCCAGCTCCCCAGCGCGGTCAGCGCGGCCTCGTCGGGGCGCTTGGGGTCGCGCGGGCGCAGCGCGCCCACGTCGGTGGCGGCGTCCAGCACCCAGTCCAGCAGGGCCGGCAGCGGATCGCCCGCGGCGGGCGGTTCGTGCCGCTCGGTGCGCAGCTCGGCGACGCGCTGCCGCAGCAGGTCCAGCAGCGTGTCGAGCGGCACCGGGCCCTGCGACAGGTGCAGGAACGACAGCAACTGGGGCGCGGCCTCGATGACTTCGGCGACCAGCGCGGGATCGGCGCCGAGGGTGCCGGGCGCTCCCTCGGCTCCGTCCGTGCCCTCCTGGACGTCGGGGTCGAGGAAGGGGTGGGCCAGCGACCACGCGTCGAACAGGGCCACCCAACCGCGCAGGACCGCGGTGTCGTCGGTGTCCCACGCCCGCAGCCGCCAGCCGGGGCGCGCGGCGCCGCGGTGCAGCTCGATCAGGCCGGAGAGCCGGGCCCGGTCCCAGGCGGCGCGGATCTGGCCCGGTGTCAGGCCCAGGTCCGCGGCGGCCCGGGCCACGGTGTCGTCCGGCAGTATCCCGGTCGGCCCCGCGGTGCCGGGGCCGGTGCCGGCCCAGCGCGCGAGCCGTACCGCTGCGGCGAGTTCGGTCCTGGCGAAGTGGGCGAGTTCGGGGATCGAGGGGGTGCCCTCGGGGGGGCGCGCCGGTCGCGGCCTGCGCGTCGTGGCGGTCCTGCGGGCCGCGGTGAGCGGCCGGCGGGGGACGAGGCGGAGCGGAGTGTCTCGCGGGATACGGGACGTCACCTGATCAGTCTCGCCGCTCGCCCCCCAGAATCCCAAACCCGACTGTGAACGCGCTCACATGAGCGGGGTGAGGAAACGGCGCAGCGTCTCCTCGTAGTCCTCAGGGTCGGCGTTCCACATCGCGGTGTGGGCGGCGCCGGGGACCGGGTGGAGGGACGCCTTCGCGGGGTTCCGGTCGGCCAGCGCGCGGGAGGCGGACCAGGGCGCGAAGGCGTCGTCCGGGCCGTGCAGGATCAGGGTCGGCACGTCGAGCCGGGCCGGCACGTCCGGTTCCGGGTCCGCTCCGGATGCCGCACCCGGCGGGCGCGTGCCGTGCGCGGCGGTGCGGCCGAGCGCGGCACGCACGGCGAGCGGGGTCAGCGCGCCGGGCAGGCCGCGCGAGTGGACGGCGGCGGCGACGGTGGCGCGCCAGTCGAGGACCGGGGAGTCGAGGACCAGGCCGATGACCTTCGAGGCCGTCGGCGAGCGGTGCAGGGCGCGCAGTGCCATCGCGGCGCCGGTCGACCAGCCGTACAGCACGAGGGCGGTGGCGCCCTGTTCCACCGCGTGGCGCATCGCCGCGTCCAGGTCGTGCCACTCGGTGGCGCCGAGGTGGCCGATGCCGTCCGGGGACGCGGGGGCGCCCGGGTCGTTGCGGTAGGACGGCACCAGGACCGGCAGTCGGAAGCGGTGCAGGGCCGGCAGCACCGGGAGCGCCTGCTCGCGGGTGGCGCCCACGCCGTGCACCGCGATGACCCAGGTGGAGCGGGCGCCGGGCAGGTACCAGGCCGGCAGCGGGCCCAGCTCCCCGGGCACCCTCGTCTCGTGGAAGTCCAGGTCGCGCGCGGTGCGCGGGTCGCCGGCGTACGCCTGCGGGGTCATCCGGACGAACGCGCCCGCGTCCAGCGTGCCCTTGTCCACCTGGGTGAGGGTGCGCGTGACGGAGTTCCCGCCGTCGCCGGTCGCGACGACCGGCCCGACGGTGGCGTGCACGCCCGCGCCGGTCAGGCCGTACACGCCGGGGCGCTCGGACTCCGGGGTACGGGTCAGCACCACCTGGTGCGGGGTCACGCTGTGCACCGTGACCAGCCCCGAGGGGGCCGGCCCGGCGACCGCAGGGTCGAGGGCGAAGCGGGACCCGTACCGGCCCGCCGCCAGTGCGGCCACGCCGGCACCCACCACCGTCGTGGCCGCCGCGGCCACCGCGTGTCGAAGGCGCATCGCCCCCCAGTCTGGAGGTCCGGCCGTTCCTGCGCCACCGGGCCTCCCCGGGGCCGTCCAGGCGGTTCCGGCTCCGGGACCACCGCCCGGCGGGGGCTCCCGCCGGGGTTCCCCGTCCTGCGGCCGCCGGGATCTCGCGGTCCGCCGTGGCCCGCCGCGCCGGGCCCCGCGCCCCCGGGCGGGTGCGGCTGCCTCCAAGGGCGTTCCCCCGAGCCCGAGGAGGCGGGGCGGGCACGGGGGCGCGGGACGGGCACGGGGGCGACGGGGCGGGACGGGCACGGGGCCGGCGAGGCGGGACCAGCACGGGGCGCCGGGGCTCAGGGCTGCCCGTAACCCGTGAACTTGCCGGCGGCCGCCGCCAGTTCGGCTGCGGAAAGGGTCGCCGGGGTGGAACCGGTGGAGGTGGCCAGCAGCCACACCCGGCACATCCACTCCAGTTGCGCCCCGCGGTCGTACGCGCGCTCCAGGGTGTCGCCGAGGCTGATCATGCCGTGGTTGCGCAGCAGGCAGGCGCTGCGGCCGTCGCGCAGGGCGTGCAGGACGGCGTCGGCGAGTTCGGGCGTGCCGTACAGCGCGTAGTCGGCGACGCGCACCGGGCCGCCCAGTTCGGCGGTCATGTAGTGGACCGCGGGCAGTTCGGCGACCAGCGTGGAGACCGCGGTGGCGTGCGGTGCGTGGGTGTGCACGACCGCCCGCGCGGAGGTGCCGCGGTAGACCGCCAGGTGGAGCGGGAGTTCGCTGGTCGGCCGCAGCGTCCCGCGCACCTGCCGGCCGGTGCCGAGGTCGATCCCGACCACGTCGTCCGGTCCGAGCCGGTGGTAGGGCACCCCGGTCGGGGTCACGAGCACCAGGTCGTCGCCGACGAGGGCGGAGACGTTGCCGGAGGTGCCGACCACCAGGCCGTCCGCGACGGTGCGGCGGGCGGCGTCGACCACGTCGGACCAGGTCTGCTGTTCTGCGTCGTGCACGGGAACCCCTTGCTGCCGTCGGTGCCGCGGGTGACGTTCCGTGAGTGCCGCGGGACCGTTGCCGAGCCCCCCGGACCGGCAGTAGCGTCCCCACACCACCCACGGCGTGCCCGGGTGGCGGGCCGGGCACGCGTGAGCAGACACGGAACCACGGAATCGCGGGAAGCATCATGGGCACGGTCAACGGCGGCATCTCGTTCTGGTACGCGGACACCGGGGTCCCCCTGCCGCGCCGGCCCCTGCCCGGCTCCGAGGACGCCGACGTGGTGATCGTGGGCGGCGGCTACACCGGGCTGTGGACGGCGTACTACCTCAAGCGGGCCGCGCCCTCGCTGCGGATCACCGTGCTGGAGGCGCGGTTCTGCGGGTACGGCGCCTCCGGCCGCAACGGCGGCTGGCTCTACAACGGGGTCGCGGGCCGGGACCGCTACGCGGCGCTGCACGGCCACCGGGCCGCGCTGGCGCTCCAGCAGGAGATGAACGACACCGTCGGCGAGGTGGTGCGGGTCGCCGGCCAGGAGGGCATCGAGGCCGACATCCACCACGGCGGGGTGCTCGAAGTGGCGTACTCCCCCGCCCAGTCGGCCCGGCTGGAGGCGTACCACGCGGCCGAGGTCTCGTTCGGCGAGGAGGACCGGCTGCTGCTGGACGCGGCGCGGACCGCCGACCGGGTGCGGGTGGCCGGCGCGGTCGGCGGGACCTGGACCCCGCACGGCGCGCGGGTGCACCCGGCGAAGCTGGTGCGCGGGCTGGCCGCCGTGGTGGAACGGCTGGGCGTGACCGTCCACGAGGGCACCCCCGTGACCGCGATCCGGCCCGGCCGGGCGGAGACCGCGGGCGGCACCGTCCGGGCGCCGTACGTGCTGCGCTGCACCGAGGGCTTCACCGCCGGGCTGCACGGCCAGCGCCGGACCTGGCTGCCGATGAACTCCTCCATGATCGCGACCGAGCCCCTTCCCGAGCCGGTGTGGGCGGAGATCGGCTGGGAGGGCCGCGAGGTGCTGGGCGACATGGCCCACGCGTACGTCTACGCGCAGCGCACCGCCGACGGCCGGATCGCGCTGGGCGGGCGCGGGGTGCCCTACCGCTTCGGGTCGCGGACCGACTCCGACGGCAGCACCTCGCCGGCGACGGTCGCCGCGCTGCGCGAGGTCCTGGTCCGGATGTTCCCCGCGGCGGCCGGGGCCGGGGTGGAGCACGCCTGGTCGGGCGTGCTGGGGGTGCCGCGGGACTGGTGCGCGAGCGTGCACCTGGACCACGGCACCGGGACCGGATGGGCGGGCGGGTACGTCGGCAGCGGCGTGGCGACGTCGAACCTGGCCGCGCGCACCCTGCGGGACCTGGTGCTGCTGGACTCCGGGCAGGGCGGTCCCACCGCGCTGACCGCGCTGCCGTGGGTGGGGCACCGGGTGCGGCGCTGGGAGCCCGAGCCGATCCGGTGGGCGGCCGTGCGCGGGATCTACGCGGCCTACCGCGGCGCGGACCGGCGGGAGGCGCGCGGGCGCGGCGCCGCCACGGACCCGGTGGCGCGCTGGGCGGACCGGCTGTCGGGGCACTGATCGCCGCTCGTTTCGCCCTGATGGGCGATCATCCAACAAGGCGGGGCGAAACCGGGCGCATCTGCGTCCGACCTCTTCCCGATCCCCCGGCGTTCACCGATGATTCATGTTGGCACTCCGAGTCCGCCGTGAGTTCACCTTCCGTTCATCAATGATCCGTACGTTCGCCTCGCCTCTGCCCGACCGAACGATTGCTGGGCCCATGGAACACATCACGCTCCTGATCGGACTCGTGATCGCCACCGCTCTCGTCTTCGACTTCACCAACGGCTTCCACGACACCGCCAACGCCATGGCCACCACCATCTCGACGGGGGCGCTCGGGCCCCGCGTCGCGGTGGGGATGTCAGCCGTACTCAACCTGGTCGGCGCCTTCCTGTCGGTGGAGGTCGCCAAGACGATCTCCGGCGGGATCATCGACGAGTCGGCCGGAATCAGACCCGCGATGATCTTCGCCGCCCTGGTCGGCGCGATCGTGTGGAACCTGGTGACCTGGCTGGCCGGGCTCCCCTCCAGCTCCTCGCACGCGCTCTTCGGCGGACTGATCGGCGCCACCCTCGTCTCGGTCGGCGCCCACGGCGTCAACGGGGACGCGGTCGTCACCAAGGTGATCATCCCGGCGGTGGCCGCGCCCGTCGTGGCCGGACTCGCCTCGATGCTCGCCACCCGGCTCACCTACCGGCTCGGCCGCGACGCCGACCCGGCGGCCACCTCGCGCGGCTACCGGGCCGGGCAGATCGCCTCCGCCGGGCTCGTCTCGCTCGCGCACGGCACCAACGACGCCCAGAAGACGATGGGCGTCATCACCCTCGCGCTCATCGCCGGCGGCTCGCTCGCCCCCGGCTCCAACCCGCCGCTGTGGGTCATCTGCACGGCCGGCACCGCCATCGCGCTCGGCACGTACATCGGCGGCTGGCGGATCATCCGGACCGTCGGCCGCGGCATCACCGACATCCAGCCGCAGCAGGGCTTCGCCGCCCAGACCGGCGCCGCGGCGACCATCCTCGCCTCCTCCCACCTCGGCTTCGCGCTGTCCACCACGCAGGTCTGCTCCGGTTCGGTGCTGGGTGCCGGGCTCGGACGCCGCGGCGCGGTGGTGCACTGGGGCACCGCCGGCCGCATGGTCGCCGCCTGGGCGCTGACCCTGCCCGCGGCCGGGCTGGTCGCGGGCGGCGCGGCCTACCTCGCCGACCGCGGCACCTGGGGTGTCACCACGGTCGGCGTGATCGGCCTCGCGGTGTGCGTCGCGGTCCGTACGGCGGCCCGCCGCAAGCCGGTCACGCACGCGAACGTCAACGAGGACGCGGGCGCGGTGGCACCGGCGGAGACGGCGCCGGACACGGCGGCCGCGCCCGCCGGGAGCGCCGCCCCCGCCGCCTCTGCGGCAGCCGGGCCCGCACCGCGGGGAGCTCAGGGGAGCGCCGCACCCGCCGCGCCCTCCGCACCCGCCGTCCCGGCCGTCCAGGTCGTGCCGGTGACCGTCGCCGTCCCGGCGCCCGTGCCGGAACCCGTGTCCGGTACCCGTCCGGGCCCCGGTCCGCTGCACGCTCCCCGGTCCGACGCTCCCTCCGGTCCACCGGTCCCCGCCGTCGCCCCGCACCCTCCCGCCTCCACCGCCACCACGGTCTGAAAGGGCACCCCATGAGCATCGACTGGCACGCGCTCGGCACGGTCCTCGCGGTCACCCTCCTCGCCACGGTCGGCCTGGTGGGCGTCTTCACACTCGGCATCGTCGGGCTGTCCCGGCGCGAGACGGGCGGCGGCGCCGCGCTCCTCACCCGCACCGGCGCGTACGTCTGCTTCGCCGCCTGCGCCGCCGCGGTCGCCTACGGCATCCACCTGATCGCGGGCTAGGCGCCCACGCCGGATCGCCCCGCCCGAGTCCGGATGGGCGGGGCGATCCCCTGCGTGCCGGTCCGTCGCCGATCAGGGGCCCGCCCCGTCGCGGCAAGGGAAGCGCGGGACCCTTCGGCACGCGGGCGATCCCGGCCGACCAGCACCGCAGCGCCTTGATCATCTCCCGTGCTCGTGACGTCGCCTGTAAGGTGCCGGAGAATCGCACGGTTGCGGAGGTCAGAGCGCTTCGCGAGATCCTGTCACTGTCCTCCGAGGGATGAAGGTAGCCACACGATGCAGATCAGCCCTGCGACCGAGGCGGACGCGGAATGCCTGTCGATCCTTCTCGGAGAGATCGAGAAGTACTACGGCGGCGAGCCCGTACCGGTCGATCCGGAGCAGATTCGCCACGCGCTCTTCTCCGACCGGCCGGTCGCGACCGTCCTCGTGGCCCGCGACGGTGACACCGTGCTGGGGCTCGCGTCCTACAGTTTTCTCTGGCCTGCCGCCGGTGCGGACACCTCCCTCTATCTCAAGGAGCTGTACGTACGGCCCGACGCCCGCCACGGGGGCGTCGGCCGCGCACTCATGTCCGAGGTGCGCAACGTCGCCGCCGCATCAGGCTGCTCCAGGATCGAATGGACCGCCGACGCCGACAACCCGTCCGCCCTCGCGTTCTACGAGGCACTCGGAGTCGAACCGAAGGACGGGAAGGTCTTCTACCGGACCACCCGGTAGATTCGTCCGCGCGATGGCCAGGGCTACCCCCTGCATGGCGCCCGGTGGTGATTGTGACTGGCACCAGCCCCCGTTCGCCGAGCACATGAGTGCAGATCGCAGACGTCCTCCCGGTTCCGGCTGTCCACCCGGCGTCGGCGGCCCGTACCGTTGAAGACGGCAGCCTGACAGTTGCGGCCGCCGGCGGAGAGGACGGTACGGCTGTGGACAGACGACAGTTCCTCGGGGTGTTCGCGGTTGCCGCAACGGAACCAGGAGCACTGTCCGGGATCGCCGAAGCGCGACAGAGCATCGACACTGCCCTGACCGGCTCGGACGCGGGGGATCTCGCGTACCTGGAAGGTGCGTTCGAACGCCATCGCGGCGGCTATCGAGGCCGTCCCCCTACCGCCGTCCTCGGACAGATGCGCGACGACGTGGACCTGCTCCGGGATGTTCTCCACCGCCCGCACCCGGCAACCACCCGCACGCAACTCGCCCGTACGGCCGCCGGAATCACCGGCTTGGTGGCGATCATTCAGCATGACCGCGGGGATCAGCGCGAAGCTCATCGCTGGTTCGCCACCGCCGAGCGGGCCGCCAGCGAGTCCGGCGACCGTCACATGCTCGCCTGGACCCTCGCACGCCACGCGATGGTGCCGCTCAACTACGGAGCTCCGGAAGCAGCCGCCGCCCTGGCGATCCAGGCTCGCGTGGCAGCCGGGCGAACCCCCTCCGCATCGGCGGCGCTCGCCGCCGCCGTGAGCGCCCGGGCACTTGCCGCGAACGGTGACCGCCAGGGGGCCCTGCGCGGAGTGGCCGACGCTCGTACCATCGCTGGGCGGCTGGACGGGTCCCAGGCCGCCGACAGCTGGTTCGGTTACCCGCCGCAGAAGCACCACGTCCACCTCTCCCAGGCGTTCACCCTGCTGGGCAGCACGAAGGACGCCTACGCCGAACAGGACGCCGCCGTCGCCCTCACACGGACGCCCTCCGTGATGACCCGAGCCCTGTTGGACATCGACAAGGCGACGTGTCTCAGCGTCGAGGGAGACACGGCGCATGCCGCCGAAGAGGCCGCCGGAGTATGGGAGGCACTGCCACCTGCGTACCGCGGTGGACTCATCCAGGAACGGACGGTGGCCCTCTGCGACACGATCTCCGACACGGCCCCGGACCTGGCCCGACAACTGCGGGTGACCTTCGTCTAGGGCCTCTGGGCGGCTGCGGTCCCGACGCTCGTCGGCCGACCGGTCCGACGACACCATGGCCCGGACGACGACGGTACCGCCGGCAACCCGCCGCCCGCAGGGGGGCGATGACGCCGGAGACCGGCCACCCTGGGGGTGGCGGGGCAAAGCCGCAGGCAGGCGTGGTTGACGGGGTTTCCACGGGCGTGGTGAACTGCCGGGAGCCATACGGCGGCAGGAGAGGAAGTCGGTGCGAATCCGACGCGGTCCCGCCACTGTCACCGGGGAGTGCACTCCCGACCCTGTTGGTCACGGCCGGCCCCGCCGGCTGGAAGGCCCGGGAGTGCGTGGATCCGGGAGCCAGGAGACTCTCACCGCCGGTCACGTCGAGCCAGGGCGCGGACCCTGAGTGAGGACCTCGCGATGCCCCGCACGCACGCGGCAGCCGCCCCTTCGGGCGCCGAGCCCCGGATATCCCGGACATGAGCCGTGCCGACCGCGCCTTCGCCTACGGCGCCGCACTCGGCTTCCTCGGCGACCTCCTGATCGGCGATCCGCGCCGCGGCCACCCGGTGGCCGGCTTCGGGCGGGCCGCGGGAGCCCTGGAGAAGCTGATGTGGCGCGACCACCGCGGCACCGGTGCGGCGTACGCCGCCCTGTGCGTGGGCGGCTCGGCCACCGCGGCCGCCCTCGCCGAGCGCGCCGCCCGGGACCGCCCGGTGCTGCGCGCCGCGCTGACCGCCGCGGCCACCTGGTCCGTGCTCGGCGGCACCTCGCTGGCCCGGGAGGCCCGCGCCATCGGCGCGGCGCTGGAGGCCGGCGACCTGGCCGCGGCCCGGGCCCGGCTGCCGCACCTGTGCGGGCGGGACCCGGCCGCGCTGGACGCCGACGCGCTCGCCCGCGCCGTGGTCGAGTCGGTCGCCGAGAACACCTCGGACGCGGTCGTCGGCGCGCTCGTGTGGGGCGGGCTGGCCGGGGTGCCCGGGCTGGTCGGCTTCCGCGCCGCCAACACCCTGGACGCCATGGTCGGCCACCGCTCCCCCCGCCACCTGCGGTTCGGGTGGGCCGCCGCCCGGCTGGACGACGCGGTCGGCTACCCCGGGGCCCGGTTGACCGCCGCGCTCACCGCGCTGGCCGGGCCGTACCCGCGCAGCGCGCTGGCCACCGCGCGCCGCGACGGGCCGCTCCACCCCTCCCCCAACGCCGGTCCGGTGGAGGCCGCGTTCGCGGGAGCGCTGCGCATACGGCTGGGCGGCACCCTGGCGTACGGCGGCCGCACCGAGCACCGTCCGGTGCTGGGTGCCGGGTTCCGTCCGCCGGGCCCGGCGGACATCGGCCGCGCCATCCGGCTCTCCCGCCGGGTGGGCGCGCTCGCACTCGGCGCGTCGGTGCTGCTGTCGGCGGCGCGCGGGGCACGGCTGCCGGCGGCGGGGCGGGGCGCCGGACCGGCTCCGGTCACGGGCCGCTCCACGGTCCCGGACGGAACCACGGTCGCGGGTCGGGGCGTGGGCTCGGGTCGAGTGCCGGGCTCGGGTCGAGTGCCGGGCTCGGGTCGAGGGCCGGGCTCGGGTCGAGTACCGAACTCGGGTCGAGTGCCGGGCTCGGGTCGGGCCCCGACCGCGGATCGGGTCCGGGCCGTCGCGCGGGCCACGGGACCGGCTCCGACCGCGGAGGGTGCCCGATGAAGGGGCTGATGGTCGCCGGGACCGGGTCCGACACCGGCAAGAGCGTGGTGACCGCCGGGATCTGCCGCTGGCTGACCCGCCAGGGCCTGCGGGTGGCGCCCTTCAAGGGCCAGAACATGTCGCTCAACTCGTACGTGACCCGCGAGGGCGCCGAGATCGGCCGGGCACAGGCGATGCAGGCGCAGGCGGCCCGCGTCGAGCCCTCGGCGCTGATGAACCCGGTGCTGCTCAAGCCCGGCGGCGACCACCGCAGCCAGGTCGTGGTACTCGGCAAGCCCGTCGGCGAGTTGAGCGCGCGCGGCTACCACGGCGGCCGGCAGGCCGAGTTGCTCGGCACCGTGGTGGAGTGCCTGGAGGAGTTGGGCCGCACCCACGACGCCGTGGTCTGCGAGGGAGCCGGCAGCCCCGCCGAGATCAACCTGCGCCGCACCGACATCGTCAACATGGCCGTGGCCAGGAGCGCGGGCCTGCCGGTCGTGGTGGTGGGCGACATCGACCGCGGCGGCGTCTTCGCGTCGTTCTACGGCACGACGGCCCTGCTCGCGCCGGAGGACCAGCGGCTGGTCGCGGGCTACCTGGTGAACAAGTTCCGCGGTGACGTCTCGCTGCTGCGGCCCGGCCTGGACATGCTGCGCGGGCTGACCGGCCGTCCCACCCTCGGCGTGCTGCCCTTCGCCCACGGCCTGGGGATCGACGAGGAGGACGGGCTGCGGGTGTCGCTGCGCGGCGCGGTGCGTGAGTCCGCGGTCGAACCGCCGTACGGGGAGGAGGTGTTGCGGGTCGCGGTGGCCGCGCTGCCGCTGATGTCGAACTTCACCGACCTCGACGCGCTCGCCGCCGAACCCGGCGTCGTGGTGCGGTTCGTGGACCGCCCGGACGAACTCGCCGACGCCGACCTGGTGGTGCTGCCCGGCACCCGCGGTACCGTCCGCGCGCTGGAGTGGCTGCGCGAGCGCGGCCTGGCCGAGGCGGTCCGCCGGCGCGCCGCGCAGGGCCGCCCGGTGCTGGGCGTCTGCGGCGGCTTCCAGATCCTCGCCGAACACATCGAGGACGACGTGGAGTCGCGGGCCGGGGCCGTCCCCGCGCTCGGGCTGCTGCCGGCACGGGTCCGCTTCGCCCGGGAGAAGACGCTCGCCCGCCCGGAGGGCACGCAGTACGGCGAGCACGTGCGCGGCTACGAGATCCACCACGGGGTGGCCGAACTGCTGGGCGGCGACGAGCCGTTCCTCGACGGCTGCCGGGTCGGCGCGGTCTGGGGCACCCACTGGCACGGTTCGCTGGAGAGCGACGGCTTCCGGCGGGCGTTCCTCCGGCAGGTGGCCGCGGCCGCGGGGCGGCGGTTCGTCCCCGCCCCCGACACCCGCTTCGAGGCGTTGCGGGAGGGCCAGTTGGAGCGGCTGGCGGACCTGGTCGAGGAGCACGCCGACACCGCGGCACTGCTGCGGCTGGTCGAGCAGGGCCCGCCGCCCGGACTGCCGTTCCTTCCGCCGGGGGCGCCGTGAGACCGCCGCCGCCCCCGGCCCCCGGAGGACCCGGGCAGGGAACCGCAGGACCCGCAGGCCCCGCCGTCACGACTTCCGCTCGAAGGAGCGACCCTGGCATGAGTACCACCTACCCCTTCACCGCCGTCGTCGGGCAGGACGACCTGCGGCTCGCACTGCTGCTCAACGCGGTCTCGCCCGCGGTGGGCGGTGTGCTGGTGCGGGGCGAGAAGGGGACGGCGAAGACCACGACGGTGCGCGCGGTCGCCGCGCTGCTCCCGCACGTGACGGTGGTCCCCGGCTGCCGGTTCAGCTGCGACCCGGCGGCGCCGGACCCCCACTGCCCGGACGGGCCGCACGACCCGGCGCAGGACGGTGCCGAACGCGCCACGAAACTGGTCGAGTTGCCGGTGGGGGCCTCGGAGGACCGGCTCGTCGGCGCGCTGGACTTCGAACGCGCCCTCGCGGAGGGCGTCAAGGCGTTCGAGCCGGGGCTGCTGGCCGAGGCGCACCGCGGCGTGCTCTACGTCGACGAGGTCAACCTGCTCAACGACCACCTCGTGGACGTGCTGCTGGACGCCGCCGCCACCGGGGCGAGCTACGTGGAGCGCGAGGGCGTGTCGGTGCGGCACGCGGCGCGCTTCCTGCTGGTGGGCACGATGAACCCGGAAGAGGGCGAGCTGCGGCCGCAGTTGCTCGACCGGTTCGGGCTGACCGTGGAGGTCACCGCCTCGCGCGAGACCGACGAGCGGGTCGAGGTGGTGCGCCGCCGGCTGGCCTACGACGACGACCCGGAGCAGTTCGCCGCACGATGGGCGCCACAGGAGCAGCAGGCGCGCGAACGTATCGCGGCCGCGCGGGAGTTGCTGCCGTCGGTGCGGCTCGGGGACACGGTGCTGCGGCAGATCGCGGCGACCTGCGCGGCCTTCGAGGTGGACGGGATGCGCGCCGACATCGTGATGGCGCGCACCGCGACCGCGCTGGCGGCGTGGGCCGGCCGTACCGGGGTCACGGCCGCCGACGTGCGGCAGGCGGCACTGCTGGCGCTGCCGCACCGCCGCCGGCGCAACCCCTTCGACGCGCCCGGCCTCGACGAGGAGAAGCTGGACCAGGCGCTGGAGCAGGCGCGGCAGGAGGCGGAACAGGCCGAGGCGGAGGGCGCCGGACCCGACGACGGCCCCGAGCCCGACCCTGACCCGGACGGCGGCCCCGAGAGCGGCGGTCCGGACGGTGGGCCCGGCGGCGACGGGCCCGGCGGCGGTGGCGGGGTGCCGCCGCAGCGCGACCCCGCGTCGGACCCCGGCGACGGCTCCGCGGCGCCCGACGCCGGCCCGCAGTCCGCGTCCCCGCCGCCCGGCGAGGGCGCGCAGCCGGGGACGGGCCCCGGCGCGGCCCCCGCCGCGGGCGCCGAGCAGCCGCCGTCCGCCGCCGGGGAGCCGTACCGGACCCGGGCGCTGACGGTGCCCGGACTGGGCGAGGGCGCCGCCGGCCGGCGCTCGCGGGCCCGCACCGCGCAGGGGCGGACGACCGGGGCGGAGCTGCCGCACGGCCGGCTGGCGGCGCTGCACCTGACGGCGACGCTGCGCGCGGCGGCGCCCCACCAGCGGGCGCGGGGGCGCGACGGCACCGGCCTCGTGGTGCGCCGGCCGGACCTGCGGCAGGCGGCGCGGGAGGGCCGGGAGGGCAATCTCGTGCTGTTCGTGGTGGACGCGTCGGGCTCGATGGCCGCGCGGCGGCGGATGGGCGCGGTGAAGGGCGCGGTGCTGTCGCTGCTGCTCGACGCCTACCAGCGGCGCGACAAGGTCGGCCTGGTCACCTTCCGGGGCACGGGCGCGGAGCTGGCGCTGCCGCCGACGTCGTCGGTGGACGCGGGCGCGGCCCGGCTGGAGAAACTGCCGACCGGGGGCCGTACCCCGCTGGCGGCGGGACTGCTGCGGGCCCACGAGGTGCTGCGGGTGGAGCGGCTGCGGGACGCCTCCCGGCGGCCGCTGCTGGTGGTGGTCACCGACGGGCGGGCCACCGGCGGGGTGGAGCCGCTGCCGCGGGCGGCGCGCGCGGCCCGGCTGCTGGCCGCGTCCGGCGTCGCGTCCGTGGTAGTGGACTGCGAGTCCGGCCCGGTGCGGCTGGGCCTGGCGGGCGCGCTGGCCCGGGACCTGGGCGCCGCCGCCGTGACGCTGGAGGAACTGCGGGCCGACACGGTGTCCGCGCTGGTCAAGGACGTACGGAGGGCCGCGTAATGCCGCAGGGACAGCCGAGTGTGGTGCCGGACGACGGGCTGACCACGCGCCAGCGCCGCAACCGGCCGCTGACGATCGTGCACACCGGTCCGGGCAAGGGGAAGTCCACGGCGGCGTTCGGACTGGCGCTGCGGGCCTGGAACCAGGGCTGGCCGGTAGGGGTGTTCCAGTTCGTCAAGTCGGCGAAGTGGAAGGTCGGCGAGGAGCGGGCGCTGAAGGTGCTGGGTGCCTCCGGCGAGGGCGGCACGGTCGCCTGGCACAAGATGGGCGAGGGCTGGTCCTGGGTGCAGCGCGACCTCGCCTCCAGCGAGGAGGCGGCCCGGGAGGGCTGGGCGCAGGTCAGGCGCGACCTCGCGGCGGAGACCTACCGGCTGTACGTCCTGGACGAGTTCGCGTACCCGATGCACTGGGGATGGGTACCGGTGCGGGAGGTGGTGGAGGTGCTGCGGGAACGCCCCGGCACCCAGCACGTGGTGGTCACCGGGCGCAACGCGCCGGCCGAACTCCTCGACCACGCGGACCTGGTGACGGAGATGGGGAAGGTCAAGCACCCGATGGACAGCGGGCAGAAGGGGCAACGGGGGATCGAGTGGTGAGTGCTGGGACCCGTACGGAGTCCGCGGTCCCGGGGTCCGCAGTCCCGGGGTCCGCGGTCCCGAGGTTCGTGGTCGCCGCGCCGGCCTCGCGCAGCGGCAAGACGACGGTGGCCACCGGGCTGATGGCCGCGTTCGCCGCGCGCGGCCTCGCGGTGTCCCCGCACAAGGTCGGCCCGGACTACATCGACCCGGGCTACCACGCGCTCGCCACCGGCCGGCCCGGCCGCAACCTCGACCCGTACCTGTGCGGGGTGGACCGCATGGTGCCGCTGTTCCTGCACGGCGCGGCCGGGGCGTCGCTCGCCGTGGTCGAGGGCGTGATGGGCCTGTTCGACGGTGCCACCGGGCACGGTGAGCTGGCCTCGACCGCGCAGGTCGCCAAGGTGCTGTCCGCGCCCGTCGTGCTGGTGGTGGACGCCTCCGCGCAGGCGCGGTCGGTGGCCGCGCTGGTGCACGGCTTCGCCTCCTTCGACCCGGGGGTGCGGATGGGCGGAGTGGTGCTCAACAAGGTCGGTTCGGCGCGCCACGAGGAGATCCTGCGCGCGGCCCTGGAGGAGGTCGGCATCCCGGTGCTGGGCGCGCTGGGCCGCTCCGACGTGCTCGCAGTGCCGGCCCGGCACCTCGGACTGGTGCCGGCGGCCGAGCGGCGCGCGGAGGCGGTGGCGTGGGTCGGGGCGGTGGCGGACCGGGTGGCCGCGGGCTGCGACCTGGACGCCCTGCTGGCGCTCGCGCGCACCGCTCCCCCGCTGGCGGGCCCCGCGTGGGATCCGGCCGCGGCGGTGGCGGGGTCGGCTGACGGCGTGGCGGCGGGTGCTGGAGAGGCGACCGTCCCCGGCGGCCCGGCGGCGGACGGCCCGGCGAGGGGCGGTCCGGCGACAGGTGGTCCGGCAGACCGCGACGGAGCGGACGGCGACCTGGCGGGCCGGGACGGGCCGCGGCGCACGGGTGCCCGGCCCGTGGTCGCGGTGGCCCGCGGCGCCGCCTTCACCTTCGCCTACCCCGAGCACGAGGAGCTGCTGAGCGCCGCGGGCGCCGACGTCGTCGGCTTCGACCCGCTCACCGACGAGGCGCTGCCGCCCGGTACCCGCGGGGTGGTGATCGGCGGCGGCTTCCCCGAGATGTACGGGCCCGAACTGTCGGCGAACGGCGCGCTGCGCCGCGACGTCGCGCGCTTCGCCGGGCCGGTGGCCGCGGAGTGCGCCGGACTGCTGTACCTGGTCAGGGAGTTGGACGGGCACCCGATGTGCGGGGTGCTCGACGCCAAGGCGTGGATGGGCGCCCGGCTGACGCTCGGCTACCGCGAGGCGGTGGCCGTCGGCGACAGCGTGCTGGCCGCCGCCGGGACGCGGGTGCGCGGCCACGAGTTCCACCGCACCCGGGTCGAACCCGACGCCGGCCCGGCCCCGGCGTGGGGGTTCGTGCGCCCCGAGCGCCGCGTCGAGGGCTTCGTCCACCACCGCGTGCACGCCTCCTACCTGCACACGCACTGGGCCGCCGAACCCGCCCTCGCCCGGCGCTTCGTCGCCTCCTGCGCCGCGCGTCCGCCGCGATGAGCGGGCCCTACTACGTCGGCGTGGGCGCGAGCCGCGCGGCGGACGCTGCCGAGGTCCTGGCGCTGGTGCGGGCCGCACTGACGGAGGTGGCGGTGCTGGCGTGGGCGCGGGCACCCGAACCGGTACCGCTGCCGGTGCCCGCGCCCGCGGCGCCCGGGAACGACGCGGACGCGGCGGGCGACGGCGGCCCGCGGGACCCGTCGAGGGACCTGCCGCACCCGGCGTACCGGCGGGGCGACCAGCGGGGGCCGTCAACGCCCGGCCCGGGCACGGGGCTTCGGCAGGAGCAGTCGCGGGACCGGTCACCGGCCCACCCGGGCGCGGCACGTCCGCGCGTCGCACCGCCCCCGGTTCCGGCCGCCGCCACTGCCACCGGCCCGGACGGCCCGGACTCCGGTGCCGGCACCGGCAGGGACGTCCCCGCCTCCGGCTCCGGGCTCCCCTCGCACGGCGCTCTCCTTGTGGCGGTGCTGGCCACCGCCGCCGGGAAGGAGCGGTCCCCCTCGATCGCCGGCGCCGCCGCACGCCTCGGGGTGGAGGTGGTCGCCTTCGCCCCGGACACCCTCGCGCGGGTGGCGGTCCCGACACCGTCGGAGGTGGCGCTCGGCACGCTCGGCACCCCGTCGGTCGCCGAGGCCGCGGCGCTGCTCGCGGCCGGCCCGGGCGCCGAACTCGCCCTCACCAAGCGGAAGTCGGCGCACGCCACGGTCGCGGTCGCCGTCCGCGGCCCGCGGCGAGCCGTACCGTCCGCTGCCGTCCCGTCCGCTGTCCCGTCCGCCGCCCTGTCGGGCGCTGCCGCCGGGCCCTTGGCCGCCACCCCCTCCCCCGCCCCCGGCGCGTTCCGCGACCGCGGCCCCGCACCCCCTGGAGCACCCGACGTGTACCCCGACGGCCACGACCTGCGGCACCACGGCGACGCGGAGGTGGGCGACGGGCTGGTCGACCTGGCGGTGAACGTACGGCAGGGCACGCCCCCGGGCTGGCTGGTCGAGGTGATCGGCGGGACGCTGTCCGGCCTGGCCGCGTATCCGGACGGGCGGGCGGCCCGGCACGCGGTCGCGGCGCGGCACGGCCGGGCGGACGCGGAGGTGCTGCTGACCGCCGGCGCGGCCGAGGCGTTCGTGCTGCTGGCCCGGGTGCTGCGGCCCCGGCGCGCGGTGGTGGTGCACCCGCAGTTCACGGAGCCGGAGGCGGCGCTGCGGGCGGCGGGCCACGTGGTCGAGCGGGTGCTGCTGGACGCGTCCGACGGGTTCCGGCTGCACCCGGGCAAGGTGCCGGCGGACGCGGACCTGGTGGTGCTCGGCAACCCGACGAACCCCACGTCGGTCCTGCACCCGGCCGCGCTGGTCCGGGAGTTGGCCCGCCCGGGGCGCACCCTGGTGGTGGACGAGGCGTTCATGGACGCGGTCCCGGGCGAGCGGGAGTCACTGGCCGGAGCGGTCGGCCCCGACAGAGCGGTCGGCGGGGCCGGAGCGGCGGGCGGCGCCGGTACGGTGCCGGGCCTGGTGGTGCTGCGCAGCCTGACCAAGACGTGGGGCCTGGCCGGCCTGCGGATCGGCTACGTGCTCGCGGCAGAGGAGTTGATCGCCCAACTGGCCGCCGCGCAACCACTGTGGGCGGTGTCCTCGCCCGCGCTGGCGGCCGCCGGCGCGTGCGTGACGGCGAGCGCGGTCGAGGAGGCGGCGCGGGCGGCCCGGCAGGTCGCCGCGGACCGCGCCCACCTGCTGGCGCGGCTGCGGGAGGTGCCGGGGGTCCACGTGGCCGGGGACGCGCCCGCGGCGCCCTTCGTGCTGCTGCGCACCCCGGGCGCCGACCGGGTGCGCGCGGCACTGCGGGAGTCGGGCTACGCGGTGCGCCGCGGCGACACCTTCCCCGGCCTCGGACCGGACTGGCTGCGGGTGGCGGTGCGCGACCGCCGCACCACCGACGGGTTCGTCGACGCGCTGTGCGCCGTGCTCACTTCACGCCCAGCGCGGTGAGGTCGATCTCGCCGAGCACCTGCTGCTGGTAGACGTTGGTCAGCCGCGGCCCGCGGTAGACCAGGTGGCGGTCGTAGACGATCGGCACCGTCGCGGCGTCGGACAGCACCTGGGCGTCGATCTTGGTCCACGCCGTCTTCGCCGCCGACGGGCTGGTGAGCGTGTCGGCCTGGTCGATCATGCTGTTGAGGGTGCTGTCGTCGAGGGCCGCGTAGTTGGACTCGGAGCCGGGGGCGACGAGTTGCCGCAGGAAGCCGCCCCCGGTCGGGTAGTCGCCGACCCAACCGGTGTACACCATGCCCCACTTGGCAGCCTTGAGCTTCGTGGGCGACAGCAGCGTGTCGTAGAACGCGCCGGCGTCCATGGTCTTGACGGTGACCTTGATGCCGACCTTCGCCAGCGCCGTGGCGATCGCCTCCATGGCCTGCTGGCCCTTGGACGCGCCCGCGACACCGACCAGGGTGGTGCTGAAGCCGTCCGGCTTTCCGCACGCGGTCAGTTCGGTCCTGGCGTACTGCTCCTCGGCCTCCCCGGTGGTGGAGGAGTACATGTTGGCCTTGGGGTCGTGGCTGATGTTGGTGGGCGGCAGCATGGTGGTGGCGATGTCGCCGCCTTCGTACTGCCCGCCGAGCGCGGCCTGCACCTGCTCGCGGTCCACCGCGTAGGCGACGGCCCGGCGGCACAGGACGTCGTCGAAGGGCGCCTGGTCGGTGCTCAGGCTCAGATAGCGGGTGGCGCCGGTGTAGGCGAGGTCCGCGTCGGCCTTCCTGGACGGGTCGTTGATGACCTTCGTCTCGGTGTCGTCGTCGAGCAGCGACTGGGTGAAGTCCAGGTCGGCGCTGCCGTCGAGCACCGCCTGCTCGACGGCCTGCTGCGAGTCGTAGAGCTTCAACTGGTACCCGGTGGGCAGTTGGGAGCGCACCTGGTCGGTGCTGGCCTTCCACTCGGTGTTGCGCACCAGTTGGAGCGACTTGCCGGGGACGTACGCGGACACCTTGTACGGGCCGCTGGCCACCGGGTGCTCCTCGTAGTCCTTGCCGCCGCCGGTGTCGGCGCTCGGCGGCACCACGGCCCCGTCGGCCATGGCGAGGATGTACGGGAAGTCCGCGTAGGGCTTGGCGAGCGTGAAGACGACGGTGCCGTCGTCGGGGGTGGCGACCGACTTCAGCCCCATCCGGCCGGGGTCGCTGTCGTCGTAGGGGCCCGGGTAGTGCTGCCCCTCGTCGAGGAGGTCGGACAGGTAGGTCGAGCCGCTGGGGTGGACGTCCTGGTCGAAGGTGCGCTCGATGCCGTACTTGACGTCCTTGGAGGTGATCGCCGAGCCGTCCTGGAAGCGCAGGCCCTTCTTGAGGTGGAAGGTCCAGGTCAGGCCGTCGTCACTGACGCCGCCGGTGGTGGTGGCCAGGTCCGGCACCAACTGGCGGCCCTTGTCGCCGGGCGCGGGCGCGTAGCTGACCAGGCTGCGGTAGAGCAGCCGCTGGATGTTCCAGGCGCTGGGGTCGTAGGTGTCGGCCGGGTCCAGCAGGGCGTCGGGGAAGTTCGAGGTGGCCAGGTGGACGGTGCCGCCGGTCTGCGTGGACGGGCGCACGACGCCGTTGTTGCCGCCGTTGAACCCCGTGCCCGCCTTGCCGCCGTGGCGCTGGAGGGCGGCCTGCTGGTCCACCGGCGCGGACGTCGGCGGGTGCGGGTCGGGCCCCGGGTCCGGCTTGTCGCCGCCGAGGGCGCCGGTGGCCAGGACGACCGAGACGGTGATGCCGGCGACGGCGAGCCCGGCCACCCCGGTCAGGACCTTGCGGCGCGCGCTCCACCCGGGTGTGGGGGCGGGCGGTGTGTCGGACGGCAGGCCGACGCCCGCGGCGGGGCCGGCCGGCGGGCCCTGCCGCACGGCGGGCCGGTGCAGCGGCGGGGTTCCGTTGTTCACCGGCGGCGGGGTGCTCGGCTGGTACGGCGGGGGCAACGGCACCTGCGGGCTGCGGGAGTAGGCGGGGTGTTCGAGCGGCGCGGCAGCCGGGGTGCCGGCGCCCGCCGGGGTACCCGCGCCCGCCGGGTACGGCCCGGGTATCGGCTGCGCGGGCGGGCCCTGGGCGGGGAGCGAGGGCAGGGCGCCGCCGACTCCGAAGGTGGCGCGCGGGTCGGCGCCGGCGGGGGGCGCCGGCGGGGACGGCTGGGCCGACGGGCGGGCGGACGCGGAGCCGGGCGCGGACCCCGGCGCGGGCGCGGGGGTGGACCCGGGCGCGGGGGCGGCGGCCGGCCTCGGGGCGGGCTTCGCCAGACCGAAGTCGCTCGGGGGCAGCGTGGCCGGCCCGCTCAGGGTGGCGGAGCGGGCGGCGGTCAGCCAGGCCCACAGCCGCGCCCGGTAGACGCCGGCGTCGGCGGGGCGGTCGTCGGGCGACTTCGCGAGCGCGGCCATCACCAGGGCGTCGAGCTCCGCGGACACCCGCGGGTTGCGGGTGGAGGGCGCGGGCGGCGCGGAGTGGACGTGCCAGTACATCAGGCTCAGCGCGCTGCCGTCGTGGAACGGCGGCTTGCCGGTGAGCAGTTCGGTGAGCACGCAGCCGACGGCGTAGATGTCGCTGCGGGCGTCCACGTCACGGCCGTTGATCTGCTCGGGCGACATGTAGCTGGGGGTGCCGACCGAGGAGCCGGCGGTGGTCAGCCGGGTGTCGGTGTCCAGCACGCGGGCGATGCCGAAGTCGGCGACCTTGACCGCGCCTTCCTCGGTGACCATCACGTTGGCCGGCTTCACGTCGCGGTGCACGGTGCCGTGGCTGTGCGCGTGGGCGAGCGCGTCGAGGATGTCGCAGACGATCCGCACCGCCCGCTCGGGCTCGAACGGGGCCTGCTCGCGCACGAGTTCGGAGAGCGTGCCACCGCGGACGTACTCCATGACGAGGTACGGCACCACGGTGTCGCCGTCCCGGTACTCGTCCTGGTCGTGGACGGTGACGATGCCGGGGTGGTTCAGCGCGCCGGCCGCGTGCGCCTCGCGGGCGAACCTGCGGCGGGCGTCGGGGTCCAGCGCCAGTTCCGGCATCAGGGTCTTGATGGCCACGATCCGGCCCATCCGGGTGTCCCGGGCACGGTGCACCCGGGCCATCCCGCCGGAGCCGAGCAGCTCCGCGAGTTCGTATCTGCCCGCGAAAAGCCCGTCGCTCATGCCCGCCCGCCCTGTTGCCCCACCGTTGCCCCACCCGTGTCGTGCCCGTGGCGAGGCCGTCGGCCGTCCCCCGGACGTGGGGACCAGCCTACGGGGGCGGCGCCGTCACCGGTGCCGCCCCCCGCGCTTGTTACCGCCTTGTGGCGGTCACGCGTCACCGCCGGTGGGCGAACCGGCCGCGCGGCGGCGGCGGTTGGCGACGACGAAGGTCAGCGCGCCCGCGGCCACGAGTGCGGCGGCGCCGCCGGCGACGTAGGGGGTGCTGGAACTGGCGCCGGTCTCGGCGAGGTCGCCGGTGGAGGAGGTGTCGGCGACGGTCTGGGCGCCGGAGCCACCGGAGCCGCCCGAGGCGGAGGAACCGGACGACCCGGCGGAGCCCGAGGAACCCGAGGAACCGGCGGACCCGGCGGACCCGGACGACCCGCCGCTGCCCGAACCGCCGCTCGTGCCGCCCCCGTTGCCCGAGCCGCCGGAGGAGTGCCCGCCGGTCGAACCGCCGGTGTCCGCGCCGCCCGTGGACGAACCGCCGGAGGAGCCCGCCGTGGCCGCACCGCTGGACGAACCGCCCGTGGACGCACCCCCCGACGACGAGCCGCTGTCGCCCTTCGGGGTGCGGCAGGTGGCCTGCGCGAGCGTGATGTCGCCGGTCACGTGGGCGACGCCCAGGCTCAGCGGATCGATGTCGACCTTGAGGTGCAGGGCCGTGGCCGCCGCGGTGGCGGAGGTGGTGACGGCGTCGGTCAGCTCCAGGTCCACCTCACCGACGCCGGGGACGGCGACCTTGGTGGTGCCGATCGCCGACAGTTCGGTGCGCCTGCCGAGCACGGTCAGGCCGACCAGGTGCGAGGAGGCGGTCGGCCGGTGCCCGACCTGGCAGGTCGCGGTGGACGTCACCGCGTCCAGCTTGACCACGGACAGCAGCGGCAGCCCGGGCACGTGCAGGTCGGCCCCCACGATGTCGGCGACGCCCTGGGCCTTGTCGGGGCCGGTGGTGGCGTTCGCGGTGGCGGCGGAGGCGCGCAGCAGGTTCACGGCCCGGCCCGCCTCGACGCCGTGGCCGACCGTCACGGTCAGCGCGGTCTGCTTGGCGTCGGCCGGGGCGTGCACGTCGTTCAGCGAGACGTTCACGGGCACGTCCACGGTCCTGCCCAGCAGGGACACGTCCAGGCCCGCGCGCAGGTCCGTGGCCGTGGCGGCGCCGGTGTCGTGCGCGGTCGCGGGCACCGCCTGCACGGCCGGCGCGACGGCCAGCACGGCCCCGGCGGCGACGGCCGTGGCCGCGCCGAGGACGGCGGCCGAACGGCGTGCGGGCAGGCGGAAGTTGATGGTGCGGTACACGGTTGGGAAACCCCCACGTATGGGATGGCGCCCCCGGCGCGCGCTGATTGGGGACAGCCGCCGGGGACATCGACCCGGCAATGTTTACGCACTGAGAGTGAATTGACGGCTACACGACGCCAGTTCACCCAGAAGGGTGGTTTCCGTGCATTTCTTCGATTCCCGGCGTACGGCCGTTCTGCACCGTTCACCTCCGCGGGGGGCGCACTCCGGCTGCCGGTGCGGCGCGGGACCGCGCCGGGTGACGCGGGCTCAGGCCACGGTGCGGCCGCGCAGCACCACGCGGCGCGGCGCGGCGAGCACCCGGACGTCGGCGCGCGGGTCCTCGTCGAGGACCAGGAGGTCGGCCGGCGCGCCCTCCTCCAGCCCGTCCCGGCCCAGCCAGCGGCGGGCGTCCCAGGTCGCGGCGGACAGCGCGGCGGTGGTCGGCAGCCCGGCGCGCACCAGTTCGGCCACCTCCTCGGCGACCAGCCCGTGCGGGAGGCTGCCACCGGCGTCGGTGCCCGCGTAGACCGGCACGCCCGCGTCGTACGCGTCGCGCACGGTCCGGTGGCGGCGCGCGTGCAGCCGCTCCAGGTGGGCCGACCAGCGGGGGAACTTGGCGGCGCCGCCGGCCGCCAACCGCGGGAAGGTGGCGATGTTGACCAGGGTCGGCACGATGGCGACGCCGCGCTCGGCGAAGAGCGGGATCGTGTCGTCGGTGAGGCCGGTGGCGTGCTCGACGCAGTCGATCCCGGCGTCCACCAGGTCGGCGAGGGAGTCCTCGGCGAAGCAGTGCGCGGTGACCCGGGCGCCCTCCTCGTGGGCCGCGGCGATCGCCTCGCGCAGCGCGTCCGCGGGCCAGCACGGCGCCAGGTCGCCGATGCCGCGGTCGATCCAGTCGCCGACCAGTTTGACCCAGCCGTCGCCCCTGCGCGCCTCGCGCCGCACGTAGGCGGTGAGGTCGCCGGGCTCGATCTCGTGGGCGTAGTTGCGGATGTAGCGGCGGGTGCGGGCGATGTGCCGGCCGGCCCGGATGATCCTCGGCAGGTCCTCGCGGTCGTCGATCCACCGGGTGTCGGCGGGCGTTCCGGCGTCGCGCAGCAGCAGGGCCCCCGCCCCGCGTTCGGTCAGCGCCTGCTTCTCGGTGGTGGCCTCGTCCACGGCGCCGTGCGCGTCGAGGCCGACGTGGCAGTGCGCGTCCACCAGCCCCGGCAGCACCCACCCGGTGGCGGTCGCGGTGACCTCGGCGGCGGGCCGCCGGTAGGTGATCCGTCCGCCGACCACCCACAGTTCGTCCCTGACCGACGCGTCGTCCGGCCCGGCCAGCACCCGGCCCCGGACGTGCAGCACCTCGTTCGCTCCGGCTCCCATACCGGCACTGTACTGACCCGGGGCGGCCGCCCGGCAGGCCGCCGGCGCGGGAGCCGTGGCCACCGCGGGGCCGGCCCGCGGCAGGGGGCCGCCGCCGGCCGCGTGTCAGGAGACGAGCACGGACAGGTCGACCGCGTCGGCCATCGCCAGCATCCCCGCGTCATTGGGGTGCAGGTGGTCGCCGGAGTCATAGGCGGGCGCGAGGGCGTCGGGGTTCGAGGGGTCGCGGACGGCCCGGTCGAAGTCGACCACCGCGTCGAAGGCGCCGCTGCTCCTGATCCACTGGTTGACCTGCTCCCGGACCGCGTTCATCGCCGGGCTGAGCCGGCTGTAGGGCAGGATGGTCGCGCCGATCATCCGGACCCCGTCGGCATGGCCGCGGGCGATGAGGGTGCGGTAGCCGTCGATCAGGTTCCGCGCGGTCAGCGGGCCGCCGGCGCTGTTGAGGTCGTTGCTGAGGTCGTTGACGCCTTCGAGCAGGATGACGTCCTTGACGCCGGGCTCGCCGAGCGCGTCGTGGTCGAAGCGCTGCACGCCGCTGGGGCCGCGGTAGATCTCCGGCGCGGTGGTCAGCAGCCGGTTGCCGGCGATGCCGGCGTCGGTGACGCCGAGCCGCTGCCCGCCGGGCGCGCTGGCCAGCCGCCGGGCGAGCTGGTCGGGCCAGCGGCGGTTGGCGCCCGCGGTGGAGTGGTAGCCGTCGGTGATCGAGTCGCCGAAGGCCACCACGGTGGCGTGCGCGGTCGGCGCGACGACGTCGAGGCCGGACAGGTAGTACCAGGAGGTGCGGGTGCGGGCGTAACCCGCGGCGGAGTCGTCGGCGGCGTGGTCGACACCGTCGGTGGAGACGTAGGTCGTCTCGTACGCCTCGCGGTGGAAGGTGGAGGGGCCGGTGGTGCCCGACAGGTAGAGGCTGACCAGCAGGTTCTGGTCGGCGGCGACCCGCATCGGGATGACGTCGCTGTACTCCTCGCGGCCCGCGGCCACCGTGGTGGAGCGCGAGCCGCCGAAGGTCACCCGGTGGTGGGTGCCCGCGACCGCGCGGCCGCCGTCGTACTGCTCGGCGACGTCGGCGGCGCCCACCGTGAGCGGGCGGTCGCTGCGCAGGTCGGAGACCCTGATCCGCAGCCCGGAGCCGCCGATGCTGGTGTGCACCACCATCCGTACCGTCTGGTCGTGGAACGACGGGCCGCCCGCGCTCATCGCGCTCTCCCAGGCGCCGACCCGGCCCGGGTACGTCGCGGCGCTCTGCTGGGTGTCGGTGGCGGAGGAGGTGGCGCGGCCGTCCTGGGCGTCGTCCTGGCGGCCGCCGTGCGCGGTGGACACGAGCAGCGCGCCGACGGTCGCGGCGGCGACCACGCCGGCCGCGGGCGCCAGTACCGAGCGGCGCAGCGTCCGCCCGCGGGTCGCCCATGCGATACGGATACGGGTGGCGCGACGGGCGCGGGACATGCGGGTCTCCCCCAAGGTGGTTCCGTGCGGCCTGCTGTCGGCCGTATCGGACGCCCCGTGCCGGGCGGCGGTCCGTCGCATGTCTACAGCCCTTCCGAAAGCATATGCGGAGAACCGGTGAAGACCACATCAGCGTCCCACGGGCTCCCTCTCCCCACACCCGCGCGCGCCCGCCCCCGCGGGGAGCGGCGCCACCGGAACGGTGACGCGGCGCGGGGCCGTTCCGGTTCCTGCGGGCCCCCGGCCGCCCGGCGCAGGGCGCTCACCGGCCCTCGCCGACGGCTCCGGGGCAGGGGCCCGCGCCTCCCGTGCCGGTGCCTGTGTCCGCCCCCGCGGCGGTGCCCTCGCCCGTGCCAGGTGCGGTGCCCGCGGCGGGGCCCGCGACCGCGGTGGCGATCCCCGCCCGGTCCGCCTGGATCTCGGCCCTGACCAGTTCGAGCAGCCGTCCGGCCCAGTTGCGGCCGGTGCCCGCGTTGTCCCCCCAGAAGCGGGAGTCCATGTCGTCGTAGACCAGGGTCGCGTCGCCGGTGGCGAGCAGGATCTCCGCGAGGTCGGGGTGCTGGGCGTACTTGGCGCGCAGCAGCGACGCGAGGACGGCGGTCCTGGCCAGGTCCCAGCCGTCGCGGCGGGCCGCGCGGGCGGCGATGCCGGCGGCCGCGGAGCCGTTCGGGGCCGCCGCGATCTCGGCGCGGGCGTCCTGGTCGGCGGTGGACAGCGCCCAGTAGGCGTGCGCGGCCGAGGGGTACGCCGCCGCGCCGACCCGCACCGGCGCCGGGTAGTCGTGGCGCAGCGCGAGGTGGCCGGGGTCGGCGACCGGGTCGCGGGGGAAGGAGTGCGGGAGCGCGACCGCGGGCGCGTGCGAGGTGGGCGGGCCGTCGACGTGCTCGCGGGCGGTCCGGACGCCGGCGCCCTGCCGGGCCCGCTCCTCGAAGTAGCGGACGGCGCTGTCGTACTCCTCGGCGGTGACCTGCTCGTCGGGCCACAACTCGCCGCCGGGGCCGGCGATGAGCGCCTGGAGCGGCCAGTCCTTGCGGTCCATGTCGCTCAGCGCGAACTGGCGCTGGTGGGCGGGGATGGCGAGGTAGGCGGCGCGCAGTGCGGCGCGGTGGGCCTCGGTGGGATCGGCGAGGAAGGCGTCGACGGCGGCCAGGCAGCGGTCGGTCGAGTCGGGCCGCCCGTTCAACTCCTCGATGGTGTCGCGGACTTCGGCGAGCAGTTCCTCAGCGGTGAGCCAGGTCAGCGGGTCGGCGAACTTCCACGACGCGAGCATGTGCGCCGACGCCTCGGCGCCTTCGGGGAGTTCGGTCGCGACCCATCCGCTGCTCAGCTTCTCCGCGAACTCCTCCACGGTGACCAGTCCCCAGCAGTCCACCAGCCCGTCGGCGTAGATGAACAGGTCGGTCAGGTAGTAGCCGCCGCCGTTGCGGATGAAGGCGTGCCGCCAGGTGCCGGGTATGCGGACACCGTCCGCGGTGCGGTGAGTGGTTCGGGTGCCGGTCATCCCTCCATTGTGTCGAGTCCGGTGATCGCTCCGACCGGGGCCCGCCTCCCCGGCGGTGCGCCCGGACGGACCGGCTCACCCCGCGGGCAGGCGGGTGAAGGTGGCGCGGTAGTCGGAGGGGGTGAGGCCGACGCGGCGCACCAGGTGCTGGCGCAGCGAGTCGGCGGTGCCCAGGCCGCTGGCGCGGGCGACCTGGTCGACCGGAAGGGTGGTGGTCTCCAGCAACTCGCGGGCGCGGTCCAGCCGTTGGTGCAGCAGCCACTGCAACGGGCTGAGCCCGGTCTCGGCGTGGAAGCGGCGGCTGAGGGTGCGGACGCTGACGGCGGCGTGCCGGGCGAGGTCGGTCAGGGCGAGCGGGCGGTCGAGCCGGGTCATCGCCCAGGCGCGGGTCCCGGCGAGCGACGTGCCGGTCTCGGCGGGCAGCGGCGTGTCGGTGAACTGCGCCTGGCCGCCCGGCCGTACGGGGGCGACCAGGGCGAGGCGGGAGACGTGGTTGGCGACCGCGGCGCCGTAGTCGGTGCGCACCAGGTGCAGGCACAGGTCGATGCCGGCCGCGTAGCCGGAGGAGGTGAGGATGCGGTCGTCCTGCACGTAGAGCACGTCGGGCTGGATGACCACGTCGGGGTACTTCTCGGCGAACTGGCGGGTGTAGGCCCAGTACGTGGTGGCGTTGCGGCCGTCGAGCAGTCCGGCCTCGGCGAGCAGGAAGGCGCCGGTGCAGATGGAGGCGATCCGCTTCCCGGCCCGCCCGGCCTCCCGCAGCGCCCCGAGCACGCGCGGGTCCGGGTGCTCGGCAGCGCCGGTGCCGGCCACGATCACGGTGTCGGCGCGGTCGAGCGCGTCCAAGCCGCTGCGGATCACCACGTCGGCGCCGCCGCTGGTGGCGACGGTGCCGGGGTCGGGCGTGCACATCTCGACCTCGTAGCCGGGCCGGCCGTCCACCTCGACCTTCAGCAGCAGCAGTTCGGGTACGGCGAGGTTGAACAGCGAGACGGGCTCGGAGGCGATGACGGCGACGCGGTGCGGGCGCCGGCAGGTGAACGGCTCGACGGCGGGCGGGCGGACGCGGGCCGCCCCGGCTCCCCCGCCCTCCGTGGCTACCCCGCCCTCCGCCGGGCGCACGGCCGCTCCGGGGAGCACGCTCCCCCGGGACCCGGCGGCCGTCCCGGGCTCCATGGCCGCCCCGGACCCTGCGGCCGCCCCGAGCTCGATGGCCGCTTCGGACTCCGCGGCCGGCACGGACCCCGCAGCCGCCTCGGGCTCCGTGGCTGCTTCGGACGACCCCGTGGACACCATGGCCAGAACCTCCGGGAGTATGGCATTCGGGCCACTACTCTACGCGTCCGGCCCCCGGCACGCTGGGCGCATGCCAGAGGAACTCGTCACACCCGAACCCCCGCCCCCGCCGTGCCGGGAGCAACCGGACACCTCCCGTGCGCCGGCCGCCGACGGCGGCGACGGCGGCGACGGCGGCAGCACGCCGCCGGGTGGCGTCTCCCCCGCGCTGACCCTGGTCGCCGCGCTGATCGGGTTCTTCCTGGTCACCCTCGACGCCTCGGTGGTGAACGTCGCCCTCCCGGCCATGGGCCGCGAACTGCACGGCGGCCTGGCCGCGTTGCAGTGGGTGGTGGACGGCTACACGCTCGCCTTCGCGTCGCTGATGCTGTCCACCGGGGCGCTGTCGGACCGGGTCGGCGCGAGCCGCGCGTTCGCGGCCGGGACGGCGGTGTTCACCGCCGCGTCCGTGGCGTGCGGGCTGGCGCCCGACCTGGTGCTGCTGGTGGCGGCGCGGGTGGTGCAGGGCGGCGCGGCGGCCGTGGTGCTGCCCTCCTCGCTGGCGCTGGTCCGGCAGGCGTTCCCGGACGCCCGGCGGCGGGCGCGGGCCATCGCGGTGTGGGCGGCGGGCGGGTCGGTCGCGGTGGCGCTCGGCCCGGTGGCCGGCGGCGCGCTGACCACGGCGTGGAGCTGGCGGGCGGTCTTCTTCGTCAACCTGCCGGTGGGCGTGGCCGCGTTGGCGCTGTCGGCCCGGGTGGCCCGCTCGGCGAGGCGTCCGGCGCCGCTGGACCTGCCGGGGCAGGCCACCGCGGTGGTGGCGCTGGCCGCGCTGACCTACGCGGTGATCGAGGGCGGCGCCGCGGGCGCGGCGGCGGGCGCCGTCGGCGCGCTCGCGCTGGCCGGGTTCCTGGTGATCGAGGCCCGGCACCCGCACCCGGTGGTGCCGCTCGGGCTGTTCCGCAACGGCGCCGCGGCGACGGCGATCGCCTCGGGCGCCGCGGTCACGTTCGGGTTCTTCGGCGGGGTCTTCGTGCTCAGCCTGTTCTTCCAGCAGGTGCGCGGCCAGTCGGCGCTGACCGCCGGGCTGATGTTCCTGCCGATGACGCTGGTGATCTCGGTGATGAACGTGCTCTCGGGCAGGATCACCAACCGCTACGGCCCCCGGGTGCCGATGCTGGTCGGGCAGAGCGGGGCGGTGGTCGGGCTGCTGGTGCTGCTTCCGGTGGGCGCGGGCACGCCGGCGGTGCTGACCGCGGTCGCGATGGTGCCGCTCAGCCTCGGGGCGGCGCTGGCGGTGCCGGCGCTCACGGCCGCGGCGATGGGGGCGGTGCCCGCCGAGCGGGCCGGGATGGCGGCCGGCGTGCTCAACGCCGGCCGCCAGGTCGCGGGTGCGCTCAGCGTGGCGGTCTTCGGCACGCTGGTCGGCGACGGCACGCACTTCGTGGCCGGGATGCGCAGAGGGCTGCTGATCGCGGCGGTGCTGCTCGCGGGCGCCGCGCTGGCCACCGCGTGCGGCCTGCGCGGCGCGCGGGACGAGCCGGCCGGGGCGGAAGGCCGCAAGCTGGGAGGAGGCCGGGCGTGAGGCCGGGCGGAAGGAAGCGTCCCCGGCCCGGGGGCGCGAGGGCTGAGGAGGTCCGTCATGGCGTCCACCAGCGGGTTCCGGGTGCGCCGGGTCTACGACCCGCCCGAAGCCGACGACGGGACCCGGGTGCTGGTCGACCGGCTCTGGCCGCGCGGCCTGTCGAAGGAGTCCGCCGCGGTCGACGAGTGGCCCCGGGCCGTGACGCCGTCGGCTGGGCTGCGGAAGTGGTTCCACGCCCACGGCGACCGGTACGGCGAGTTCTCCGCGCGCTACCGCGCGGAACTGGCCGCACCGGACCCGGCCGGCGCCCTCGACCGCCTGCGCGGGCTCGCCTCCTCCCGGCCGGTCACCCTGCTGACCGCGGTCAGGGACCCCGACCACAGCCACGTTTCCGTGCTCCTGGAGGCTCTGCGCGGCGACTCCGCGCCGTGAGTGCCCTGAGCGAGGTGAGCGAGGTGAGCGCCGAATGCGCCGTGAGGGCGCCCGGCGGAAAGCGGAGGGCGGGAAGCGGAAGGCGGGAGGCGGGAAGCGGCGCCCCCGCGGACACCCCCGAGGGGCGCGTCCGAGGAGCGCCGCCGCGTCAGCGGCCGCCGCAAAGGCTTCAGGGGCGCCCCGTGACGCGCTGGGGGACCCGGTGCGGGTTGTCGTCGCGCAGCTCCGGGGGCAGGAGGGCCGGCGGGGTGTCCTGGTAGGCGACCGGCCGCAGCCACCGCTCGATCGCGGTGGCGCCGACGGACGTCGACGTCGAGGTGGTGGCCGGGTAGGGCCCGCCGTGGTGCTGGGCGCCGGTGACGGCGACCCCGGTGGGCCAGCCGTTGACCAGCACCCGCCCGGCGAGCGTGCTGAGCCGCGCCAGCAGCGCGGCGGCCGGTCCGTCCGCTGCCGCCGCCTCGTCGGCGCCGAGGTGCGCCGTCGCCGTGAGGTTCCCCGGCAGCCGGTCGAGGACCGCGTCGAGCTGGTCCTCGTCGCCGTAGCGGACGACGACGGTCAGCGGCCCGAAGCACTCCTCCAGCAGCAGGTCGTGGGCTCCCGGCCCGGCCAGCTCGGCGGCGTCGACCTCGACGTAGCCGGGGCGCACGGCGAGCGGGTCGGCGTCGCCGCCGGCGGCCACGGGCGCGGTGACGGCGGGCAGTTCGGCACGGGCGGCGGCGCCCCTGACGAAGTTCTCCCGCATCCGCCCGTCGAGCAGGACCCCCGTGGCGGCGTCCCGCGCGGCGCCGGTGAGCGCGGCGACCAGCCGGTCGCCGTCCGCGCCCCGAGGGGTGAGCACCAGGCCGGGCTTGGTGCAGAACTGCCCGCTGCCGAGGGTGAACGACCCGGCCAGGCCCGCGCCGATCCCCTCCGCCCGCTCGGCCGCCGCGGCCGGCGTGACCACCACCGGGTTCAGGCTGCCCAGCTCGCCGTGGAACGGGATCGGCCGGGGCCGGGCGGCCGCCGCGTCGAACAGCGCCCGCCCGCCGGCGACCGACCCGGTGAAGCCGGCCGCGGCCACCAGCGGGTGCCCGACCAGCTCGACACCGGCCCGGAAGCCGTGCAGCAGCACGACGGTGTCGGCGGGCAGGCCGACCGAGACCGCGGCCTCGCGCAGCAGGCCGGCGGTCAGCTCGGACGTGGCCGGGTGGTCCGGGTGCGCCTTGACCACGACCGGGCAGCCCGCGGCCAGCGCGCTGGCGGTGTCGCCGCCGGGCACCGAGAAGGCGAGCGGGAAGTTGCTGGCGGCGTAGACCGCGACGACGCCGAGCGGGATCTTGTACCGGCGCAGGTCGGGCCGCGGGATGGGCTTCGCGTCCGGGTCGGGGTGGTCGATGATCACGTCGAGGAACGCGCCCTCGTCCACCACGTCCGCGAAGGCGCGCAACTGGAAGGCGGTGCGGGCCAGTTCGCCGGTGAGACGGGGGGTGCCGAGCGCGGTCTCGGCGTCGGCGGCGGCGATCACCCGCTCGGCGTCCCGCTCCAGCAGCCCGGCGGCCGCGCGCAGCAGCCGGGACCGTAGGCTACGGTCCGCGAGGGCGGGCAGGGCGGTGGCGGCGGCGCGTACGGCTGCATCGACCTCGTCCGCCGTGGCCTCGACGGCCACCTGCTCGCGCTGCTTCCCGGTTCGGGGGTCCACGCTCCAGACTGGTACTGCCACCGGATTAACCTCCACGTTCGCCTGTCGCCCGCGTCCTGCCCGCGGCCGGTGCTCTTCGGTCGTCGTCCGTCGCCCGTTGTTCCGGTCTGCCTGTTCTCTATACTGAACAACGTCTTCACATGTGAATCTACGCCGGAGCCTACGTCCACGCGCCCCGGCCGAACAAGAGGGGTCAGACGCGATGGCTGCTGCCGACGGAGCCGGTTCCCAGGTCAAGTCCGCGGTCCGCACCGTGGAGCTGCTGGAGTTCTTCGCGGGCCGCCCCGGCATGCACAGCCTGGCCGCCGTGCAGGAGTCGGTCGGCTACCCCAAGTCGAGCCTGTACATGCTGCTGCGCACCCTGGTCGAGCTGGGCTGGATCGAGACCGACGCGACCGGCACGCGGTACGGCATCGGGGTGCGCGCGCTGCTGGTCGGCACCTCCTACATCGACGGCGACGAGGTGGTGGCCGCCGCCCGGCCCACCCTGGACCGGCTCTCCGACGAGACCAGCGAGACCATCCACATGGCCCGGCTCGACGGCACCAACGTGGTGTACCTCGCCACCCGGCAGTCCCAGCACTACCTGCGGCCCTTCACCCGCGTCGGCCGCCGGCTGCCCGCGCACTCCACGTCGCTCGGCAAGGCGCTGCTGGCCACGTACACCGACGAGCAGGTGCGGGGGCTCCTCCCGGAGACGCTGGAGCCGCTCACCGAGCACACGCACACCGACCGCGAGAAGCTGATCGAGGAGCTGGCGCTCATCCGCGAGCAGGGGTACGCGGTGGACCGCGAGGAGAACACGCTCGGGCTGCGCTGCTTCGGCATCGCGATCCCCTACCGGAGCCCCGCGCGGGACGCGGTCAGCTGCTCGGTGCCGGTGGCCCGGCTCACGCCCGGACACGAGCAGATGATCAAGGACACGCTCTTCGACGCCCGCGACCGCCTCCTGCTGGCCACCCGCCGCCTCTGAGGGCCCGGGCCGTCGCAGGCGGTCGCGGGCCGTCGCGGGCCGTCGCGTGCGGCTCCTTCCGACAGAAGGGGCACCGCGGCCGCGCGATGAGGGCGCCGTAGATTCTCGGTATGGCTGACGACACCGCGGGCGGGTCCCGCACCGAACCGCTCGACAAGTTCTCCCCCGACATGATCGCCACGTTCGCCTCATCCTTCGGCCCGGCGGCGGCCGCGTACTCCCGGCACCGCCCCGACTACCCGGTGAACGCGGTGCGCTGGGCGCTCCAGCCGGCGCTGGACGCCGGGCTCGGCGCGGACGACCGCACCCTGGACGTCCTCGACCTGGGCGCGGGCACCGGCAAGCTGAGCGCGGTGACCGCCGGACTCGGCCACCGGGTGACCGCGGTGGAGCCCGACGCGCGGATGCTCGCCGAACTGCGGGAGTACGCGCCCGGCGTCTCCGCGCTCCAGGGCGGCGCGGAGGAGATCCCGCTGCCGGACGGGTCGGTGGACGCGGTGCTCGTCGGGCAGGCGTTCCACTGGTTCGACCCGGACCGGGCGCTGCCGGAGATCGCCCGGGTGCTGCGGCCGGGCGGCGCGCTCGGCGCGCTGTGGAACACCGACGACGACCGGGTGGACTGGGTCGCCGGCCTCGGCCGGTCCCTCAGCAGCCGGCTCGGCTTCCTGACCTGGTCCAAGGAGCGCACCATCGTCTCCCACCCGGCCCTGTTCCCGGTCGAGGAGGGCTACTTCCCGCACGTCCAGCGGCGCAGCGCCGAGTCGCTCGTCGCGACGATCGCCACCCACTCGCACGCGCTGACCCGCGAACCGGCCGAGCGGGACGAACTGTTCGGGCGGGTGCGGTCCTACCTCGCCTCGCGCCCGGAGACCGCACAGGGCGAGTTCGACCTGCCGCTGATCACCGTCGTGCAGCGCTCCGTACGGCGGGGAATCGCCGGTTCCTGACCTCTGCCCACGGCCTTGTCCCGCTGCTACGCTCTCGCCGCGCCGTGGCGGGGAGGTCCGGGCAGGAAGGGGGAGCCGTGGGCATGTCCGTCGAGCACGGCGACGGGGCCGACGACGCGGCCGCCTTCCACGCCTTCTTCGAACGGCACTACGCCGAACTCGCCCGCCTGGCCCATCTGTTGACGGGCGAGGCGGACGCGGCGGACGACCTCGCGGCGGACGCCCTGGTGGCGCTGTGGCGGCACTGGGACCGGGTGCGGGGCGCCGAGCACCCGGTGGCGTACGCGCGCGGGGTGGTGGCCAACCTGGCCCGCTCGCGCATCCGCAGCGCGGTTCGGGAGCGGCGCCGGGTCGCCCTCTTCTGGTCCCAGCGCGCCGAACGCGTCACCGAGCAGCCGGACGTACCCGCCGTGCTGGACCTGCGGGAGGCGCTCCAGCGGCTGCCGTTCCGCAAGCGCGCGTGCGTGGTGCTGCGGCACGCGTTCGACCTCTCCGAGAAGGACACGGCCGAGGCGCTGGGCATCTCGGTGGGCACCGTCAAGAGCCAGACCTCGCGCGGGGTGGCGGAGTTGGAGCGGTTGCTCGCCCCATCGGGTGAGCGGCCCGCGGCGGCCCGGGGCCGGGACACGGCGGCGGCGCCGGCCGCCGTGGCCGTACGGGGGCCGGCACCCGGCCCGTCCGCCGGCGGTCCGGGGGCGGGGGCTCCGGCGGAAGGCGCTTCGGCGGCCGGCTCCCCGACGACCGGCTCCCCGACGACCGCCTGCCCGGCGGCGGCCCGCGCCGTTCCGGAGCCGGCCCTGGCTCCGGCCCCGGCTCCGGCGGCTCCCCCCGCCCCGGCTCCGGTGCGCGCGGCTGACACCGCGCCGGACACCGGGTTCCCGACCGGGCAGGCGCCCGCGCCCTCGGGCGACTGGGAGCCGGCGGCCGGCGAGGGCGCGGAGGCCGCCGCGGGACGGCAGGGACGTACGGGGGGAAGTGCGGCGGCCGGCGGGAGCGCTCCCGTGGCGGGGGCCGACGCGGAACCAGGCGCGGCGACACGGATACTGGGGTCGACGAATCCCACGACACGCCCGCGTACGCACACGGGACGGGGAATGTGATGGCCCAACTGCCGCATCTGCCGCGACAACTGCGCGAGGCGGCGGACGCGCACCACCCGGACCGGGAGCGGATGCTCGCCCGGGTGGAGCGCGCGATCTCAGCGCCCGACTGCGCCACGACGCTCCCGACCGCCGCGGCCGCCGCCACGCGGGAGCGCTCCCCCGCCCCCTGGATGCGGGTGACCGCGGTGGCCGCGGCCGTGGCCGGCGCGATCGCCCTCGGCGGGCTGGCGGTCGGCGCGGTCGGCGGCGACGGCACACCGGGGCGGGACGCGGTGACGTCCGGTGCGGCGACGTCGGCGACCCCGCGCCCCGCGCCGTCGGCCACCTCCGGCGGGGCGGCCGGGTCCGGCACGGTCGAGAAGCACCCCGCCTCCCGGCCCGTCCACTCGGCGCCGGGCGCCCGGCGCACCCCCGGCCGCGGGGCGGGCACGGCCTCCACCCCGGCGGCCGGCGGCGGCGCGCCCGCGGCGCCCGGCGGCGCCACGCCCTCCGCTCCCGCCGCCGGGGACGGCGGGGTGACGTCGAGCGGCAGCGTCGACCCGAGCAGCAACGCGTACTGGACCGAGGACGACGTCAAGGTCGCCGGGAGCGTGGCGCTGACCTCGCTCACCGTGGAGCTGCGCGTCTCCGGGCAGTCGGGCGAGGTCCAGGACAACAGCAGCTACACCTCGGCGAGCGGGGTCACCACCACGGTGACGTCGAGCGGCGGCGACATCGTCTACCGCTGGACCCTCGACCCGGGCCAGACGCTGCCGCCCGGGACGTACACGTTCGCCGGCCAGTTCGACCACGCCTCGCGCGAGCGCACCAGTGCCGCCGACCGCTACACCGTCACCGCCCGCGGCGCCGCCGGATCATCCTCCTCAGGCGGCGGGTTCTGACCACCCGCGCGCCCCGCCGCGCCCCCGCTCCGGCGCGGCCGGAAATTTTCCGCGCCGCCACGGCAACCCCTCGCGCCCCGGTGGCGACTTGGGTACGCACCGACCCTTCCGCCCCAGCGCGGGCGGAGGTTCCGGGGCGCGGCGGTACCCCCATGATCGCCGCGCCCCGGGGTGCCCGGGGCGCGGCGCGGGCCATGGGCGCCGGGTCGGCGGTGTCCCGCCGCGCGTCACGGCCGCAGGGCCTCCCGCACCGCCGCCAGATCCGCCTCGCCGGCCAGGCCCGCGTGGTAGAGCCTCAGTTCGGTGGCGCCCAGAGCCGCGGCGTGGGCCGCGTCGGCGGCGAGGGTGCCGGGGCTGCCGCCCATGCCGGCCACCACCGTGAAGTTCGCGGCGAGCACGGTGTCCTCGCGCCGGTGCGCGGCGAACGGCGTGAGGACCGCCTCGCGGGCGGCCGGGCCGCCGGTGCAGGGCAGCACCAGGCCGTCGGCGTGGCCGAGGATGTGCGCGGGATCGACCCCGGCGTTGGCGCCGCAGCGGTACGGCACGGGGTCGGCGTGCATCAGCACCTGGAAGCCGGGCGCGGCCGCGGCCCGGACCGCGGCGATCGCCTCGGCCTGGAGCGAGCCGGCCGTGCGGACGCGCCAGTCGAGGGTGAGCGCGGCGGCCTCGGCGCCGAGCAGCCGCTCGATGCCGTCCATGCCACCGCCCCCCGCGCCCGGCCCGCCGCCCGCCGCGCCGCCCGCGCCGCCGGTTCCGGCGCCGTCCGCCGTCCCGCCGTCCGCCGCCCCGGACCAGACGGGCGCCAGCGCGGCGCGCACGGCGGCGGCGAGCCGGTCCGGGTCGGCGCCGAGCCCGGCGTAGCCCTCGCGGCAGTGCGGGCAGAAGCAGAGCGACATGAGGTAGGAGGCCGCGTCGCCGAGCGGTACCCCGCCGATCTTGTCGTGGGCGTGCAGGTGCGCCAGGCCGTACCAGCCGAGGGACTCAAGCTCGGTGCCGAGGGCGCCGGGTCGGGGGGCGGCCTCCACGGCCAGCTCCACCAGGTAGGCGCGGACGGCCGGTTGGGCGATGCAGGGCGCCCAGGGGTAGCGGTCGCCGTAGGCGTTGACCACGCTGGTGTCCGGATGTTCGGCGCCCAGGCGGGAGTTGTGGGCGAGCACGACCCAGGTGTGCACGTCGAGGCCCGCGGCCGCGAGCGCCGCCGCGGCCGTGCCGTAGGCGTCCTGGTCGCCGCCGGTCCACTCGCCCGCCGGGTACGGGCGCAGCGCGTGGCGCCGCCAGCGGCCGGGGTCGGGCGGGTAGAGCACGGCGGCGTGCGCCGCGGTGACCACGCGGTGGCGCGGGTGGCGCGGGGTCAGGGCGCGGGTGGAGTGGTAGGCGGCGGCGAGGGTCACCTGCCCGACGCCGAGGGCGGCGACGCGGTCGGCTGCGGCGGGGTCGCCGACGACGTCCCAGGGGTAGAGGAAGGCGGAGGTCCTCATGGCGGCGGCCGGACGGGAGACGGGCCCGGTGGCGGAAGCGGAAACGGAAACCGGAGCGGCGGACGCGGATACCGGAGCGGTGGCGGCGGACGCGGACGGCGTCTGCTCGGCGCCCACGTCAGTGCTCGCCGAGCAGCGCCAGGCCGCGCTCGATGAGTTCGCCCAGCTCCTTGACGTGGGCCGGGGCGGGTTCGGACAGCGGCGGCCGCACCTCGCCGACGTCCAGCCCCCGCAGCCGCACACCGGCCTTGACCAGCGAGACCGCGTAACCGCGGCCCTGGTTGCGGAGGTTGACCAGCGGCCGGTAGAAGCCGTCGAGCAGCTTCCGCACGGTGGCGTCGTCGCCCGTGGTGAGCGCGCGGTGGAAGGCGAGCGCGATCTCGGGCGAGAACGCGTACACCGCCGAGGAGTAGAGGGTGACGCCGATGCCGCGGTAGGCGAGGCCGGTGAGTTCGGCGGTGGGCAGGCCGTTGAAGTACAGGAAGGGGTGGCCGGGCAGCTCGGCGCGGACGGTGCTGATGATCCGCTGCATGAGGTCGAGGTCGCCGACGCCGTCCTTGAGGCCGATGATGTTCGGCACCTTCGCGAGGGCGACGACCGTCTCGGGGGTGAAGACGGCGTTGTCGCGCTGGTAGACGATGACGTCCAGTCCGGTGCCCGCGGCGAGCGCCGTGTAGTGCCGCAGCAGGCCGTCCTGGTCGGCCACCACCAGGTAGGGGGGCATCGCGAGCAGGCCGTCGGCGCCCGCCCGTTCGGCCACGGCGGCGTACTGGAGCGCCAGGGCCGTGCCGTACCCGGCGCCGGCCACCACCGGCACCCGGCCGGCCGCCTCCTCGACGGCCGCGGCCACGCAGGCGCCGAACTCCTCGGGGGCCAGCGCGTGGAACTCGCCCGTGCCGCAGCAGACGAAGGCGGCCGCCGCCCCGGCCTCGATGCCCGCGCGCACGTGCGCGCGGAAGGCGTCGAGGTCGAGCGAGCCGTCGGAGTCGAACGCCGTCACGGGAAAGAACAGCAGACCGTCAAGTCGCTCGGCGAGCGCGGGCGAGGTCATCGGGTGTCCCCCTCGGAGCTGGTCGGCGCGGGACGCGCCCTGGTCATTCATGTCCATATTCCACGTCCATATTCGTGAACGCTGCCACGCTAGGCGAGGTGCCCGGTACGGGTCAAGCGGACGAACCATCCCTCGCCCGCCCGCATACCACCGATACATGTCTATGTATCTGAATAACATTCACGGATATACTCGTCCAGCCCCGTCCGCACCGCACGCCCCACCCGTCCGGCCCCCGCTCCGTCCCGCCCGCTCGGCCCGCCCCCGCGAGACCGGGTGCGGGCCGGCCGCCGCACCAGGAGGAACCCATGACCGCACCCCGCACCATCCTGCTCACCGGCGCCGCCGGCGGGCTCGGCACCCTGATGCGCGACCTGCTGCCGCCGTACGGCTACGACCTGCGCCTGCTCGACATGCGGCCGATCAAGCGGACGGCAGGCGAACGGGCGGCGGACGAGCGGACGGCCGACGAGCGGACGGCCGACGCGGACGGCGCCGCCGACGCGAACACCGTGGGCCGGGAGGCCGAGACGGGCCAGGCGGGCACCCGCCGGGTGATCACCGCCGACCTCGCCGACCGCGACGCGCTGCGCGAGGCCGTCCACGGAGTGGACGCGGTGCTGCACCTGGCCGGCATCTCCGTGGAGTCCACCTTCGACAAGATCCTCGCGGCGAACATCCAGGGCACGCACAACCTCTACGAGGCGGTCCGCGAGGAGGGCGTCCGCACCGGGGGCGCGCCGCCGCGGGTGGTCTCCGCCTCCAGCAACCACGCGGTCGGCTTCACCCCGCGCCCGCGCGGCGGCGACCCGCTGATCCCGATCGACACCCCGCGCCGCCCCGACACCTTCTACGGGCTGTCCAAGTGCTTCGGGGAGGACCTCGCCCAGCTCTACGCCGACCGGCACGGCATCGACACCGTCTCGGTCCGGATCGGCTCCTGCTTCCCCGAGCCGTCGAACGTGCGGATGCTGTCGGTCTGGATGAGCCCCGCCGACGGCGCCCGGCTCTTCCACGCCGCCCTGACCGCCGGCACCACCGGGCACACCGTCGTCTACGGCTCCTCCGCCAACACCCGGCTGTGGTGGGACCTCGCCCCGGCGCGGGCGCTGGGCTACGAACCCCGGGACGACTCCGAGGTGTTCGCCGCGCGGCTGATCGCCGAGCAGGGCGAGCTCGACCCGGACAACCCGGCCCACGCCCACCTCGGCGGCGCCTTCTGCACCGACCCGCCGATGTGGCCGTACTGACGGCGGGTAGCGCCGGACGGACAGCGCCGACGAGTGGAGGGCGGCGGCGGGCGGGCGGCGGGCGCCGGGAGCGCGGACAGAGTGTGTCGCCAGCCGGACAGGCGCAGGCGAAGGGACGGCGTCTTTGGTTAGGCTCACCTAACTTCCCGACTCCAAGGAGCGCCGCCCGTGAACGCCCGCCCCCGAAGCACCGCCAAGGCCCCTGTCCCCAGCTCGCGGCGCGGCGTCCTGTTCGCGGGGGCCGCGCTGGCCTCGGGCGCCGCTCTGACGCTGGCGGGCTGCGGCTCCGACAAGAAGAGCGACAAGCAGGACAGCGCCAAGGACACCACGAGCGCCGCCGCCGGCGCCTTCCCGGTGACGGTGGCGGGCCAACCCGGCTCGCTCACCGTGAAGTCGGCGCCCAAGCGCGTGGCCGCCTACGGCAACGGCCGGGACACCGACCTCGCGCTGGCGCTCGGCGCGCCCCTGGTGCTGGCCAGCCGCAACAGCAGCTTCGCCGACGGGCGTTCGCCCTGGGCCCGCCCCGGCAGCGACGTGACGCTCGCCGACTCCACCGACGGCCTGCCGCTGGAGAAGATCGCCGCCGCCCGCCCGGACCTGATCCTGGCCGCCGACGACTACGCCCTCCAGGACGACTTCGCCAAGCTCAAGGCGATCGCGCCCACCCTCGGCGTCAAGTCCGGCATCGGCAAGGACACCTGGGACGTGATGGCGCAGCGCGCCGGCGAGGCGCTGGGGCAGCGGGCCAAGGCGGACCAGTTGGTGGCGCAGGTCAAGGCGAAGATCGCCCAGGTCCGCACCGAGCACCCCGAACTCGCGGGCAAGACCTTCACGTTCGGCCCGGTGACGGCCGGACAGGTGTACACGATCAGTAGCCCGGCCGACGCCTCCGCGATCTTCTTCAGCCAGCTCGGCATGACGCTCGCCCCGCAGGTGACCAAGCTGCCCGCGAGCAGCACCCCCGGCCGCGCCCAGATCTCCAGTGAGCGGCTGGACCTGCTGGAGGCCGACGTGCTGATCCTCACCTACCCCAACCCCAAGGACCAGGCGGCCTTCGAGAAGGGCGCGCTGTTCCGCAACCTCAAGGCGGTCAAGCGCGGCTCGTACATCGCGCTGGACTTCAAGACCGCGATCGCCGTCGCCTTCCCGTCGGTGCTGAGCATCCCCTACGGCCTGGACAGCGCGGTGCCGCAGCTCGTGAAGGCCGTGGCGGCCGCCTGATGGGCCGCGGGCGGCAGCAGGACGGGGAACAGGCCGAGGCGCGGCGCGATCTCGCGGGCATCCAGCGGCCGGTACGCGGCCGGGTGACGGCCGCCGCCGTCATGGAGGCGCTGGCCGCCGCGCTCGCGGTGGCGCCGATGGTGGCCGTCGTCGAACTCGCCCGGCGGCTGCTGGACGGGGTGGACGCGCACGGCCGCTGGAGCGGCGACTCCGGCGGCCTGTGGACCGTCACGTGGTGGGCGGCCGGACTGCTCGCCGCGCGACTGGTGCTGTCGCTGCTGGCCGCGCTGGTCAGCCACCTCGCCGACGCCGACCTCGCGATCGCGCTGCGCCGGGCGCTCGCCGACCACCTCGCGGTGCTGCCACTGCGCTGGTTCGCCGGCGGGGTGTCGGCCCAGGTCAAGACGGTCGTGCAGGACGACGTGTCGGCGCTGCACCACGCCGTCGCCCACGCCAGGGGCGACCTCGCGGCGGCCGTGGCGGGCCCGGCCGTCGTGGTCGGCTACCTGCTGTGGGCGGACTGGCGGCTGGCGCTGCTCACCGTCGCGCTGGTCGGCGGCGCGCAGACGATCCGGATGCGGCTGGCCGCCAGGACCGCGGCGCCGCTGCGCCGGATCGGCGCGGCCCGCCTCGAACTGTCGGCCGCGACGATCGAGTTGGTGCGCGGTATCGCGGTCGCGAAGGCGTTCGGCGGGCAGGGCGCGCCGCGCCGCTTCACCGAGGCAGCCGCCGAGTACGCCGACGCGGGCGAGGAGGCGCAGGCCGGTTTCGCCAAGCAGCGCGGTCTGACCCGGGCCACGGTGGCACCGACCACGGTGCTGCTGCTCGTCACCGGCTGCGGGATCGCGCTGGTCGGGGCGGGCTGGACCGACCCGGTGCGGGTGATCGCGTTCGTGCTGCTGGGCCTGGGCCTGTTCGAGCAGCTCACCCCGATCTACGCGGCCCGCGACCAGGCCCGCCGGGCCCGCGCGGCCGCGCACCGCGTCGCGGGCCTGCTGCGCGAGCCGGCCGAGGCCGTGCCCGCGCACCCGGCGGCCCTCGCGCTCGCCCCCGGTGCGGCGCCCACGCTCACCTTCGACGGCGTGCGCTTCGGCTACACCGAGGACCGCGAGGTGCTGCACGGCATCGACGCGGTGCTGCGGCCCGGCACCGTGACCGCCGTGGTCGGGCCGTCCGGCGCCGGCAAGTCCACGCTGGGGCTGCTGCCCGCCCGGTTCCAGGACGTGACCGGCGGCGCGGTGCGGCTGGACGGCACCGACATCCGCGAGTTGGACCGGGCCGAACTCCACCGCCACGTCGGGTTCGTCTTCCAGGACGTGGTGCTGCTGCGGCAGTCCGTCCGGGACAACATCGCGCTCGGCGACCCCGGTGCGAGCCCCGAGCGGGTCGAGGCCGCCGCCCGCGCGGCCGCGATCCACGACCGCGTCCTGCAACTCCCGCGCGGCTACGACTCCGTGATCGGTGAGGACGCGCGGCTGTCGGGCGGCGAGGCGCAGCGCGTCTCCATCGCCCGCGCGCTGCTCGCCGACACCTCGATCGTCGTCCTGGACGAGGCGAGCGCCTTCGCGGACCCCGAGTCCGAGGCCGCGGTGCAGGACGCCGTGGCGCGGCTCGCCGCCGGCCGCACCCTGCTGGTCATCGCGCACCGGCTGCGGACCGTCGTGGACGCCGACCAGATCCTCGTGCTCGACGCGGGCGAGGTGGTCGAACGCGGCACCCACCGCGACCTGCTGGCCGCGGACGGCGCCTACGCCCGCATGTGGCGGGCCCAGCACCCGCCCGAGAGCGCCCCGCCGGCGCCGCGCCCGGCCGAGGAGGCGGGGAGGACGGCCGTACCGCCGTCGGCGGTCGGCACGGCCGGCGGCGCGGCGGACGCCCCGGCGTCCGCCGACGGCACCGGTCTGCCCGCGGCGGAGGCCGGTTCGGACGCCGCCGCCGTCCATCCGGCACGCCCGGCCGGCCCGGGCGGCGTGACGGCGTCCGTCGGCGCGGACGGCGACGAGGCCGCCGCCTCCCGCGCCGCGGCGGCGGAGGGCACGGCAGACGCCCCGGCGTCCGCCGCCTCCCCCGCGCCGCGGGCCCCGGGCGAGGCGGCTGCGACCGCGCCGGCGGCGACCGCGCAGGCCGGTGCGAAGACGGCCGGTGCGAAGACGCCCGACGGGAGGGCGTCCGACGGGAGGGCGTCCGACGGAAGGGCGTCCGACCCCGCCGCCCCGCAGGGCATCCTGCGGATGCTCGGCCGGGTGCTGGGCGACAGCCGGCGGCGGCTGGTGGCCGGCTACCTCGCCGCCACCGCGCTGTACGCGATCAGCGAGGGCGCCGCGTTCGGCCTGCTGGTGCCGCTGCTGACCGCGCTGCTGGAAGGCGACACGAGCCGGGCGGCACTGTGGCTGCCGGCCGAGGCCGCGGCGGTGGTGGTCGGCTGGTTCGCGCACTACGCGATGGAGATGCGCGCCCTGCGCCTGTCGGCGACCTGGCAGCGCGGCCTGTACGAGAAGCTGGGCGCGCACGTGGTGCGGCTGCCGCTGGGCTGGTTCGACGAGCGCAGGACCGGCGAACTCCCCCGGCTGATCGGGCCGGGCGTGGAGACGGTGACGCTCGGCGTGCGGCTCGCGCAGGTGCTGATCGGCGCGCTGGTCACGCCGGCCGTGATCTTCGTGTTCCTGCTCTGCTACGACTGGCGGATCGCGGTGTCGGTCCTGGTCACCGTCCCGGTGGTGCTGGCCGTGTTCGCGGTCGCCCGGCGGGTGACGGACCGGACGGAGGCCGAGCACGACGCGGCGGCGTCCGAGGCGGGTGCCCGGCTGGTGGAGTTCGCCGGCGCGCAGCCGGTGCTGCGGGCCTACGGGCGCGACGCGGCGGACCGCGGCCTGCTGGGCGAGGCGCTGGAGGCGCAGCACCGCGCCGCGCGGCGCGAGGTGCTGGGCGCCCTGCCCGGCCAGAACCTCGGCCGGCTGGCGATCCAACTCGCCTTCACCGCCGTGCTGGTGGTGGGCATGCGGCTGGCGACGGGCGGGGACGTCGGGGCGGCGCGGCTGGTGGCGCTGCTGGTGCTGGGCGTGCACTTCCTCCAGCCCTTCGGGGTGGTGGCCGGCGCCGCCAGCGGGCTGCGCGCCACGCGGGCGGCGGTGGCGCGGGTGGCCGCCGTCCTGGACACGGCGCCGCTGCCGGAGCCGGCCGAGCCGGCACCGCTGCGGACGCCGGACCGCCCGGGGCCGCCCTCGGTCCGGCTGACCGGTGTCCGCTTCGGCTACGGCGACACGTCGGCGCCGGAGTACCGCCCGGTGCTGGACGGCGTGGACCTGGAGGTGCCGGCGGGCCGCACGGTCGCGCTGGTGGGCCCGTCGGGGGCGGGCAAGACCACCGTCACCAAGCTGGTGGCGCGCTTCTTCGACGTGGACGGCGGCCGGGTGGAGGTCGGGGGCCTGGACGTGCGGGAAGTGGCGTCGGCGGAGCTGACCGGCGCGGTGTCGCTGGTCTTCCAGGACGTGTACCTGACCGACGGCACCATCGAGGAGAACATCCGGCTCGGCCGCCCCGACGCGACCGACGAGGAGGTCCGGACGGCCGCCCGGCGGGCCCGGGTGGAGCCGATCGCCCAGCGGCTGCCGGACGGCTGGGCGAGCCGGGTCGGCGAGGGCGGGCGGCTGCTGTCCGGCGGCGAGCGGCAGCGGGTGGCGATCGCCCGCGCGCTGTTGAAGGACGCGCCGGTCGTGCTGCTGGACGAGGCCACCTCGGCGCTCGACGCGGAGAACGAGGCGGCCGTCCACCAGGCGCTCGCCGAACTCGGCACCGGCCGCACCCTGCTGGTCGTCGCCCACCGCCTGACCACGGTGGCCGGCGCGGACCGGATCGCGGTGCTCGACGACGGCCGGGTGGTCGAGGAGGGCACGCACGCGGACCTGCTTGCACGCGGCGGGCGGTACGCGCGGCTGTGGGCGGAGCACGAGCGGGCGCGCGGCTGGCGGATCGCGTCGTCGGCGGACCCGTCGGTCCCGGGCGCGGACGCGTCGCCCGCGGTCGCGTCGCCCGCGGACGAGTCGCCCGCGGACGAGTCGCCCGCGAACGGCAGGGCAGCGAACGGCCCTGGCACGGACGGGGCCGGCGGTGCGGGCGGCACCGGCGGTGCACACGGGGACGGTACGGCCGAGGCCGCAGGTGCGGGGGGTCGCGCGCCCCGGTCCGGCGGCGCCGGAATGGAACCGTGACGCCGGATCTGTCGTTACCTACAGCATGACCGCAATGACGCCTGGCTCGAACGTGCCGCTCTCCGTGCCCCGAGTGGTGGTGGACGTCTCCGCACCGGTGCGGCTCGACGTGTCGGGCCTGCTCCTCACCGCCGACGGCAAGGTGCGTTCCGACGACGACTTCGTCTTCTACAACCAGCCCGAGGGCCCCGGGGTGAGCCATCACTCCGGCGGCCGCTCCGCGCCGGACTCGATCGAGGTGGACACCGCGGCGGTGCCCGCCGAGATCGACAAGATCGTGGTGACCGCCAGCATCGACGGCGGCGGGGTCTTCGCGGGCACCACCCCGGCCGCGACGGTCCGCGGCGGCGACGGCTCGGTGGTCGCCACGTTCGAGCCGACCGGGCTCGGGCCGGAGACGGCGCTGGTGGTCGTGGAGATCTACCGGCGCGGCGGCGCCTGGAAGGTCCGCGCGGTCGGCCAGGGGTACGCCAACGGACTGGCCGGTATCGCCACCGACTTCGGGGTGAGTGTCGAGGAGCCCGCGGCACCGGCCGCCCCGGCCGCCCCGGCCGCGCCCACGCCCCCGCCGGCGCCTCCCGCCGCTCCCCCGGCCGCGCCCTTCGGCGCTCCCCCGGCCGGACCGCCCGCCGCGCACCTGCCGCCGCCCCCGCAGGGCGCCCCCGCCGCGCAGTTCCCGCCCCCGCCCGGCGCCGTCACCCCGCCCGCGCCCCCGGCGCCTCCGGCCGCCGCACCCGGCGCCGGCAGGATCAGCCTCGACAAGGGCCGGGTGAACCTCCAGAAGAACCAGTCGGTCTCGCTGGTCAAGGGGGGCCGCCCGGTGCTGTCCCGGGTGAAGATGGGCCTGGGCTGGGAGCCGGCCTGGGGCGGCCGCTCGATCGACCTGGACGCCTCGGTCATCGTCTACGGGCCGCAGCGTGAGCACATCACGACCTGCTACTTCGGCCGGCTGACCGTCCTCAACGGCTCGATCCAGCACTCCGGGGACAACCTGACCGGGGCCGGCTCGGGCGACGACGAGGTCATCACCATCGACCTGGGCACGCTCCCGGCCAACGCCACCGGACTGGTCTTCACCGTCAACTCCTACAGCGGCCAGAAGCTCAACAAGGTCGCGAAGGCGTTCTGCCGGCTCTACGACGCGGCCACCAACGAGGAGATGGTGCGCTTCGACCTCACCCACGGCGAGGCCAAGCGGGGCGTGTTGATGGCGAAGATGATCAAACAGAACTCGGGCGAGTGGGAGATGACGGCGCTCGGCGAGTTCGCCGACGGGCGCACCGCCAAGGACATGGTCCGCCCGGGCGCGGCGGCGCTCTGACCGCTCGCCGCCGGGGGCGGTCCGCCCCCGCGCGTCACGCCGCCGGTTCGAACACGCGGCCCGGTTCCCGTACGGGACCGGGCCGCACGCGTGCCGCCACCGAACAAAATGTCATGGTCACCTAAAATTTACCGTTGACTGTCTACCCGCATAGACCGGAGGCCGGGAGGCTGGAGGGGCAACTCCCCAGCACCATCCGACCCTCTAGTCACGGGAGCGCTCAGTCATGCCCGAAAACCGTCTCCTGCACGGCATTTGCGCGTCAGCCGGGGCAGCTCTGCTCGCGGCCGCGATCCTGCTCACCGGCAGTGGCACCGCCCAGGCCGCACTGCCGACCCCCATCGCCGCCTCCACCGCCCGCACGTACCTCTCGGGGATGACCGCGACAGCCGAGACGCACGCCTCGACGTACGACCGGGACCTGTTCCCGACCTGGATCACCATCTCCGGCACCTGCGACACCCGCGAGTACGTCATCAAGCGCGACGGCTCGAACGTCGTCACCGACAGCTCCTGCAAGGCGACTTCGGGCGGCTGGACCAGCCCGTACGACGGCGTCACGACCACCGACCCCTCGACCTTCGACATCGACCACCTCGTGCCGCTCTCCGAGGCGTGGGACTCCGGTGCCTGGGCGTGGACCACCGCGCAGCGCCAGGCGTTCGCCAACGACACCACCCGGCCCCAACTCCTGGCGGTCTCGGCGCACTCCAACCGCTCCAAGGGTGACGACGACCCGGCGGAGTGGCTGCCGCAGGCGTCCTACCAGTGCACGTACGCGCGAGCGTACGTGCAGGTCAAGCACTACTACGGTCTGACCGTGGACAGCGCCGAGAAGTCCGCGCTCAGCTCGGTCCTCAGCGGCTGCTAGCCGAAACGGTCCCGCACCGGGGGAACTCCGGCCGAGGACACCCGTCCCCGGGACACGGCCACGGGCGGGCGGTCTCCTCCGCCCGCCCTCCCCGGAGGCGGGGCGCACGGCGGCCGCCGGACGGTCAGTGGCGCGAGCGGGCCTTGAAGGCGGCCTTGCGGGACGCCTTCGCCGTGGGGCGGTCGGGGTGCAGGCGGCCGATGGCCTCCAGGACCGCGGCCGTGGCGGGGTGCTCGACGCGCCAGGCGTCGGCGAAGAACTCCTCGTGGCGCGCGACGAGTTCGGTGACGAGTGAGGCCAACTCACCGGCGTCCTCGTCGGCCGCGAGCTGGGCCGCGATCGTGTCGATGGTCAGCCAGTACACCATGTCCGTGGTGGGTGCCGGCACGTCCGGCGCGTTCCGCTCGCTGAGCCAGACCCGGGCCAGCCCGCCGAGCCGGGGGTCGTCGAGGACGTCGCGCACCGCGGGCTCCGCCTGCGCCCCGAGCAGCGCCAGCACCTGCTGGCAGACCAGCCGCCGGGTCGGCCCGTCGGCGCCGTCCCCCTGCGCGGCGGCGAGCAACTGCGCGGCCGCCTTGCCGGGTTCGCGCCGGGCGAGCCACGCCTCCGCCTCGATCCGCACCGCGTGGTCCGGGTAGGAGCCGAGCGCGCCGAGCAGGTCGTCGGCGTCCGCGCCCGCGAGGTCGCCGAGCACCGGCGCGGGCACTCCCGCGTCGGTCAGCCGCTCCCGCACGCCGTACACGCCGAGCGGGGTCAGCCGGACCGCGCCGTACCGCGCGATCTCCTCCTCGTCCGGCTCGTCCGGGCCGCCGCCGAGCGGGACCGCGCCCTCGTCGTCGGCCTCCTCGACGAGCGCGTCGTCCATCGGCGTGTAGGCGACCAGCCCGGTGGCCTCCAGCAGCCGGAAGTGCTCGTCCAGCCCGAGCATCACCGCGGTGACCTCCTCCAGCACCTCCTCGCTCGGCTGCTCCGCCTCCTCCTCGGGCAGCACCAGGGAGGCGGCGAGCACCGGCAGCGGAACCGCCGGGCCGCCGTCCGTGCCGGTCCCCTCGCCCTCCCCGGCGCCGTTCGCGCCCTCTTCCGCCCGGCCGTCCTCCATCGCCGACAGCGCGTAGAGGTTGACCAGCGCCGCGTCGAGGAGTTCGGCCTCCGCCTCGGCGTCCCGGTCCGCCTCCTCGGCGCTGACCGCCTCGCCGTCGCCGTCCGGGTCACCGGGCAGGTTGTCGTAGTCGGGCGCGGTGGCCTCGGCGAGGGCGCACTCCAGCGCGCCGAGCCACAGGTCGAGCACGTCGTGCGGGTCGGCCCCGTCCCCGCTGCCGTCCGCGCCGATCCGCGCGTACAGCTCGCCGGGGACCGCCCGCCCGGCCGCCTCGCCCGGCGGCGTGGACTCCTCGGCCTCCTCCTCGATCTCCAGCACGAGCAGCCCGGTGTCCACCGCGACGCCCCACGCCTGCGCGGCGTCGGCCGTCGCCTCGTCGCCGGTGAGCCCCAGCACCTCGACGGCTGCGGCGAGTTCGTCGTCCAGCAGTTCGCCCATGCCGTCGACGCGGCGCTCTTCCCCGGTCCACCGGGTCAGCCGCAGCGCGCGGTCGAGCAGCGGCGCGGCCAGCGCCTGCCCGGCGAGCACGTCGGCGGGCAGCAGACGTACCGGGGGCAGGGCGAGGGGACTTGCGGGCATCGTGCGGGCTCCCATTCGGCTGAGGGGGCGAGAATACGGGCACGGCGGCCGCCGCGCGGACCGCCGTGACGGCCCGCACCGGCCGCCGCCGGACCCGGCGGCTGCGACTGCGGCACGCAACGGCCGCACGGGACCAGCGTATTGCGGCCCCGCCACCTCCCCGCCCGCCCGAACGGGTGGATCCGGAACGGCCCGCAGTATTCATCCATCCGCAGGACGCCGTTCACCCCGCGACCGGGCCGGGCCGGCGGTTCGGCGCGCCCCGCCCGGCAGGGATTTCACGCCGGGGATGTGGTTATCACGCCGTCGCTCCCACAGCGCCGGCCGGCCCCAAGAGGGCACCAAGCGGGTGGATCGGGTGTTCGAGACCGCACCGCCACGCCCGGACGGGGCTATTGACACCCGTCACAGGGGGCTCATAGTCTCCACGCCACGCAAGGGCCGTTGGTTTTCACATCCTGAGTGATCGTCTTCACGCGGTGGATGGTGTGAAAGGAGGACGTGCCGGTGACCGCACTGCGTCCGTACGCCCTGCGCTGCGACCACCGCACCACTCCCCTCGGCATCGACGAGCCGGCCCCGCTGCTGTCATGGCGGCTGGCGTCGCCGGTGCGGAGCGACGCCCCGTCCGCGTACCGGGTCGTGGTCGCCGAGCCGTCCGCGGAACCGGGCCCGGGTGCCTGCGCGGTCCGCTGGGACAGCGGCCGGGTCGAGGACCCCTCGGCGATCGGCGCCGTCTACGCCGGACCCCCGCTGCGCGCGCGGACCCGCTACCGCTGGCGCGTCGAGGTGTGGTCGGCGGCGGCCCCGGGCGCGGCGCCCGCGGCCGCGTCCTCCTGGTTCGAGACCGGCATGGCCCCGCACTCCCCGGACCAGCCCGCCGCCGAGGCGGACGCGCCGGGCTGGCGCGCGTCCTGGATCACCCACGACCCGCATCCGATCCCGGTCATGGACGCGCCCACCGAGGGCGAACTCGCCCTCGACGACCACGGCCTGGCGCCCTGTCCGCTGCTGCGCCGCTCCTTCCCCGGCCGTTCGGCCCACGGCTCCGCCGGGCACTCGGGCGGCGGTCGCCACGACGACGGCGGCAACGGTGCCCGGGACGACGAGGGCGGTGGGGACCACGACCCGATCGTCCGCGCCCGGCTGTACGTCAGCGCGCGCGGCCTGTACGAGGTCCATCTCAACGGCACCCGCGTCGGCGACGCCCAACTCGCCCCCGGCTGGACCGACTACACCCGCCGCGTGCAGTACCAGACCTACGACGTCACCGCGTTGGTCGTCCCGGGCGAGAACGTGCTGGCGGCCACGATCGCCGACGGCTGGTGGAGCGGCTTCGTCGGCTTCGAACCGCGCCGGGCCGGCGCCCACTACGGCACCGCGCCGCAGTTCCTCGCCGAACTGCACCTCACCCACGCCGGCGGCGCCGTGCGCACCGTGGTCACCGACGGCGACTGGGTCACGCGCACCGGCGCCATCCGGTACGCCGACCTGCTGCGCGGCGAGTGCCACGACCTGCGACGGGCCGCCGACGGCTGGGAACTGCCGGGCTACGACGCGTCCGGCTGGTCGCCCGCCCTGGTCGTGGACGCCGAGCACCGGCTGCTGGTCGCGTCGGTCGACGAACCCGTGCGGGCGATGGCGGAGCTGCCCGCGCTCTCGGTCACCCGCACCGGCCCCGGCACGCACCTGGTCGACTTCGGCCAGAACCTCGCCGGCCGCGTGCGCCTGGCGGTCTCGGGCCTCCCCCGCGGCGCGCGGTTGACCGTCCGGCACGCCGAAGTGCTCGACGGGCAGGGGCGCCTGTATACGGCCAACCTGAGGACGGCCGCGGCCACGGACGTGCTGGTCGGCGACGGCCGCGACCGCGTCGAGTTCGAGCCGCGCTTCACCTACCACGGCTTCCGCTACGCGGAGGTCAGCGGGCTGCCGGAGCTGTCGGCGGCCGACGTGGTGGCCGTGGCCCTGCACAGCGACACCGCCTGGTCCGGCTCCTTCGACTGCTCGGACCCGGACGTGCGCCGGCTGCACGCCTGCGTGGAGTGGGGCCAGCGCTCCAACTTCGTGAGCGTGCCCACCGACTGCCCGCAGCGCGACGAGCGGCTGGGCTGGACGGCCGACGCGCAGGTCTTCCTCCCCACGGCGGCGCTCAACGCCGACGTGGCGGCCTTCTTCACCAAGTGGCTGCGCGACGTCGCCGACGCCCGCACGCCGGACGGCGGGTTCCCCAACGTGGCACCGCGGCTGGCCGGCGTCGCCGACGAGGGCGCGCCCGGCTGGGCCGACGCGGGCGTGATCGTGCCGTGGCACCTCTACCGCACCTACGGCGACGAGCGGTTCCTGTCCCGCGCGCTGGACGGGATGCGCGCCTGGGTCGCCCTGGTCCGCCGGCACAACCCGGACCTGGTCTGGCGGCACCGGGTGGGCCCGCACTTCGCGGACTGGCTCGCCCCCGGCGTGCCCACCCCGCGCGAGGTCGTCGCCACGGCGTACTTCGCGCACAGCGCCCGCCTGACCGCACTGGCCGCCGAGGCGCTGGGGCGGCTGGACGTGGCGGCCGAGCACCGCGAACTGGCGGCGGCCGTCCGGGCGGTGTTCGCGGCGCGGTTCGTCACCACGGGGCCGCCCGGGGCGCCCGAGCGGGGGGACGGTGACCCGCCCCCGGGCTCCGGCCCCCTCCCGGACGGCGGTCCACCCCCGGGCTCCGGCCCCTTCCCCGACGGCGGTCCGCGGCAGGTGCGGATCGCGGGCGACACCCAGACCGGGTACCTCCTCGCGCTCGCCTTCGACCTGCTCCCGGCGGACCTGGTGGAGGCCGCCGCCCGCCGGCTCGCCGAACTCGTCGAGGCGGCCGGCCCCGCCCTGAGCACCGGCTTCCTCGGGGTGGCGCTCGCCGCGCCCGTCCTGGACGCGCACGGCCGCGCGGACCTCGCGCACGCGCTGCTGCGCCGTACCGACGTGCCGTCCTGGCTCTATCCGTTGCGGCACGGCGCCACCACCATCTGGGAGCGCTGGGACGGCTGGACCCCGGAGAACGGCTTCCGGGCACCGGCGATGAACTCCTTCAACCACTACGCGCTCGGCTCCGTCGGGGAGTGGCTCTACCGGGGCGTCGCCGGGCTCGACCAGGCCACGGACTCCGTCGCCTACCGGCGGCTGCTCGTCCGGCCCCGACCCGGCACCCTCGACCACGCGAGCGCCCGCTACGAGTCCGCGCGCGGCACCGTCGCCGTGTGCTGGCGGCGCGAGGGCGACCGCATCAGCCTGCGGGTGCAGGTGCCGCCCGGCGCCACCGCCGACGTGTTCGTGCCCACCACCGATCCGGACTCGGTCCGCGAGACCGGCGCCGCGCCCGACGCCGGCGGCCGCCCCCCGGCGTCCCCCGCACTCCTCACCCCCCGCGCCACCGCCACCGTCGCCACCGCGGACCGCCCGGACACCGCCACCACCGCGGACCGCCCGGGCGGCGCGGGGAACACCGGTCCCGGCGCCGCCCGCGAGGACGTCACCGGCCACGTCCACCGCCGGGTGGCCTCCGGCACCTACCACTTCACCGCCGCGTTCCGCCCGGCGGCGCGCCCGCCCGCCGGTCCCCCCGAGGAGGACACACCATGAGCACGGGTTCCCGCAGCCTGCCCGGCCAGGGCGCAGTGAGCCGCCGAGGACTGCTGCGCGCCGGCGGGGGGCTCGCGGCCGCGACCGCGCTCCCCGCGGTCCTCACGGCCTGCTCCGGCTCGGGCGGCGGCAAGGTGCGGCTCGTCGGGGTCGCCGACGAGCAGCAGCCGGTCACGAAACTCGTCGCCGCCTACCGCAGGAGCCGTCCCGGGGTCGGGTTCAGCACCTCCTTCGCGCCCACCGACCAGGTGCAGACGGTGGTCCGCACGCAGCTCGCCGGCGGCAACGCCCCCGACGTGCACGTCCTGTACCCCGGCAGCGGCAGCGCGATGTCCATGGTCGAACTGGCCAAGGCGGGCCTGCTGGCCGACCTCGACGACCAGGCGTGGACCAAGACCATCCCGAAGAGCTTCGACGCGGCCTACCGCCGGGACGGGAAGACGTACCTCTACTCGGCGGGCAGCAGCGTCATCGGCGCCGTCTACAACAAGCGGGTGTTCGCCGAGGCCGGCGTGCGGCCGCCCGGCACCTGGTCCGAACTCCTGCGCGTGTGCGCCACGTTGAAGGCCAAGGGCACCGTGCCGATCGCGCTCGGCGCGCAGACGCCCTGGGTCACCCAGCTCATCACGTACGCCCTGGTGCCCAACGCGGTCTACGCCGCGAACCCGCGCTTCGACGACGAGATGGCCGCCGGGAAGGCGACGTTCGCCGACTCCGGGTGGGCCGACGCGCTGGGCAAGTACCAGGAGTTGCAGAAGCGGGGCTTCTTCAACGACCACCCCGACGGCACCACCTACGAGCAGCAGACCTCGATGGTCGCCACCGGCAAGGCGGCCATGGCCGTCCAGGTCTCCTCGGTGCTCGCCAACTTCCGGCAGGCCGCCGCGTCCCCGGACGACCTGGGCATGTTCCTGTTCCCCGGCGGCGAGGACGCGTCGAAGCTGTGGATACCGGCCGGCATCGTGGTGGGGCTCGGGGTCTCCTCGCGGGCGAGGAACTCCGCCAAGGGCCGGCAGTTCGTGGAGTTCCTCGGCCGGCAGGAGAACCTCAACGCCTGGGCGGCGGCCGTCTCGGCCATCCCCTTCTCCCGCGACTCCACCACCCGGCTCGACCCGGTGCTCACCCCGTTCCTGCCCGTCATCGACGCGGGCCGCGCCGTGCCGTTCATGGACCAGCGCTGGCCCAACGCCGAGGTCCAGCCCGCCCACTTCGCCGCCGTGCAGGACCTGCTGGCGGGCCGGACCGACGTGAAGGGCGCGCTGGCGCAGATGGACGAGGCGTACGGGAAGACTTCGTGAGGGCGCCCCTGAACCCGCTGCGGCGGACCGGGCGCCGCGACCCCACGGTGCCGCCCCGGATCTTCGTGCTGCCCGCCCTGGCCGTGTACGCGCTGGTGGTGCTCTACCCGAGCGCCGCGGGCGTCGTCTACGCGTTCACCGACTGGACGGGCGTCGGGTCGTTCTCGTTCGTCGGCCTGGCCAACTTCCACACGCTGCTCGGCGACGACCGCGCCGTGCACTCCATCGGCAACACCCTGCTGCTCACCGTCGCCGTCGTGGTGGCGCAGAACCTCGTCGGGCTGCTGCTGGCGCTGGGCGTCCACACCGGCATCCGCTCCCGGGCGCTGCTGCGGGTGGTCTTCTTCGCCCCCGCCGTCGTCAGCCCGGTGATGGTGGCGTTCCTGTGGAAGTACGTCTACAACCCGGACAGCGGCGCGGGGCTCAACGGCGTCCTCGGCGCCGTCGGACTCGGCGGGCTGCGCCAGGACTGGCTGGGCGACCCGTCGCTCACGCTGTGGTCGGTGGCCGCCATGGTGGTGTGGCAGTACGCCGGCTACTCGATGGTGATCTTCCTTGCCGGGTTGCAGGACGTGCCGCCCGAACTCCAGGAGGCGGCGCGCATCGACGGCGCCGGCACCTGGCAGCGGTTCCGCTACGTCACCTGGCCGCTGCTGGCGCCCGCGCTCACGGTCAACCTGATGCTGTCGACCATCGGCGGCCTGAAACTCTTCGACCAGGTGTACGCGGCGACCGACGGCGGCCCCGGCACGGCGAGCGAGACGCTGTCGACGGTGCTCTACAAGGAGGCCTTCGTGTACGGGAAGTTCGGCTACAGCACGGCCGTGGCGCTGGTGCTCGCGCTGTTCGTGGCCGCGGTCTCCCTGGTGCAACTGCACTACCTGCGCGCCCGCGAGGTCGCCGCGTGAGCGCGGCGACGGCCGGCCGGGTCGACGCGGACGCCGAACGGCCCGCGGGGCGGCCCGCGACCGCGGGCGGCAGGCGCCGGGCGGGGTACGGGCGCTACCTGCTGGAGCTGGTGATGATCGCGGCCGCCGTCGCGTTCCTCTTCCCGGTGTACGCCCTGGTCACCCTGGCGCTGAAGAGCCCGGCGCAGATCGCCGACTCGCCGCTGTCACCGCCGACGTCGCCCGACTTCGGCAACTTCGGCGACGCCTGGTCGTCGGCGTCGCTCGGCTCGGCCCTGGTCAACAGCGCGGTCATCACCGCCGCGAGCCTGCTGCTGCTGGTCGTCGTCGGCTCCACGGCGGCCTACTACCTCGCCCGCTGCGCGAGCGGCCTCGGCTACGGCCTGTACGTCCTGTTCCTGCTCGGGATCGTCCTCCCCTTCCAACTCGGCATGATCCCGCTGTACAAGCTGGTCGACGACCTCGGCTGGCTCGGCACCTACCAGGGCATGATCCTCTTCTACACCGGCATCCAGATGCCGTTCACCGTCTTCCTCTACACCGGGTTCGCCCGGGCGCTGCCGCGGGACTACGCGCAGGCGGCGCTGATCGACGGCTGCGACCACCGGCAGGCGTTCACCCGGGTCGTCTTCCCGCTGCTGCGGCCGGTCACCGGCACCGTGGTCATCCTCAACGCGGTCTTCGTCTGGAACGACTTCTTCACCCCGCTGCTGTACCTGGGCGGTTCGGGCCGGGAGACGGTGCCGGTGGCGGTCTTCTCCTTCGTGGGGCAGTACGTCTCGAACTACGGCCTGGTCTTCGCCGGGCTGGTGCTCGCCGCACTGCCGGTCCTCGTCGTCTTCCTGCTCCTCCAGCGCTACGTGATCAAGGGGTTCGCCGGTGGCCTCAAGGGCTGACGGCGCGTCATGACCGCCGACCCGCGGGCCGTCGACTGCCTCCCCGCCGAGATCGCCGCGGTCCTCGCCGACCCGCCGCGGGCCTTCTCGCCCACCGCGCTGTGGTGGTGGAGCGGCGAGCGCCTGGACCGGGACCGGCTGCGCGCGCAGCTTCGACGCTTCGCCGAGGGCGGCGTGTTCAACCTGGTGATCCTCAACCTGGCGCCCTCGGGGCCGCTGTTCGGGTCCGACGCCGACGACCCGGCGTTCATGACGGACGCCTGGTGGGCGCTGCTGGACGGCGTGTGCGAGGACGCCGAGACACTGGGCGTCCTCCTGTGGTTCTACGACCAGTTGGGCTTCTCCGGGGCCGACCTCCAGGCCCGCCTGGTCGACGAGCGGCCGGTCTACGGCGGGCGCGCGCTGGAGCGGGTCCGCGCCGACGTCGACGGGGACGGCGTGCTGCGCTGCCCCGCGCACGGACGGCCGGTCGCCGGCCACGCCGTACCGCTGGACGCCGCCGGGCACGCGGCCGGTCCGCCGGTGCCGGTCCCCGTCGCCGGCCGCGCGGTGCGGCCGCCGGGCCCCGGGCGCTGGCGGCTGACGCTCCACCACCATGTGGCGCGCGGCTTCGACTACCTCGGCGCCGAGGCGTGCGCCGCGCTGCTGGACCGCGTGCACGGCGCGTTCGAGCGGCGGCTGGGCGACCGGCTCGGCCGTGTGGTCGCCGGCTCGTTCCAGGACGAACTGCCGTCGCTGCCCACCTGGTCGGAGCGGTTCGCCGAGCAGTTCCTGCGGCGGCGCGGCTACGACCTCCGGCCGCACCTGCCCGCGCTCCACGACGACGCCGCCCCGGGCCCCGACGTCTCCCGGGTGCGGCGCGACTACCAGCTCACCCGGGCGGAGTTGGCCGAGGAGGCGTTCTTCCGGCCGCTGGCCGGGTGGCACGACCGGCACGGGCTGCTGGTCGGCTGCGACCAGCAGGACCCGGCCCGCGCGGGCCACCCGGTCGGCGGTGTCGCGCTGTACGCCGACTACGCCCGCACCCACCGCTGGTTCTCGGCGCCGGGCAGCGACCACCACGGCGACGCCCGCGTCCACTCCTCGCTGGCCCACCTGTACGGCCGCCGGCGCACCTGGATCGAGGCGTTCCACTCCACCGGCTGGGGCGGCACGCTGGAGGAGACCTACGACTGGCTGCTGCCCTGGCTGCGCGCCGGCGCGACCCTGTACAACCCGCACGCGGTGTACAGCACCACGAAGGGCGGGTGGTGGGAGTGGGCACCGCCGGGCACCGACTGGCGCCAGCCGTACTGGCGCCACCACCGGGTCTTCGCCGACGCGGTGACCCGGCTGTGCGCGGTGCTGAGCCTGGGCCGCCACCTGTGCGACGTCGCGGTCCTGGCGCCGACCACGACCGCGCAGGCGGGCACCGCGCTGGACGGCGTCTCGGCGGACGCGGCGCGCGCGCAGGCGGTGTACCTCGAACTCGTGGGCGACATGGCCTGGTTCCGCACCCGGCCGGGGGTCCTGGACCGGCTCGGCCGGGACGCCGACGTGATCGACGACGCCTCCCTCGCGCGGGCACGGGTGCGCGGCGCCGGACCGGACGGGCCGCGGCTGTGCGTCGCGGAGGAACGGTACGCGACGGTGCTGCTGCCCGCGTGCACCGTCCTGGAGGCGGACACCGCGCGGCGACTGGCGGAGTTCGCGTCCGCCGGCGGCCGGGTCGTGGCGGTCGGCGCGGTGCCCGAGGAGGTCGTCGGGGCGGGTGCCGTCGAGGCGCTCGGCGCGCTGCGGGCGTGTTTCTTGGACGGGCGGGCCGCCTTCGTGCCCGGCGCGGACCGGTTGGCGCGGGCGCCGGCCGGACCGGGGCCGGTCGTGCAGGCGGCGGTGCCCGTGCTGGCCCGGCGGGTGGCCGGCGCGACCGTCGTGTTCCTGACGGCGGCGGCCCCCCGGGCGACCCGTGCGGCCGTCGGCGCGCCGGACGCGCGGGGTGCCGCGCTGGGCTGGCTCGACGCGCGCTACGACTTCGACCCGGGTCGCTACGCCCGCACCGCGCGGGTGCGGGTGCGCGCCGGCGACCTGCCCGGCGCCGCGCTGCTGCTCGACCCGTTCGGCGGCCCGCCGCGCGCCCTGCCGGTCGCGGAGGTCCCGGGCGACCCGGACCACCGCGAGGTCGAGGTGCCCTTCGACGCCGGCCCCGCCGCCCTGCTGGTCCTCCCGGCGGCCCCCGCACGCCCCGCACCTCCCCTGCCGGTGCCGCCGGCACGGCCCGGCGCCCGGCACGGCACCCCGGCGATCCCCGCAGCGGCCACCACCGACCCCACCGACGGCGGGAACACACCGCCCGACCCCACACCCGACCACCCACACCCCACCCCCGCACAAGCCCACCGACCCGCACCCGGCCCTGCACCCGCACCCGCACCCGCACCCGCACCCGCACCCGCACCCGGACGACCCAACGTCTCCGCCCCGAGCCCGACCACCACCACGCTCAGCACGCCCACCGACCGCGAGACCACACCACCCGACCCCACACCCGACCACCCACACCCCACCCCCGCACAGGCCCACCGACCCGCTCCCGCTCGCCCCGTGGCCCCGGCCGCCGCCACGGGGCGCGCGACGCGCCGTGCGGGGACCTGCCCGGATGACGCGGCCGCGCCGACGGGCGAGCGGCACGAGTCCGCCTCCGGACCGGGGCCCGGGGCCGGGGCCGGGGCCCGAGACCTGGTGGTGGTCGCCATCGCCGACGACGCGGAGTGGGACATGGTCCTCGTGCCGACGGCCGACAACACGTGGGGCGACTTCGACCGCCCGGCGAACGGGCCGGGCGAGGGCCCCGCGCTCACCGCACTGCACGCGTTCCGGCACCGGGCGGAGGGGCCGGGCGAGGACGGGCTGCGGGACGGGTGGGCCGAGCCGGGCAGCGCCGCGGTGCCGGAAGAGGCCACCGTGCACGCCACCTTCGGACCGCACGCGCTGCTGCGCGGCGCGGACGGGGAGCCCGCCGCCGTCCTGGAGTGGTCCTCCTCCCGGGGCATCCGCAAGGACCCGGTGCACCGGGCGGTGCTCGGGCCCAAGGGCCACGTGCCCGAGGAGTTCGTCCACGTCGGGCCGACCCCCGCGGGCACGACCCGGCGGGTGGCCCTCGACCTGCTGCTGGCCGCGGAGTTCGACGGGTACCTCGCGGTCGGCGCCGCCGCCGCGAAGGCGGCGCGGCTGGACGGGCGCCCGGTCGCGTTGGCGGACGGCGGCCACCTCGCCTTCGGCCGGCTCCGGTCGGCGCCCGGCCGCCGGTCGCTGGAGCTGGACCTGACGCCGGATCAGGACGTCGACCTGCGCGCGCACCTGGCGCTGGTGCACGACGCGGAGCCCTACCGCCGCCCCGAGTGGATCGCCGCGTCCGCCCTGCCGGCCACGGCCGAGGCCGCCACGGCGAAGCCCGCCACGGCAGAAGCGCACACCTCGGTGCCGGCGCCGGCGGAGAGAGGCACCGCGGAACCAGCCACGGCAAAGGCGGGTACCGCAAACGCGGCCACTCCGGACGCGGGCGCGGTGAAGGGGGACACCGCGCAAGCCGCCGGCGCCGAGACGGACACGGCAGGACCGGCCACCGCGGAGGCGGGCGGCAACCCGGTACGCGTGGGGACGGTACTGGCGCTGGACCGGCCGCCCGCGCGCGCCGTGGTGCAGGTCGCGTCGCGCGGCCGGTGCGTGCTGCGGGTCAACGGCCGGACGGTGGGCCGGCAGGGCGGGTTCGACCCGTACGTCGAGCACGCGGTGCCCCGGGTGCGGCGGCATGACGTGGCGGCGGCGCTGCGGGCGGGTTCCAACCAGATCGTGGTGGAGGGCGAGGGCGGCGACGAGCTGGCCGTGCTGGTGGACGCGGTCTGCCACGACGCCGCCTCGGCGGTGGTCGCGGCCGCGCACAGCGACGCCACGTGGTGGGCGGAGCGCGACGGCGTACGGGTGCCGTCGGTGGTGCGCCGCGCGCCGGAGGGCGACCCGGCGGCCCTGCACCTGTGGCGGCGCCCGCATCCGCTGCCGGGCGCGGCCTGGCTGGATCCGGAGGCGGACGACGGCACCGTGCTGCCGGTGGGGTTCGCGGTGCCGGGCCCCCGGCCGCGGGTCGAGTGGCTGTGGTGCGAACTCCCGCCCGGCGCGACGCGGTTGACGCTGGAGGTGCACGGCGGCGCCACGGTGTTCGTGGACGGCGAGGAGTGCGGCGGCACTCCGGGCACCACCGGACGCCACACCCTGGCCGTCCCCCTGCCGGGCGGTGCGGTGCCGCCCGGCGTGCGCCGGGCCGCGCTGCGGCTGACGCCGGACCCGGGCCACGAGGGCGGCGCCGCCCTGGCCGGCCCGCCGCGCTGCGAGGTCGGCCCGGGCCGGATCCTGGTCGGCGACTGGGAGGCCCGCGGTCTGGCCGGCTACAGCGGCGGGGTCCGCTACCGCCGGGTCGTACGCCTGCCGGCCGCCGCCGCGTCCGGCCGGGTCCGCCTCGACCTCGGCCGGGTGCGGGGCACGGCGGAGGTGTCGGTCGACGGCGCCCCCGCCGGGGTGCGGATCTGCTCCCCGTACGTCTTCGACCTGACCGGGGCGGCGGGCCCCGGCGAGCACACCGTGGACGTCACGGTGTTCGGCACCCTCGCCCCCTGGCTGGACTCGACGAGCCCGACCCACTTCGTCTTCCCCGGCCAGCGCGTCTCGGGACTGCTGGGCCCGGTCCGGCTGCTCGTCGACCCGCGGCCGCCCGCCGACGGCGGCGGCCCCGGCGGCTGACCGCCCCGGCGCGGCGGAGCGCGGCACGGGCGCCGGGGCGACCGCGACGCGGGGACGGCCGCAGCCCGCTCAGGGGCGGCCGGACACCGGTCCCCGCCAGCGGTCGCGGGCGTGCGCGACCCGGAACAGGTAGTCGGCGTAGGCCTGTTCGTAGTAGGCGACGCCCGCCGGGTCCGGATCGACCACGGCCTCGGGGGCGGTCCACCGCGCCACGTCCACCTCCCGGCCGATCGCGGCGCCGTGGGCCGCCACCCCGGCCAGCACCGCGCCGCGCGCGCCGGGTTCGGGGCCGCGCGCGACCCGTAGCGGGCGCCCCAGCACGTCGGCGAAGAGCCGCAGCCACCCGGAGGTACGGGCGCCGCCGCCGCAGACGGCCAACTGCCCGGCGAGGCCGGCCGCTTCGAGGCAGTGCCGGGCGGCGAAGGCGATGGCCTCGCACATCGCGCGGACCAGGTCCTCGCGGGTGGCCCGCAGGTCCAGCCCGGTGAACTCGCCGCGGGCGGTGGGGTCGACGAAGGGCGCGCGCTCACCCGACGGCGACAGGTAGGGCAGCGCGGCGACGCCCCGGGCACCGCGCGGGGACGCGTCGAGCAGGTCGGAGAGCTGGTCGTGGGTCGTGCCGGTCAGCCCGAGCACCCAGTCGAGCGCCACGGTGCCGGTCATCGCCGGCAGCGCCCGCAGGTGCCGGTCCGCCCGGGCGGTGGCGAGGTGGAAGCCGACCGGGTCGCCGTCGAGGTCGACGTGCTCCACGACGACCTGGCAGGCCAGGGTGGTCCCCACGATGAGCAGCCCGTCGCCCGGCTCGGTCACCCCGGCGCCCGTCGCACAGGCTGGCAGGTCGTAGGGGCCGCAGGTGACGGGGGTGCCGTCCGGCAGGCCCGCGGTGTGCCCGCGTGCCTGCCCGTACGGCAGGGTCGCGGCGATCGGCGCCAGCAGCCCGGCGCGGTGCTCGACGCCGAGGGCGGCGAGCGCGTCGGGGGCGTAGGTGCGGGTGCGCGGGTCGAGGAAGGGCACCGACGCGTCGGACAGGTCGGTCCCGCGCTCGCCGGTCAGCCGCAGGTGGAGGACGTCCTTGCAGCAGGCCGCAGTGGCGGCGGCGTCGAGGGCGTGCGGTTCGCGGCGGTCCAGCCAGGCGAGCAGCGGCCCGGGCGAGCCGGGGAAGAGCACGTTGCCGGTGCGGCGGTAGAGCCGGTCGGCGGTGCCGTCGGCCATCCAGCCGGCCACCAGGCCGCCGGCCCGCCCGTCCATCCAGGACATCGCGGGGCGTACGGCCCGGCCCTCGGCGTCCACCAGCCACAGGCCGTCGCCCTGCCCGGTCACGGCCACGAGCGCGGGCGGCTGCCCCTCGGTGACGGCGCCGATCACGCGGGTGGCGGCGCGCACCACTTCCTCGACGTCCTGCTCGACCGCCTCGCCGCGGCCGCCGAGCGCGATGGGGACCGATTCGACGCGCAGGGTCGTGCCGTCATCGGCGAAGGCCGCCGCCTTGGCGACGGATGTTCCCATGTCCAGTCCGACGAACACCGTGTGTCCCTTCCCTCGGCTGGAAGGCCCCCGACACGGCGGCCTTCGGCGGAATCAGCCGCACAGGACGCGAACGCCACGTGCGGGAGGTGCGGAGGAGCGAGCCGCCGCCGCACCGGTCCGGGGCGGCGGCTGGGGCGGGGGCTTGGGCTGGTGGGGCGGGGCGGGGCGGGGGCGGAGCCTAGGCGACGCGGTGGGCGAGCGGCTCGCCGCGCAGGAAGCGCCCCACCTCCGCCGCCGCGATCCGCGCCGCGTTGTGCGCGACGGAGGTGTTGGCGCCCGCCAGGTGCGGCGTCATGACCAGCCGGGGCGCGGACCGCAGCCGCGAGTGCGGCGGCGGGGGCTCCACCGCGAACACGTCGAGCCCGGCGGCCGCCAGCCGCCCGGACTCCAGGGCCTCGCAGAGCGCGTCCTCGTCCAGCAGCGCGCCGCGCGCGCAGTTGACGACGACCGCGCCGTCCGGCAGCAGCGCCAGCTCCCGGGCACCGAGCAGTCCCCTGGTCTCCGGCGTCAGCCGCGCGTGCAGCGACACCACGTCGGAGCCGCGCAGGAGGGCGTCGAGGTCGGCGACGGGCTCGCCGGACGCGCGCAGCACCCGCTCGTCGGCGTACGGGTCGTACACCCGCACGCGGGCGCCGAGGGCGGTCAGGGCGCGCGCCACCCGGCTGCCGACCGCGCCGCAGCCGACGAGCCCGACGTTCGCGCCGTCGAGGCCGGGGCCGCAGTTGTCGTAGGTGTAGTACTCGCCGGCCCAGCGCCCGGCGGCCAGCGCGGCGGACGTCTCGGGGATGCGGCGCATCGCCGCCAGCATCATCCCGACGGTGTACTCGGCGGTGGCGGCGGCGTTCCGCCCGGGGGCGTTGCAGACCTGGACGCCCCGCTCCTTCGCAGCGTCCAGGTTGACGTTGACCGGGCCGCCGCGGCCGATGACCACCAGCCGCAGGTCGGGGGCGCCGTCGAGGATCCTGCGGGTCACCGGCCCCATCTGGGTGACGCAGACCTGGGCCCCGTCCAGCGCGGCGAGCATCGTGTCCTCGTCGCCCGACGCCTCGTCGACCTCGGCGACCGGGCCGAACGGGGTCAGCGGCCACGGCAGCCGCAGCCGCTCGACGTGGTGCTGGGCGCCGATCTCGGCCGCCAGTTCCCGGGCGAACAGGTCGGGCGCGACGAAGTGGTCGCCCGCTGCGAGGATTCTCATGGCCGGGTCTCCTTCATGCTCCGGTCGGAGCGATCTCGTAGGGGACGCCGCTCTCGTCGAGGGAGCGCAGGACGTCGGGCGGGGTGCGGTCGTCGATGACGACGAGGTCGAAGGTGCTCAGCGGGGCCAGCCGGTGCAGGGCGGTGCGCCCCAGCTTGGAGTGGTCGATCATCAGGACGCTGCGGTCGGCCGCCTTCAGCATCGCCCGCTTGACCGCGACGATGCGCTGCTCCTGGTGGTAGGCGTGGTTGCCGTACACCGACGAGGTGGACACGAAGCAGAGGTCCACCCGCAGCGCCTCGACCGCCTCCACGCAGGGCACGCCGAGGAAGGAGTCGTGCAGCCGGTCGTAGTCGCCGCCCAGGGCCATCAGGTGCAGCCCGCGCTCGTCGGAGAGCAGGTTGAGCACTTCGAGGAAGTTGGTGACCACGGTCAGCGGTTCCACGCCGGGCAGCAGCCGGGCCAGTTCCAGGGCGGTGGTGGAGTCGTCGACCATCACGGACATGCCGGGTTCGACGAGTGCGGCCGCCTTCGCCGCGACGGCCTCCTTCTCGGCCCGCATGGTCTTCTTGCGGAACGCCACGTTGCTCTCGAACACGCCGGACGGCTGGACGGTGACCCCGCCGCGGAACTTGCGCAGGATGCCCTCCCGCTCCAGTTCGTCGATGTCGCGGTAGATGGTCATCAGACTCACCCCGAACCGCTCGGCCAGGTCGGACGCGGAGACCGAGCCCTCGGCCAGCACGTGGTCCGACAGCTCGCGTCGGCGCTGGGAGGGCCCCCGGCGGTTCTTGTCCTGTGACATCCCTGCGGTCCCGTTCCGATCCGTCGACCGACCATAACAGTCTGCGTTGTGGATATAACATTCCTGACTGAGGTAGCGTTCGGCAGTGTTCACCACGTGCGGCGGCCGGGTCAACCCGTCGAGCGGTCCGCCGGATCGCCTCTCACCAGGTGGGAGGCGGGATACCGTCCCTTACGGACGGTGCGGGCGGGCGCGGGACCCGACTGTGGTCGGGGTGTGAAAACCCCGGGGTGCGCCCAGCCCGCCGCGGCCACCGGACGACGAGTGAGAGGACCGCAGCCCCGTGACGGACACCTCCGCGCAGGACCTGTGGGTGGGGATCGACCTCGGGACGCAGGGCGTGCGCGCCCTCGCCGTGACGGGCGACGGCCGGCTGCTCGGCCGCGGCTCCGCTCCGCTGGCCGGCCACCGCGACGGCGACCGGCACGAGCAGTTCCCGTCCGACTGGTGGGAGGGCGCCTGCGCCGCGCTGCGCGAGGCGCTGCGCGCCGTGCGGCCCGCCCGGGTGCGGGGTGTGGCGGTCTGCGCCACCTCCGGGACGGTGCTGCTCACCGACGCCGGCGGCACCCCGCTGACCCCCGCGCTGATGTACGACGACGGCCGGGCGGCCGCCGAGGCGCGCACCGCGCAGGAGGCCGGCGCCGACGTGTGGGACGCGCTCGGCTACCGCATCCAGCCGAGCTGGGCGCTGGCGAAGCTGCTCTGGCTGGTCCGCCGGGCGGACGGCGGGGCGGGGGCGCTGCGCGGCGCCCGGGTCTGCCACCAGGCGGACTTCGTGACCACCCGGCTGGTCGGGCGGCCGGTGCCCACCGACTCCAGCCACGCCCTCAAGACCGGGTACGACCTGCGCGGCGGCGGCTGGCCGCACGCGGTCCACGACGAACTCGGGCTGGCCGCACTGGACTTCCCGGCGGTGGTGGCACCCGGCAGCGTGCTCGGCACCGTGTGCGCGCGGGCGGCGGCCGTCACCGGGCTGGCCGAGGGCACCCCGGTCGTCGCCGGCATGACCGACGGGTGCGCGGCCCAACTCGGCTCCGGGGCCTGGGACATCGGGCAGTGGAACAGCGTGCTCGGCACCACCCTGGTGCTCAAGGGCGTCACCGCACGGCCGCTCACCGACCCGGCCGGGGTGCTGTACAACCACCGCGCGGCGGACGGCAACTGGCTGCCGGGGGGCGCCTCCAGCGTCGGCGCGGGCGCGCTGGCCAGGGCCTTCCCCGGGGCGGACCTGGCCCGGCTGGACCGCGCCGCCGCGGCCCACGAACCGTCGGGCGTGCTGTCCTATCCGCTGGTCTCGCGCGGCGAGCGCTTCCCCTTCCTCGCACCCGACGCCGAGCCCTTCACCCTGGGCACCCCGGCCGGCGACGGCGACCTGCACGCCTCGCTCCTCCAGGGCGTCGCCCACGTGGAGCGGCTGTGCCTGGCGTACGTCCGGCAGCTCGGCGCGCGGATCGAGGGTCCGGTGGCCTTCACCGGGGGCGCGACCGGCAGCGCGTACTGGAACCAGTTGCGCGCCGACGTGCTGGGCCGTCAGGCGGTGGTCCCCGAACACGCCGACCCGGCGCTGGGGATGGCGGTGCTCGCCGCGCACGGCGTCGGTCCGGCCGACGGCGCGGGGCCCGCGGCGTGGTCGGACCTGCGGCCGATGGTGCGGGTCCGTACGACACTCGACCCGCGGCCCGAGGTGAGCCGGCGCTTCGACGAGCCCTTCGTGGCGCTCGTGGACGCCTGGGAGCGGCGCGGCTGGCTCCCCGCACCGACGGCCGCCTACGCACGGGAGCACGGATGACCGACACCCCTTCCTCCGGGGCCGCGACCCTCTTCCTCGCCCGGCACGGCGAGACCGTCTGGCACGAGGAGAACCGCTACACCGGGGTCAGCGACATCGCGCTCACCCCGCGGGGGCTCGACCAGGCCGAGGCGCTGGGCGCCTGGGCGGCCGGGGCCGGTCTCGACGCCGTCGTCACCTCCCCGCTGTCGCGCGCCCGCCGCACGGCGGAGCCCGCGGCGCGCGCCACCGGGATCGCGCCCGACGTCGAACCGGGCCTGAAGGAGGTGGACTTCGGGATCGCCGAGGGGCGCACCCTGGACGAGCTGCGCGCCTCCCACCCCGAGGCCGCCGCCGCCTTCCTCGCCAACCCCGCCGCCCATCCCTTCCCCGCCGGGGAGGACCCCTTCACGGCCGCGGCGCGCGGGGCGGCCGCGCTGCACCGGGTGGCCGCCGCCCGTCCCGGCCGGCGCGTGCTCGTGGTCGCCCACAACACGCTCTTCCGGCTGGTCCTCTGCCACCTGCTCGGCATCCCCGAGAGCCGCTACCGCCAGGTCTTCCCGGCGCTGCGCAACTGCGCGACCACCGAGGTACGGCTGTCGCGCGCGGGGGCCGCCCTGCTCAGCCTCAACGTCCCCACCTGACCGGCGGCCCCGCACGGCGGCCACCCCGGGTGGGCCCGCAGGCCGCCACGGCCGCCCGTGCACCCGCCCGTCCCGTCCGGCGGAGGGACGGGACGGGACGGGACGGGACGGGACGATGGGAGACGGTGCCGCCCCGCACCCCGGCCCCGAACGTCGGCCCCGCGCCCCGGGGCCGAACCCCGAGGCCCTTGGGACCGAACCTAGTTGTGGGAGTGCAGGGCCGCGTTCAGGCCGCCCCAGGACCCGGTGCGCTGGAGGACCTCCACCTTTCCGGTGGTGGAGTTGCGGCGGAAGAGGAGGTTGTCGGCGCCGGACAGTTCGACCGCCTTGACGATCTGGCCGTCCGGGAGCGTGACCCGGGTGCCCGCGGTGACGTAGAGCCCGGCCTCGATCACGCAGTCGTCGCCGAGGGCGATCCCGAGCCCGGACTCCGCCCCGAGCAGGCAGCGCTGCCCGACCGCGACGCGCTGGGTGCCGCCGCCGGAGAGCGTGCCCATGATCGAGGCGCCGCCGCCGACGTCGGAGCCGTCGCCGATCACCACGCCCTGCGAGATGCGGCCCTCGACCATGGAGGTGCCCAGCGTGCCGGCGTTGAAGTTGCAGAAGCCCTCGTGCATCACCGTGGTGCCGGCCGCGAGGTGGGCGCCGAGCCGGACCCGCCCGGCGTCCGCGATCCGTACGCCCGCGGGAGCCACGTAGTCCGTCATGCGCGGGAACTTGTCCACGCCGAACACGCTCAGGTGGGTGCCCTCCGCCCGCGCGGCGAGCCGGGTCCGCTCCAGGCCCGCCACCGGCACCGGCCCCAGCGAGGTCCACGCCACGTTCGCGAGCAGCCCGAAGACGCCGTCGAGGTTCAGCTCGTTCGGACGCACCAGGCGGTGGCTGAGCAGGTGCAGCCGCAGGTACACGTCGTGCGTGTCGAGCGGCTTGTCGTCGAGCGAGCCGATCACCGTGCGGACCGCGACGACCCGCACGCCCCGGCGCGGGTCGGGGCCCAGGGCCTTCGGCGCGGCCGCGCCCAGCAACTGTGCGGCGCGCTCCTCGGTGAGGTGCTCGGTCCCCGCGGGGCCGGGCTGCCCGGACAGCTCCGGGGCGGGGTACCAGGTGTCCAGGACGGTGCCGTCGTCGGCGACGGTGGCGAGGCCGGCGGCCGCGGCACCAGGGCGGATGTCAGTCATGCCCAGCACGCTAGCGGGTCGCCGCGAGGCGGGGCGAACCCGCCCGGCCGCCCGGCCCCGTCGGAACGGGACCCGACGGGGCCGGGGCGGGTCGGTACCGGGGCGGAGCGGGGCCGGGGCGGGCCGGAGGGGTCGCCCGGCGGGTCAGCCGTCCGTGACCGTGAAGGTGTAGTCGCCGGAGCCGACGGTCATCGTCAGGGTTCCGCCGCTCGCCTCCCCCACGGTGACCCCCGGGTCGGACTGGGCGGTCCGGCCCGGCGCGTGGAGGGTCCGGCCGTTCTCGCGGACGGTGGAAGCCGTCCCCCCGAGCAGCGGGAGCCGGACCGTCGCGGTGCTGCCGACGGGGACGACGGCGTGGTAGGTGAGGTCGTCGCCGTGCCGCTGCCAGGAGCTCTCGACGGTGCCGCGCACGGTCTGCTGGGTGGCCGAGACGTGCGTGAGGTCGCCGACCACGCTGGGCGCGAGCGTGAGGTCGCCGTAGCCCGCGCCGGCGCCGGTGGCCTGCCCGCCGGGCTGGATGCCGGCGAGCTGCTGGTAGAACCACTGCCCGATCGAGCCGCCGAGCCCGATGTGGTCCTTCGACGAGGTGCCGTCGGGCGCCGAGGAGTCCGGCCACTTCTCCCAGATCGTGCCGGGCCCCTGGTCGACCATGTACCCGAAGCTCGGGTAGTCCTCGCGCTCGGCGAGGGCGAGCGCGACGTCGTTGCGGCCGTACGCGCCGAGCGCCTGGTAGACGTACGTGGTGCCGACGAAACCGGTGGTGACGTGGTCGTCGTGCGCGGTGATGTCCTGGACGAGCCTGTCGAGGGTGGACTGCTCGTAGCCGGCCGGGACGAGGCCGAGCACGAGCGGCATCGCGTAGGACAGTTGCGAGCCGTTGCCGAACACGCCGGTGGCGGGGTCGAAGTAGCGCGACAGGAAGCCGGTCCTCACCTGGTCGGCGACCGCGTCGTAGTGCGCCGCGTCGGCGGTCCTGCCGAGCACCGCGGCCATCTTCGCCAGCAGGGACGCGTCGAGGTAGGAGAAGGCGGTCTGGAAGTAGTCGTGCGGGGTGCTGACCGTGGACAGCCAGTCGTCGCCCCAGGAGGTCGGGGAGGCGACCACCACGTGGTCGGCGTCGCTGATCGTGGCGAGGTAGTCCACCCACGCCTTGACCTGCGCGTAGTTGGCGGCGATCGGCCGCGGGTCGCCGTACTGCGTGTAGGTGTCCCAGACGATCTGCGGGTAGGCGCTGCCCCAGGCCGGGTCGGTGGCCCAGGCGCCCTGCCCGCCGTTGGCCGGTGCCACCGAGGGGATGCTGCCGTCGGCGTTGGCGCTGGTGGAGATGTCGCCGAGCCACTTGGCGTAGAACGCCTGCATGTCGTAGTTGCTCATCGCCTCCTGGTCGCTGTCGCCCGCGTCGCCGAGCCAGCCGTGCCGCTCGCGGGTCGGGCAGTCCATCGGGATGGACTCCAGGTCGTTGAGCTGGGTCTGCGCGACGGCGTCCTGGATCTTGTCGAGCAGCGGGTCGGAGGTGCTGAACCGCCCGGTGGTGGCCACGTCGGAGTGCACGACCTGCGCGGTCACGGTCACCTTCGCGTCGTCGGGCAGGCCGGTCAGCTCCGCGTAGCGGAAGCCGGCGTAGGTGAAGTGCGGCGCGTAGCTCTCGGTGCCGGAGCCGGCGAAGGTGTAGTGGTCGGTCTGCCGTGGCGGGTCGGCGGCGGAGAAGCTGATGTTGGAGGTCGTCACCCGGCCGTTCGCGTCCAGGATCTCGCCCTGGGTGACGGTGGCGGTGGTGCCGGCCGGTTCGGCGGCCGCGAGGGTGATGCGGCCGGTGCGGTTCTGGCCGAAGTCGTAGACGCGCACGCCGTCGGCGGGGCGGGTCTCCTTGACCGGGTCGAGGGTCTGGACGACGCGGGTCGGCGGGGAGGTGTCGGCCTGGAGCGCGGTCATGGTGTCGTAGCCGGTGGCGGGACGGGCGCCGTAGACGCCGAGTTCGGCCAGCCGGAAGGTGCAGCCGGCGCTGGTGCAGGGCAGCTTGGTGGCGGTGACCCGGACGTAGCGGGCGGTGGTGTCGGTGGTGAGGGTCACCGGCGTGGTGCCGGGGCTCGGCTGGTCGGCGCCGGTGCGGTCCACGACCGTGGTGGCGGTGGCGAACGTCGGGTCGTCGCTGACCTCGACCTTGTAGCGGACGGGGAAGCCGGCGGCGATCAGGTCGCCGGAGGTGTCGTTGGTGGGGCGCGCCGGGAAGAGCGTGAGGGTCCGCAGCGGCTGCTCCGAACCGAGGTCGGTCTGCACCCACTTGGTGGTGTCCGGGGTCGTCTCGATCTTCGAGTGGTAGCCCTCGGAGGCATCGGTGGAGTTGTCGGTCCCGTCGGTGAGCGCGGCCGGCGACCAGCCCGCGGTGGTCGTGGTGTCCAGCGCGGTGACCGGTCTCCCCTGGGCCAGGCTCACCGGGTGCGCGACCGGGAAGAGCGCGTGCACGGCCGTCCACCCGGTGTCGTCGTGGCCGGGGGCGTCCCAACCGGGCGCCGCCTTGCGGGCGTCGTAGGTCTCGCCGTACCAGAAGTCGTCGCCGGTCACCGGGCCGGCGGTGGTCCGCCAGGACGGGCCGGTGCCGAAGGTTGCGGTGGAGCCGTCGGTGTAGGTGATGTCGAGTTGGGCGGTGAAGACCGGCTGGCCGCCGTACTGGCCCCGGCCCGCCATGAACCCCAGCGTGTTCGCGCCCCGGCGCAGTTGCGCGGTGACGTCCAGGTCGCGGTAGAGCACGCGCGCGTCGTAGTCGGTGACCGAGGAGTCCAGGACCTCCGACGGCTGCACGAGGGCGCCGTTCAGGTGGGGTTCCACGATGCCCTGCGCGCCGAAGTACAGGCGTGCCCGGGCGACGGGCCGGGTGACCTGGAAGTCGCCGCGGGTGAGGGCGCCGTCGTCTGCGCGCAGCCACCAGGACGACCAGTCGGTGGCGGCGGGCAGCCCGGTGTCGAAGGTGGCCGGCGCCGACCAGGCGGACGCGGCGCCCTCCTTGTTCCAGGTCCTGACGGTCCAGGTGTACGTCCGGTCCGCGACGAGCGCGGGGCCGGTGTAGGGCACGGCGGTGGCGTTCGCGGACCGCACCCGGCCGGTGTCCCACCCGGCCGCCGGCCGGCCCTTCCCGCCGCTCGCGGTGGCGGGCGCGACCCGCACCTCGTACCCGGTCTGGGCCTCGGCGCGGCCGGTGTCGCGGACCGTCCAGGCGAACGACGGATGGGCGGTGTCGGTGACGACGTCCGTCGTCCGGCCGTCGAGCCGCAGCCCGGTGGGGGCGAGCGGGCCGCCGGAGGCGTGCCCGCCGGGCGCGGTCGCCGACGCGGTGGTCGGGGCCGCCAGCGCGGTCGCGAGGAGCGCGGCCAGCGCCGCCGCCCGGCTCCCGCGGCTCCTTCCGCGGCCTCCCGGGGGTCCGGTGGGACGGGCGATGGTGCGTGCGAACACGGTCATGCGGCGTCTCCCTACGGGGAACCATAACGTTTCATGCGCGCCGCCACGTCCTACCGGCAATCCCCTCCCGGGGACAAGGGCCCCGGCACGGATCAGTACGCGGCGCCGCGCGCGGGCGAGCGGTTATCGACCGTATTGCGGGGTTAAGTTCCCTGGCGGCGCCGCGAGTTGTCCGAAAACTGGTCGGCGCACGACTGTTGCCGCGCCGGGGCGCCGTGGATAGCGTGTGCACCGTTCAGAGCTGAAACATTTCAATCCGGTGCGCCGATCGCGGACAGCGACCGTCTCCGAGCCCCCTCGGGCCACCTCGGCGCCGCGACAGGAGCGAGCCATGTCGAACAGCACGGAACCGGGCCCCGGGCCGAAGCGGAGGATGGTGCTCCGCGCGGGTGCCGCCTCGGTGGTCGCCGCCGCGGCGATGCGCGGGGTGACGGCCGAGGCGGCGGCACCGGCCGCCGGGTCGGCGCCCGCGGGGGCGCGGGGTGTGGCGCCCGCCGCGGCGTCGTCGGCCGGCGGGACGTCCGGCGCGCACGCCGCCCCGAGCGGCCGCTGGGACGCCTTCAAGCTCTCCCCCGCAAGCCGTACGGTCGCTCCCGTCGCCGTGCACGCCACCACCGGCGGCGTCGGCGCGGCCGGGGATCTGGTGCGCAAGCCCGGTACGGCCGCCACCCGGCTGAGCGGCGAGGGCGCGTCGGTCACCCTCGACTTCGGCAAGGAGGTCGGCGGCCACGTCACCCTCACCCTGGGCGCCGGCACGGACGCCGACCAGCTACTGGGGCTGACCTACAGCGAGCTGTCCACGTACGTCAGCACCACGTCGAGCGACGGCTCCAACGGCGGCAGCAACGACGAGCCCCCTGTCTGCTACACCGCCCAGCCGGCCGGCCGGATCAGCACCCGGACCTCCGTGCCCGTCTCCGGCACCGACGCCGCCGACGACCCGGCGAGCCAGTTGCGGGGCGGCTTCCGCTACCTGACGGTCGTCAACCAGGGCGCGGGCGCGGTGGAACTCGCCGGCGTGACCGTGGAGATCGCCTTCGCCCCCAACACGGCGGACCTGCGCGCCTACCCCAACTACTTCTCCTGCGACGACGACCTGCTCACCCGCATCTGGTACGCGGGCGCCTACACGGTGCAGACCAACATCGTGGCGAACAACCAGGGCCGGGTCTGGGGCCCGCCCGCGGTCGGCTGGAACAACGGCGCCCGGATCGGCGAGGCCGGCGACACCGTGCTCGTGGACGGCGCCAAGCGCGACCGCACCGTGTGGCCGGGCGACCTCGGGATCTCCGTGCTCACCGACTACGTGTCGCTCGGCGACATGCGGACGGTGCGCGACTCCCTCCAGACGCTCTACAACCACCAGGCCGGCAACGGCGCCCTGCCCTACGCGGGCCCGGCCGTCGACTTCATCGGCAACTCCGACACCTACCACCTGTGGACGCTGATCGGCACCGCCTCCTACCTCCAGTTCACCGGCGACACGGCCTGGGCGACCGGGATCTACCCCCGGTACAAGGCCGCGCTGGACTACGTCACCGCCAAGATCGACGGCGACGGGCTGCTGGACGTCACCGCGAGCGCCGACTGGGCGCGCACCGACTCCGACGGCAAGAACATCGAGGCCAACGCCATCATGTACCGCGCGCTGGTCACCGCCGGCCCGCTCGCCCGGGCGGCCGGCGACACCGCGACCGCCTCGGACAGCACTGCGAGGGCCGCCGCGCTGAAGTCCGCGGTGGAGGCGGCCGGTTACTGGGACGGCGGCGCGGGGCTCTACCGCGACAAGCCCGGCTCCACGCTCTACCCGCAGGACGGCAACGCGCTGGCGGTGTGGTTCGGCCTGGTGCCGGACGCGGACCGGGCGGCCGCGGTGAGCAAGGCGCTCGGCGCGCGCTGGACGCCGGTCGGCGCGCTCACCCCGGAGAAGAGCGCGCAGTCGGTGCACCCCTTCCCCGGCGGCATGGAGGTGCACGCGCACTTCGCCGCCGGCCGCGACAGCACCGCGCTGGACCTGGTCCGCCGGGAGTGGGGCTACATGCTGGACGCGCCGCAGGGCACCGCCAGCACCTTCTGGGAGGGCTACCGCACCGACGGCAGCTCGGACTACACCGGCTCCTACATGAGCGCCGCGCACGGCTGGTCCACCGGGCCGACCTCGGCACTGACCTTCCGGCTGCTGGGCATCGCGCCCGCCGACGACGGCACCGCCGGCTACCGCGTCGCCCCGCACCCGGGCGGAGTCGGCCGCGCGGAGGGGCAGTTGACGACGCCGGCCGGGGTGATCGCGGTGTCTTGGCGGGACCGCGGCCGCGGTGAGTTCGACCTGACCGTCACCGCCGCGAGCGGCGCCGTCGGCGAGATCGCGGTCCCGGTGGCGGCCACCGGGTCCTTCGTGGTGAAGGTGGACGGCAAGACCGCCTGGGACCGCACCGCGCGCGCCTACTCCGCCCGGGCGCAGGCCGGTTACGTCGTGCTCACCGGCGTACCGGCCGGCACCCGGACGGTCACGGTCCGCCGCGGCTGACCCCGACGGAGACCGTGTACGGCCGTCGGCGGCCGTCGTCTCCGGGCCCCCGGACCGCTCCGCCCTGCCGCGGCCCGGCTCCGGGGGCCCGGTCCGCGGAACCGGTCGCGCGGGGCCGGTCGGGCGGGGCCGGTCGCGCGGGGCCGGTCGCGCGCGGCGGCCGCCGGCGTCAGTGCGCGGGCGGCGGCGGGACCGGGCCGTCCCACGCCCCCGCCTGCTCCGGCCCCGCGCCCAGGACCGCGCAGCGCAGCCAGTGCTCGCCCGGCTCCAGCCGGACCGTGAGCACGGGCAGCGCGGTGCGCCGGGCCAGCAGGTTGGTGCCGGGCAGCGGGTTGACGACGCGACCCTCCCGGACCGGGCCGCCGCCGATGTCCCGCAGCCCGCTGAGGTCGCCCGCCGCGGACACCGCGACCGCGCTGCCGGCCGCGCTCTCGAGCCGGACCGGCCCGCCGTCGCGGTCGACGGCGAAGCTGCCCTCCGCGGTGAACAGCGGCCGGGCGGTGCGGACGCGGTGGGTCCGCAGGTGCCAGGGCGCCGACGCGTCGAGCCAGGTGGTGATCTCCACGTCGGGCCAGGGGTGCCAGGTGCTGCGCACGCCGCCGTCGGCCGTGGTGCTCGGCTCCTCGCCGGCCTCGCGGACCCGGAAGTGCACCGGCTCCGCCTCCGGGCCGTCGTCGCTGACGGCCAGCACCGAGTCGTACGCCCCGTGCGTCAGGCCGGTCTCACCGGACGGGACGCTGAAGGCGAAGCGGGTGGAGTAGGCGAACTTGGCGTACTTCGCGGCGCCGGCCCGCGCCCACATGCCGTGCTGGAGCCCGCTGAGCGCGGTCACGTCGCCGCCCGAGCGCATGAGCACGGCGCCGGGGTGCGGCTGCGCGGACACCCGCGCAACGGTCCGCGCCCCGATCCGCGCCCCGTCGGCCACGGCGCCTTCCCCGGTGCCGGCCGCGGCGCCTTCCCCGGCGCCGGCGGTGGCACCTTCCGCGGCCGCGTGCGGCTCCTCCGCCGCCGTCCAGAACGCGTGGCCGGCCGGCAGCGCCAGCGGCAGGAACGCCTTCATCGCCCAGTACGGCGACCCCGGCCCGTTGTACTGCTCGGCCATCAGCGGCTGCGGGTAGCCGTACCCGATCGACAGCACCCCGTCGGGCGCGATCCGCTCCTGCCGGGCCCGCCACCAGCGCAGGTGCCGCAGCAGCAGGCCCTTGACCTCGCCGTGGGAGAGCGCGTCCACTCCGGCGTAGGGCAGCGCGCCCCAGAAAGAGCCCTGCGCGAAGCGGTAGGTGAGGCTGCGGCCGAAGGGCACCGCGGCGCCGTCGTCGGCGAACCAGTGCCGGAAGTCCGGGGCGAAGTCCGCCGCGCGCTGCCGGAAGCGCTCCGCCCGCGCCGGGTCGGCCTCGCCGGCGAGCGCGGCGTAGATCAGGCCGTAGAAGTGCATGGCCCACGGGACGTAGTAGTCGCGCTGCGCGGTGGCGCCGTCGCCGTACCAGCCGCCGCCCAGGGCGTACGACTCCAGGGTGTCCAGGCGGGCGTGCCGCGCGTCGCGGTCGTGCGCGTAGCCGACCCGGTCCAGGCCGAGGCTGACCATGACCGGGAAGAAGTTCCAGTTGTTCGGCGGGGTCGCCCGGGGCAGCGACGCGGCCAGCCAGCGGCCGACCCGGTCGCGCGCCCTGCCGTCGAGCGGGTCCCAGAACCGCTCGGGGGCCAGGGCGAGGGCGAAGCCGATCGCCGCGGTCTCCACCTGGCGCTGGTCGACGTCGCCGATGCCGCCCCAGTACTCGGGGTGCTCGGGGTCGGTGCCGGCGTCCAGCCCGCGCGCCCACAGCTCCCAGTGCGCGAAGTCGCCGCCGCCCGCGGCCAGCGGGGCCAGGCCCCACAGCGGCCGGGCGTACCCCTCCAGGTCCGCCGCCGCGTCGTCGTGGTGGGTGAGGTTCACGCCCGGCCTGATCCGCGCGCCGTGCGGGCTCGCGTACGGCACCAGCGCGGCGGCCAGCTCCCCGACGTAGGTCTGAAGGTCCGCGCGCGCCCGCGCGCCGCCGCCGATCCCGGTGGTCATGGGTGCCGCCTCTCGGTGAAGTTGCGATAATTTTCGCAACTCCGCCACGGCCCGTCAACGCCCCCGCGCGCAGGGCGCGGCAGGCCGCGGCCGCCTCCCCGTCGCCGGAGCGGCCTCGCGCGCATCCCCTAGGCATACCGACCGGTCGGTACTACCCTCACCGCAATCTCGGCCGCGCCCCCCGACCCGCGCCGTGCCGTACGCGACGCGCCGTGCCCGCGCGCCGCGCCCCGCCCCGCGCGCACCCCGGGCCCAGCACCCCAGGAGGAGCCGTATGTCCGCCCACCCGACCTCGTTCCCCACCGGCAGACCCGGCCCCGGCGCACCCGGCGCCGGTGCCCGCGGCGCGCTCGCCCGGCTCTACCGGCGCGACCTCGCCGGCTACCCGCCCACCGCGCGCCGATGGAGCTGCCTGGCGATCGTGGTGCTCACCACGGTCGTGCTCTACTACATGCTCTACGTGCAGTACGCCGTGGCGACGTCGATCATCACGCACTTCGGGATGACCTACCGCTCCTTCGTCTGGGTCTCGGTCGTCGGCAACGCGGTCGGCGCGTTCGCGTCGCTGCTGGCCGGTCTCGCCGACCGCTGGGGCCGGGCGAACATGGTGGTCTACGGGCTGCTGGCCGCGTCGGCGCTGGTCTGCTTCGGACTGCCGAACGCGGGCGGCGCGACCGCGTACCTCGTGCTCTTCGCGCTGGTCAGCTTCGTCGAGGGCGTCGTGCTGGTGGCGACCCCGGCGTTGATCAGGGACTTCTCGCCACAACTCGGCCGGGCCACGGCGATGGGGTACTGGACGATGGGGCCGGTGGTGGGCAGCCTCGTGGTCACCATGGTCACCAGCCACACGCTGGACGGTTCGAGCTGGCAGGACGAGCTGCGGTACTCCGCGATCGCGGGCTTCGCGGTCTTCGCGGTGGCGCTCGTGGCACTGCGCGAGCTGGCGCCCGCCGTGCGCGACCAGGTGATGGTCAGCCTGCGGGACCGGGCCCTGGTCGAGGCGCGGGCGCGGGGCGTCGAGCCGACCGCGTCCCGGCGCGGCGAGTGGCGGCGCGTGCTGCGGGCGGACGTCGTGGGCTCGGCGCTGGCCGTGGCGCTGTTCCTGCTGCTGTACTACGCCGCCGTCGGCAACTTCGTCGTCTACTTCTCCACCACCTTCGGCTACGACGAGCAGCGCGCGAACGCCCTGGCCAACTGGTACTGGGCGGCGAACGCGATCGCGCTGGTCGCCGTCGGCGTGCTGTCGGACCGGCTGCGGGTCCGCAAACCGTTCATGGTGGTCGGCGCGCTCGGGTCGATCGCGTTCACCGCGGTCTTCGCCTCCCGCGCCACCCACCCGGCCACCGGCTACTCCACCTTCGCCTGGCTGTTCGTCGGCATCGGCGTGTTCAGCGGCATCGCGTACGGGCCGTGGATGGCCGGCTTCACCGAGACCGTCGAGAGGCGCGACCCCGCGGCGACCGCGGCCGGACTCGCGGTGTGGGGCTGGACGGTCCGGGTGGTCGTCGCGGTCTCCACGGCCTTCATCCCGGTACTGGTCACCTCGGTGACGCCACTGGTCGAGCACGGCGCCCAGGTCGCCGCGGCCTCCCGGACCGCCGCCCCGGCGCTGGCGATCGTGGAGCAGCACCCCCGGCTCTTCGCCGAACTCGACCGGTATCCGGCGGGCAAGGCCCCCGCGGCCCTCACCGCGCAGGCGGTCGCGCAGGTCGGGCCGGACGACCTGGCGGTGGTGGCACGGGCACGGCCCCAGCTCGCGGTGCTCGACGCCTACGGCGCCAAGGTGCGCGAGGCGTCGGCCGACGGGCCCGGGCAGTGGCGGGACTGGTGGTGGATCTGCGTCGGCGGGCAGGTGCTGTTCCTGCCGTTCGTGTGGGCGATGGCCGGACGCTGGCGCCCGAAGCGGGCCCGCGAGGACGCCGAGGCCCACGAGCGGGCGGTGGCGGAGGAGTTGGCGGCGCTGGCGGCCGCCCGGGAGTGAACGCGCCGGCCGCGGCGGGTGCTTCGGCCCGCCGCGGCCGGTCCGCCGCGCGTCTCCCGGGCCCCGTGCCCGCTTCCGCGGCCCGCGCCCCTGCCCCCGGCCGGCGCCGCCGCCGTGGACACGGACGGTCACCCGCGAACTCCCTTGCGTACGTGACCTCGGGCGATGCGCGCCGATCCGGGCAGGTGGCCGTGTTGCGATCAGGGGAATCGGGCGTTCGGCTCGGAGACGGGGACTACAGTTCACGATCATGGCCGAACGTCCGTTTGAAGCAATCGGATTGAGCGCCCATGCCGACCGGGTCTACCCGCTGCTGGTGGCGACCCGGGGAATGGCGGTCGCCGAACTGGCCCGGCAGGCCGCGCTGCCCGCGGAGGCGGCACGCGCCGCGTGCGTGGAACTGGCGGTGCGCGGGCTGGCCCGGCTCGGACTGGACGACCGCTGGTATCCGCTGCCGCCGCACGACGGACTGCTCCCGCTGCTGACCCGCGCGCAGGAGCAACTGGTGCGCGGCCGCGAGCTGTTCGACCGGCTCGCGGTGGAGTACCAGCGCGTCCACGAGGGCCACCGGGTGGAGGAGGTGGTCCAGGCCGTGCAGGGAGCCGACGCCGTCAGGTCCCGGCTGGACGCCGTCCTGCGCGGTGCCCGGACGGAGTTGCTGGTCTTCGCGTCGGGCGGCCCGGATCCCGCCGAGCCCGAACTACCCGGCGGCCGCGCCGTTCCGGGTGGCCGCGCGGGAGGGGGCGGGCGGCCCGGGCACGGCGGCGCGGGCGAGCCGGGCGGCTCCCGCGGCGCGGGGGGCCTGGAACGGCCGGGCGGGCGGGCCGGCCCGGCGCACCCGCCGGGCCCGGCGCACCACCCGCCCGGTTGGGCCGGCGCGGCCGGCTTCTTCCGGGCGGTCGGCTCCGGCGTCCCCGACGTCCGGCGCCGCGTGGTCGTCGAGCGCGCCGCCGCGCAGAAGGACCCCGACGGCGCGCAGGGCGCGCTCGACGCGCTGCCGCCCGACGCCGACGTCCGCGTGGTCGACCGGCTGCCGGTCCGGATGTGCGTCGCCGACCACGCGGTGGCCCTGGTGCCGCTGGGTGCCGACGCCCGGTCGCCGGAGCCGGCGATGCTGGTGATCGGGGCGAGCGGGCTGCTCGACGCGCTGGTGGCGCTCTTCGAGAGCGTGTGGTCCGGCGGGGTGCCGCTCGCCCGGCCCGGCGCCGGCGCCGGCACGCTCCAGCAGCGCATCCTCGCGATGCTCGTCATGGGCAGCACCGACGCCGCCATGGCGCGCTCGCTCGGCGTCGCGGTGCGCACCGTACAGCGCCGGATCGCGGCCATGCAGCGCACCGCGGGCGTCGACAACCGCATCCAGCTCGTCTGGCACGCGGCCCGCAACGGCTGGCTGGACTGAGGCCCCGCGCCCCGAACCGGAGGCCGCGTCCGGGCCGCGCCCGCGCGCGCCCGCCGCGCGGCCGGAACTCGCCGGCGCCGTACCGGAACCGGCCCTCGCCCCTTGCGCACCCCACCCGGCGGGCCGTCCCCGGCCCGGGTGCGCCCCGAAGCGGAACCGCCCTGCTCATCGCGGTGGCGCCGGCACCGGCGGCCGGAGGCGGCGGAGCCGGAACCTCCCGGGTCAAGGGCCGCCCGGTGTGGGCGCGGTGACGGTCCGCGGCTTTTGTGGTGAGGGTGGTGTGTGGGCGCGGTGGGCCGGGTGGCGCGAACGCGACGTTCCCGGAGGGGGCAACGATGTCAGGTATCCGTCAACACGTAAAGGATTCCCATGGGGTGGGTGATGCACAGGTATACGCCAGCGGTTCGATCGGGCCGCAGCCGGCGCATCACCCGGCATCAGGTCACGCCCAAGGAGACCCACCTTGCGCATACCGTCCCTCAGACGCGGCGTGGTCGCCGCGCTCACCACCGCCGCGCTCGCCGCGCTGGGGCTCCAGGTGCCCCTGGCGGCCACGGCATCGGCCGCCCCGGCGGCCGCCAAGTCCGCCAAGTCCGCCACCGACGTGGTGCACGCCTGCGGCACCGCGAAGCCCGGCCAGTTCTCCTGCTTCGCGCTGCGGCGCACCGACGTCCCGGCCAAGAAGGGGGTGCAGCCGCTCGCCGCCACCCCGAACGGCTTCGGCCCCGGCGACCTCCAGAGCGCCTACGCGCTGCCCGCCGACGGCGGCGCCGGCCAGACCGTGGCGATCGTCGACGCGTACGACGACCCGAACGCCGCGGCCGACCTGGCCGTCTACCGCGACCAGTTCGGGCTGCCCGCGTGCACCGCGGACAGCGGCTGCTTCACCAAGGTGAGCCAGCGCGGCGGCACCGACGACCTGCCCTCGCCCGACCCGGACTGGTCCGGCGAGATCTCCCTCGACGTGGACATGGTCTCCGCGGTCGCGCCGAACGCCCACATCCTGCTGGTCGAGGCGGACTCGGCGAACTTCGAGGACCTGGGCGCCGCGGTGGACGAGGCGGTCGCGCTCGGCGCGAAGTACGTCTCCAACTCCTACGGCACCGGCTACGACTCCTCCCCCGGCAGCGGTGAGGACCCGTCCGAGCTGACCTCCATGGACCCGTACTACGACCACCCGGGCGTGGCGGTCGTGGCGTCCTCCGGCGACGGCGACTACGGGGTGAGCTACCCGGCCGCCTCGCAGTACGTCACCTCCGTCGGCGGCACCGCGCTCGCCAAGGACACCGGCACCAGCCGCGGCTGGTCGGAGTCGGTGTGGCACAACGCGTACGGCGGGCCGGGGTCGGGCTGCTCGCTCTACGAGCCCAAGCCCTCCTTCCAGACCGACACCGCCTGCGCGAACCGCACGGTCGCCGACGTCTCCGCGGTCGCCGACCCCGAGACCGGCGTCTCGGTCTACCAGACCTACGGTGGCGGCGGCTGGTCGGTGTACGGCGGCACCAGCGCGTCGTCCCCGATCATCGCGGGCGTCTACGCCGCGGCCGGCACCCCCGCCGACGGCACGTACCCCAACGCGTACCCGTACGCGCAGACCGGCGCGCTCAACGACGTGACCAGCGGGAACAACGGGAGCTGCACCCCCGCCGCGCTGTGCACCGCCGGCACCGGGTACGACGGCCCGACCGGGCTGGGCACGCCCGACGGCCTGGACGCCTTCCGCAGCGGCCCGCACGGCGTGATCACCGGCAAGGTCACCGACCACGCCAGCGGCGCCCCCGTCTCCGGCGCCACCGTCAAGGCCGGCGACCACAGCGCCACCTCGGGCACGGACGGCACCTACACGCTCGACGTCCCGCCGGGTTCCTACGACCTGACGGCCTCCGCCTACGGCTACGCGGACGGCTCGGCGAGCGGCGTGCAACTCGACGACGGCGCCACCGTCACGCAGTCCTTCGCGCTGGACCCGGTGCCGACGCAGACCGTCTCCGGCAAGGTCACCGACGGTTCCGGCCACGGCTGGCCGCTCTACGCGAAGATCACCGCGGCCGGCGTGCCCGGCGGCCCGGTCTTCACCGACCCGACCACCGGCGACTACTCCCTGACGCTGCCGCAGAACAGCTCCTACACGCTGCACGTCACCGCCGACTACCCCGGTTACAAGGCCGTGGACCAGACGGTCGCCGTGGGCACCGCCGACCGGACGGCGAACGTGTCGGTGCCGGTCGACCCGGCCTCCACCGACGCGCCCGGCTACTCCGTCACGCTGAGCGGGTCGACCGAGCCCTTCACCTCCACCACCGGCCCGCCGGACGGCTGGATCGTCTCCGACGCGGACGGCACCGACGGCGGCTGGACCTTCGACGACCCGGGCTCCCGCGGCAACCTCACGGGCGGCGAGGGCGGCTTCGCCATCGTCGACAGCGACCACCTCGGCCAGGGCGCGAGCCAGGACACCTCGCTGGTGTCGCCGTCCTTCGACCTCAGCTCCGCCGCCGGCCCGCTGCTGAGCTTCGACACCGACTACAAGCCGTACACCGGCTCCACCGCCGACGTGGACGTCTCCACCGACGGCGGCAGCACCTGGTCCACGGTGTGGAGCAGGACCAGCACCGCCGCCAACGGCCACGTCGAGGTCGCGCTGAGCGACGCCGCGGGCAAGAGCGACGTCGAGGTGCGCTTCCACTACACCGGCGACTGGGCCTACTGGTGGCAGGTGGACGACGTCTTCCTCGGCCAGCGCAGCTACGACCCGGTGCCCGGCGGCATCGTGGTCGGCAACGTCACCGACGCCAACACCGGGGACGGTGTGGACGGTGCCACCGTCACCAGCGGCGACGCGCCCGACGACCACACCACCACCGTGGCCACCCCGGACGACCCCGCCGTGGGCGACGGCTTCTACTGGCTGTTCTCGCACAAGACCGGCAAGCACCCGCTGACGGCGGCGGCCTCGCACTACACCTCCGCCACCGCGACCGCCAACGTGCCCTCCGACGGCACGGTGGACCGCGATCTCAGCCTGAAGGCCGGGCAGTTGAGCGTGACGCCGGCCTCGATCGCCAAGACCGCGGCGTGGGGCGCGACCGCCACGCAGAAGCTCACCGTGAAGAACACCGGCACCGCGCCGGCCACCCTCACCCTGGGCGAGACCCCCGGCGGCGTCACGGTGCAGGCCAAGGGCGCCCCGCTGAACCTGGTCAAGGGCGACTACTCGCCGCTGTCCCTGGCGAAGCACTCCCGCTCCACCGCCAAGTCCGGAGCGGACGCCGCGGGTTCGAGCCCGGCGGGCGCCACTCCCGAGGCCGCCACCGCGGCGCAGGGCGCGGCCGGTGACGCCTGGCAGCCGGTTCCCGACCTCCCGGTGGCCACCGGGGACAACACGGTCGACAGCTGGCAGGGCACCGTCTACTCGGCGTTCGGCTTCACCGGCGCCACCGACACCAGCGACCTGTACGCCTACAGCGCGGACAGCGGCGCGTGGACGAAGCTGGCCCCGGCCGCCGACACCCGCGAGTCGCCGGCGCACGGCATCATCGACGGCAAGCTGTACGCCGCCGGCGGATGGGGCCCCGACGGCTCGCCCGACGCCAAGCTGGAGATCTACGACATCGCCGGCAACACCTGGTCGACGGGTGCGAACGCGCCCAAGCCGTACGCCGGTTCGGGCACGGCGGTGCTCGACGGCAAGCTGTACTCGGTCGGCGGCTGCACCGCCACCGCCTGCGGCACCACCGACGTGACCGCGTACGACCCGGCCAGCGACTCCTGGTCGACCCTCGCGTCCTACCCGGAGTCGGTGGCGTGGGAGTCCTGCGGCGCGATCGCGGGCAAGCTGTACTGCTCCGGCGGCACCACCGACGCCGGCAGCATCAGCCACGCCTACGTCTACGACCCGGCGGCGGACTCCTGGTCGCCGATCGCCGACCAGCCCACCGACGCGTGGGGCTCCTCCTACGCGGCGGCGAACGGCCTGCTGCTGGTCAAGGGCGGCGCGATCAACGACGCCGCCGCGCTGACCAACCAGACCTGGGCGTACGACCCCACCGCCGACTCCTGGACCGCGCTGCCGAACGCCGACTCCTCGCTGTACCGGGGCGGCGGCTCGGTCGGCTTCTACTCGGTCGGCGGTCTGGTCGGCAGCACCCCGGACGGCACCTCGGAGGTGCTGCCCGGTTACGACCAGGTCGGCTCCACCGACGTCACCTGGCTGTCCGAGAGCGCCGACACGGTGACCGTGCAGCCCGGCAAGAGCGCGAGCGTCACGGTCACGCTCGACGCGTCGGTGCCGGAGATCACCCAGCCCGGCACGTACACCGCCTCGTTGAACCTCGCCGGCGACACCCCGTACCGGCTCACGCCGGTCGGTGTCTCGTTCACCGTCAAGCCCCCGGCCACCTGGGGGAAGATCGCCGGCACCGTCACCGCCTCCGGCGGCGCCCCGCTCGCCGGCGCGACCGTCCAGATCGACACCTGGGCCACGCACTACACCCTGAAGTCCGCCAAGGACGGGACCTACGCGCTCTGGCTCGACGTGCGCAACAACCCGCTCCAGGTCATCGTGGCGAAGGACGGCTACCAGCCCACCGTGGCCACCGAGAAGCTCAAGAAGGGAGCCACCACGACGGCGGACTTCGCGCTGCTGAAGGACTGACCGGGCCGCCGTCCCGGGACCGGGACGGGCCACGGCCGGGGGCGGGTGCCGCGCGCGGCACCCGCCCCCCTCGTTCCCGGGTCGGCGGGCGGACCCGCCGCGCGTCAGCTCGGCAGCGTCCAGTGCTGCGCGCCGGTGCCGTTGCAGTCCCAGATCTGCAACTGCGTGCCGTCGGCCGTCGAGGCGTTCGGGTCGTCCAGGCAGCGCCCCGACTCCGGGTTGACCAGGGAGCCGTTCGCGCCCGGCAGCCAGCGCTGCGCGCCGGTGCCGTTGCACTGCCACCACTGCACCAGGGTGCCGTCGGCGGTGCCGCTGCCGCTGACGTCCAGGCAGCCGCCGAGCGCGCGCAGCGTGCCGCCCGCGCCGGGCACCGCCGTCCACTTCTGCGCGCCGGTGCCGTTGCACCCCCACAGTTGGACGTGCGTGCCGTTGGTGGTCCCGGAGTTGGCGACGTCCAGGCACTTGCCCGCGATCCCGGCGGCGACCGGACCGGTGGCGGTCTGGCCGGTCGAGGCGAGCGCGGACTCCACCAGCGCGGCCGCCCCGCTCATCCCGGCCTCGTTCGGGTGGTACTGCGAACGGCCGGCGGCGGGCGTGTACGTCTCCACCCACGGGGTGGCCGCACAGGCGTCGTGGCCGTGGCTCGCGGCGGCCAGGTCCACCAGGGTGGCGCCGGTCGCGGCGGCGGCCGTCGCCGTCGCGTCCACCAGCCGGGACGCGATGCTGCGCTCGTAGGCGGCCTGGTCGGCGGTGAGCGGCACCCCGGTGCACACCCCGGAGTCCGGCAGGATGGTGAAGTAGTTGACGAACAGCACCTTCGCCTGCGGGGCGGTGGCGTGCACCGCGGTGACCACGTTCTCCAGCCGCCCGGCCAGCACCCCGAAGGTCTGGTCGATCGACGTGCGGTCCACGCTGCCGCAGTTGGAACCGCCGCCGGTCTGGCAGGAGTAGGAGTCGATGCTGCCCAGGTAGTCCACGTCGTTGCCGCCGATGGTGACGGTGACGAGTTTGGTGGAGCTGGTGACCGCGTCGATCTGCGGCGGCTGGCCCGCCTGGTCGGTGGTCAGCACGTTCGCCGTCGTCGCCCCGCTGCACGAGGCGTCGGTGAGGTTCGCGCCGATGTCGCGCGCCACCTCGCTGGCGTAGTTGTTCTGCGACCGGGCGCAGGCCGCCGCGCCGGTGCCGGTCTGGCTCGGCGGGATGCCCGGGCCGGCCGCGAACGAGCTGCCCATCGCCACGTAGTCCAGCCCCGCGGCGGTCGCCGCCGGGGTCACCGCCCGGCCCGCCGAGGGCGCCGCCGGGGTGCCGGCGAACGCGGCGGGTGCCAGGAGCACCGCCGAGGCCGCCAGCGCCGCCGCGACGCCGGCGGGCACCCACACCCGCCGCCGCCCGGCCGCCGGCCTTCCGCTCTGCCGAGAAGTTCCCATGCCACCTCCAACCATGGGGAGCCGCACCGCGGCTCCGAGGACACTGCGCGCCGTGCTTGTGCTCGTGCTCCGTGCTCCGTGCTCCGTGCTCTGCGAACTGCGCACTGCACACCGCGGACCGCGGACCGCGGACCGTGCTTCGTGCGCCTGACTCGCCGCGCACCGGGGCCTGGCGGCACCCGGTGCGCGGGAGAAGGGTGGGCGGCCGTCAGCCGCCGAGGACGGCCCCCACCGTGTGGCGGCCGGTCGCGCCGGCGGGCAGGGGCGGGGCGGGGCGGCGGCCGTCCACCGCGCACGCGTGCACCCGGGTGCCGGACCCGCGCGGTGCGACGTCGACGGGCGCGCCGCGGTACGGCGGCCCGGAGAGGGGCGCCCGCCCCCGGCCGGCCGGCAGCGGCGGCGAAGGCCGCGGGCCCCGCTCGGTGCGGTCGGCCCCGCTCGGCCCGGCGAGGACCGTCCGCCGGTCTCCGGTCGCCGAGCACGCCTGGTCCGGCTGCGAGGCGGGGTGGGAGGCGGTGCCGTCGCCGCCGGTCCGCGGGCCGCCGCCCACCGCGCGGGTGCAGGCGGTTCCCAGGACACCGCGTCCGGTGGGGTGGTCCGGCCCGCGTCGTGCTCCGCGCCCGGGCTCCCGCGCCGCCGTGACCGACTCCATGGCGTCCACTCCTCTCGCCCCCGGGCCCGCCGGAGCGGCACCGGCGGCGTGCCGGAACGTGACCAGTGATGGCAACGTTGTCAAAGTGTCAAGGGGGAAGCTAGCAGCCCGCGTTGACACCGCCAAGGGGTCCGACACCACCTCCTGGGGCGCGTCCCGCACAGTCCGGTCGTGCGCCCGGAGGGCGGGCCAGGGGTTATCTGGTGCTCCCGCACACCCTCCGGCTGGGAGGCACCCCGAGCGCCGCCGGCCGGGCGGGCTGTGCGGACACGTCCCGGGGGCCGTCCGGCGGACGGGTCCGCCGCGGCCTCTACTTGTTGCCGTGCACCGGGCCGACCCGCAGGTTCTGCACCGAGGAGCCCACGCACTCCTGCTTGTTCCACGGGATGTCGAGGGACGCCTTCTGGTTCGGCGGGTAGACGCGCAGGGACGGCACGGTGGTCAGGTCGCAGGTGCCCGCGGAGTAGCCGCCCTCGCCGTTGACGGTCTGCACGTCGGCGTAGGCGTGCGCGTTCGGGATGAGGGTGACCCGGGTGGCGGGGGTGTCGGCGGTGCGCGTGGCCGCCTTGCCGAGCTGCACGTCGTGGGCCTTCACGAAGGACACCCCGGGGTAGCCCGAGAGGGTGCAGGGCGAGGAGCCGGTGTTCTGGAAGACGATCTGGAAACCGGTACTGCCCGCACCGGTGGAGAAGTTGGCGGTGGTCGCCTTCAGCTGGCCGGTGGCGCAGCCGGGCACCGTGGTGCCGGCCGAGGCGGTGCTGCCGGACCCGCCGCTCGTCCCGCCCGACCCGCCGACGGCCGTCGTACCCGCACCGCTGCCGCCGACGGTGGCCGGCTGGGCGGTCTGCCCGTCCGCCGAGTCGTCGCCGGGCGGAGTGCTCGTCCCGGACGGCGCCGAGGCACTGGCGGAGGACGCGGCGTCGGAGGTGTCGGACGCGTTGCTGTCGTCCGGTCCGCAGGCCGCGAGCGCGAGGCCGGCGGTGGCGAGCACGACGACGAGGGTTCCGGTCCTGACGGTCCTGGTGCGCATGGTCCTTGCCTTTCCTGTGCGGTCACTGAGGCGTGTGGTGCGCCTCCGTTGATCGTGTACCCACAGATTCGGCATGTCAGCGGCCGTCCGGGTCTCGTTACACAGCGGGGACACAACGGGGCATCCGCCGCGACATCCCTCCGGCCATCGTGACGGAAGCGGACGAACCGGCGCCGCCGGGCCTCCCCGGGGACGACGAACGGGCGGTCGCCGCGTGTTCACGCGGCGACCGCCCGTCACCGAGGTCGCGGGCCGACGGGGCCGGCCGGACGGATCAGACGTTGAAGCCGAGGGCGCGCAACTGCTCGCGGCCGTCGTCGGTGATCTTGTCCGGGCCCCACGGCGGCATCCAGACCCAGTTGATCTTGAGGTCGCGCACGATGCCCTCGGTCGCCGAGGTCGCCTGCTCCTCGATGACGTCGGTCAGCGGGCAGGCCGCCGAGGTGAGCGTCATGTCGAGGGTGGCGACGTTGGTGTCGTCGATGTGGATGCCGTAGATCAGGCCGAGGTTGACCACGTCGATCCCCAGCTCGGGGTCGACGACGTCGTAGAGCGCCTCGCGCACCTCCTCCTCGGAGGCCGGGGTGGTGCTCAGGCCGTTGGGTACCGTGTCGGGCACGGCGTTCTCGGTCATGCGGGCTTCCCTTCAGCCAGCGCCTGGGCGGTGGCGTCCTTCCATGCCATCCAGCTCAGCAGGGCACACTTCACGCGGGCGGGGTACTTGGAGACGCCGGCGAACGCGACGGCGTCCTCCAGCACCTCCTCCATCGCGTCGTCGGGCTCGATGCGGCCGCGGGACTGCATCAGCTCCAGGAAGGTCTCCTGGATCTTCTGCGCCTCGGCGATCTCCTTGCCGACCAGCAGGTCGTTCAGCACCGAGGCGCTGGCCTGGCTGATCGAGCAGCCCTGCCCCTCGTAGGAGATGTCCCCGATCACGCTGCCGTCCAGCCGCACCCGCAGCGTGACCTCGTCACCGCAGGTGGGGTTGACGTGGTGCACCTCGGCCTGGCCGTCGCGCAGCCCGCGGCCGTGCGGGTGCTTGTAGTGGTCCAGGATCACGTCCTGGTACATCGAGTCGAGTTTCACAGCAGCACCGCCATCAGCCGAAGAAGTTCCGGACCTGCTCCAGCCCCTCGACCAGGGCGTCGACCTCGGCCGGGGTGGAGTACAGATAGAACGACGCTCGCGTCGTCGCAGGAATTCCGTACCTCAGGCACACCGGGCGGGCGCAGTGGTGGCCGACCCGGACCGCGATGCCCTGCTCGTCCAGCACCTGCCCGACGTCGTGCGGGTGGATGTCGCCGAGCGTGAAGGAGATCGAGGCGCCGCGGTCCTCACCGGTGGTCGGCCCGATGATCCGCAGGCCGGGGACCTCCAGCAGCCGTCCGAGGGCGTACTCGGTGATGGCGTGCTCGTGCGCGGCGACGTTCTCCATGCCGAGCGCGTTGAGGTAGTCCACGGCCGCGCCGAGGCCGACCGCCTGGGCGATCGGCGGCGTGCCCGCCTCGAACTTGTGCGGCGCGGGCGCGTACGTGGAGGAGTGCATCGAGACGGTCTCGATCATCTCGCCGCCGCCGAGGAACGGCGGCAGGTCCTCCAGCAGCTCCTGGCGTCCCCACAGCACACCGATGCCGGTCGGGCCGAGCATCTTGTGCCCGGTGAAGGCGACGAAGTCCGCGCCGAGCGCCTGGACGTCCAGCGGCATGTGCGGCGCGGCCTGCGAGGCGTCGATGAGGACCAGCGCGCCGACCTGCTGGGCGCGGCGCACGATCGCCTCGACCGGGTTGACGGTGCCGAGGATGTTGGACACCAGCACGAAGGAGACGATCTTCGTCTTCTCGGTGATGACCTGCTCGATGTCCGACAGGTCCAGCCGGCCGTCGTCGGTCAGGCCGAACCACTTCAGCTTCGCGCCGGTGCGCTGCGACAGCAGTTGCCACGGCACGATGTTGGAGTGGTGCTCCATCTCGGTGATGACGATCTCGGTGTCGCCGTCCACGCGGTAGGGCTCGTCGGCCCAGCCCAGCATGTTCGCCACCAGGTTCAGCGACTCCGACGCGTTCTTGGTGAAGATCACCTCGTCGCGGCTGGGTGCGTTGACGAAGGCCGCGATCTTGTCGCGGGCGCCTTCGTACAGCGCGGTGGCCTCCTCGGCGAGCACGTGGACACCGCGGTGCACGTTGGCGTTGGACCGCTCGTAGTAGGCGCTGAGGGTGTCCAGCACCTGGCGCGGCTTCTGCGAGGTGGCCGCGTTGTCGAGGTAGACCAGGCGGCGGTCGTCGTGGACCAGGCGGTCCAGGATCGGGAAGTCCTTGCGGATCGCCTCGGTGTCGAGGAGGCCGGCCGGCACCCTGCCGGCCGGCGAGGTCGAAGTCACGCGGCAGCGCCACCCTTCACGTAGGACTCGTAGCCCTCTTCCTCCAGCTTGTCGGCGAGCTCGGCGCCGCCGGACTCGACGATCCGGCCGGCCGAGAAGACGTGCACGAAGTCGGGCTTGATGTAGCGCAGGATGCGCGTGTAGTGCGTGATCAGCAGGGTGCCGACCTCGCCTTGCTCGCGGACCCGGTTGACGCCTTCGGAGACGATCCGCAGCGCGTCGACGTCGAGGCCGGAGTCGGTCTCGTCGAGGATCGCGATCTTCGGCTTGAGCAGTTCGAGCTGGAGGATCTCGTGGCGCTTCTTCTCGCCGCCGGAGAAGCCCTCGTTGACGTTGCGCTCGGCGAACGAGGGATCCATGTGCAGTTGCTCCATGGTCTCCTTGACCTCCTTCACCCACGTGCGCAGCTTGGGGGCCTCACCGCGGATGGCGGTGGCGGAGGTGCGCAGGAAGTTGGAGACCGAGACGCCGGGGATCTCGACCGGGTACTGCATGGCGAGGAAGACGCCGGCCCGGGCCCGCTCGTCGACGCTCATCGCCAGCACGTCCTCGCCGTCGAGGGTGACGCTGCCGCCGGTGACGGTGTACTTGGGGTGCCCGGCCAGGGAGTAGGCCAGGGTGGACTTGCCGGAGCCGTTGGGGCCCATGATGGCGTGGGTCTCGCCCTGTTTCACCGTGAGGTCGACGCCCTTGAGGATCTCCTTGGTGGCGTTGTCGGCTTCGACGGTGACGTGCAGGTCGCGGATTTCAAGCGTGGCCATGGGTGACTCAGGACTCCTGGGTGACGGAGACGAGCACGTCGTCCCCAACGATCTTGACGGGGTATACGGGAACGGGCCGGGTGGCGGGCAGCCCGGACGGCTTGCCGGTGCGCAGGTCGAAGCTGGAGCCGTGCAGCCAGCACTCGATCTGGCAGTCCTCCACCTCGCCCTCGGACAGCGAGACGTTGGCGTGCGAGCAGATGTCGTTGATCGCGAACACCTCGCCCTCGGTGCGGACGACCGAGACCGGCACACCGTCGATCTCGACGCGGTGCGGGGTGTCGTCCTCCAGCTCGCTGAGCGCGCAGGCGCGGACGAAGGGCACGGTGCTGGTCATCCGACCGCCGCCTCGAGTTCCGCGTCGATCTTCGCCATCAGCCGCTCCTCCAGGTCGGGCAGTCCGATCTGCTGGACCAGCTCGCCGAAGAAGCCGCGCACCACCAGGCGGCGGGCGTCCTCGGTGTGGATGCCGCGGCTCATCAGGTAGAAGAGCTGCTCGTCGTCGAAGCGGCCGGTCGCCGACGCGTGTCCGGCGCCGACGATCTCGCCGGTCTCGATCTCCAGGTTGGGCACCGAGTCCACCCGGGCGCCGTCGGTGAGGACGAGGTTGCGGTTCAGCTCGTAGGTGTCGGTGCCCTCGGCCGCGGCCCGGATCAGCACGTCGCCGATCCACACCGCGTGCGCGTCCTGGCCCTGGAGCGCGCCCTTGTACGCCACGTTGGACCGGCAGTGCGGCGTGTCGTGGTCGATGAACAGGCGGTGCTCCTGGTGCTGGCCGCGGTCGGTGAAGTACAGCCCGAACAGGTCGGCCTCGCCGCCGGTGGCGCCGTAGACCACCCGGGGGTGCAGCCGGACCAGGTCGCCGCCGAAGGTGACGACCACGGACTTGAAGCCGGCGTCGCGGCCGAGCAGCGCGGTGTGCTGCGCGGCGTGCACGGCGGTGTCGGCCCAGTCCTGGACGGAGACCACGGTGAGTTTGGCACCGTCGCCGACCAGGAACTCGACGTTGGCCGCGAGCGTGGTGTCGCCGGTGTGGTCCAGCACCACCACGGCCTCGGCGAACGCGCCGATCTCCACGACCTGGTGACCGTAGGCGACGCCGCCCTCGCCGTGCACGGCGATCCGGACCGGCTCGGTGAGCACGGTGTCCTTGGGGACGCTGACCACCGACGCCTTCTCGAACGCGCTGAACGCCTGGGCGGCGACGCGGTCGACCGGCTTGCCGGCCTTGCCGATCCGCGGGTCGGTGCGGTCCACGGTCTCCACGACGACGCCGTCGGGCGCGGTCACCTCGACGCGCAGCGAGCCGGTCGCCTCCGCGGTGCCGTCGTGCAGGCCGCGCAGCCGGGCCAGCGGCGTGAAGCGCCATTCCTCCTCGCGCCCGGTCGGCACGGGGAAGTCGGCCACGTCGTACGACGGGGCGGCGCTGACCCGGGCGTCGGCGGGCTGCTCGGTCGGCTGCCCCACCGTGATGGCACCGTCCGTGGTGCTGCCCGCAGGGGTGTTCTCGGCCATAGCTGTACTGCTGCTCCTCGTTGGATTGCTTCGCTCGGTGCGGGGGTGGCGGGCGGCCCGGGTCAGCCGACCGCGCCCTCCATCTGCAGCTCGATCAGCCGGTTGAGTTCCAGGGCGTACTCCATCGGCAGCTCCTTGGCGATCGGCTCGACGAAGCCCCGCACGATCATGGCCATGGCCTCGAACTCGGTCATGCCCCGGCTCATCAGGTAGAAGAGCTGGTCGTCCGAGACCTTGGAGACGGTCGCCTCGTGGCCCATCGACACGTCGTCCTCGCGCACGTCCACGTACGGGTACGTGTCGGAGCGGGAGACGGTGTCCACCAGCAGGGCGTCGCACAGCACGTTGGACTTCGCGCCGGTGGAGCCCTCGCCGATCTCGATCAGGCCGCGGTAGGAGGTGCGGCCGCCGCCGCGCGCCACCGACTTGGAGACGATGTTGGACGACGTGTTCGGCGCCATGTGCACCATCTTGGCGCCGGCGTCCTGGTGCTGGCCCTCGCCGGCGAAGGCGATGGACAGCGTCTCGCCCTTGGCGTGCTCGCCCATCAGGTAGACCGCGGGGTACTTCATGGTCACCTTGGAGCCGATGTTGCCGTCGATCCACTCCATGGTCGCGCCCTCGTAGGCCACGGCGCGCTTGGTGACCAGGTTGTAGACGTTGTTCGACCAGTTCTGGATGGTCGTGTAGCGGCAGCGGCCGCCCTTCTTGACGATGATCTCGACCACCGCGGAGTGCAGCGAGTCCGACTTGTAGATCGGCGCGGTGCAGCCCTCGACGTAGTGGACGTAGGCGTCCTCGTCCACGATGATCAGGGTCCGCTCGAACTGGCCCATGTTCTCGGTGTTGATCCGGAAGTACGCCTGGAGCGGGATCTCCACGTGCACGCCCTTCGGCACGTAGATGAACGAGCCGCCCGACCACACCGCCGTGTTCAGCGAGGCGAACTTGTTGTCGCCGGCGGGGATGACGGTGCCGAAGTACTCCTGGAACAGCTCCGGGTGCTGCTTGAGCGCGGTGTCGGTGTCCAGGAAGATGACGCCCTGCTCCTCCAGGTCCTCGCGGATCTGGTGGTAGACGACCTCGGACTCGTACTGCGCGGCGACGCCGGCGACCAGGCGCTGCTTCTCCGCCTCCGGGATGCCGAGCTTGTCGTAGGTGTTCTTGATGTCCTCGGGCAGGTCCTCCCAGGACTCCGCCTGCTTCTCGGTGGACCGCACGAAGTACTTGATGTTGTCGAAGTCGATGCCGGTGAGGTCGCTGCCCCAGGTGGGCATCGGCTTCTTGCCGAACAGCCGCAGCCCCTTGAGCCGCATCTTCAGCATCCACTCCGGCTCGGACTTCTTCGCGGAGATGTCGCGGACGACCTCCTCCGACAGGCCGCGCTTGGCGGCGGCGCCGGCGGTGTCGGTGTCGGCCCAGCCGTACTCGTAGGTGCCGATGCCTTCGAGCTCCGGGTGAGTGGTCTCCGTGGGAGCAGTCATGCGGGGTTCCTCCCGGACGTGCTGACTGGTGCGTGGTCTGTGCGTGCTGGTGCTGCGGGTGGTGCGGCGGCCGCCGGCACGGCGGGCTCCGCGGGGGTCGCGGGCGCCGCGGCCGGATCGGCCGGTGCTGCGGGTGGTCGAACGGGTGGTGCGGGTGCCGCCGGCTCGTCGGGGGACGCGCCGGCCCGCGACTGGTGGGCCCGCGGGATGAACGTGGTGCACACCCCGTCGCCGTGCGCGATGGTGGCGAGCCGCTGGACGTGCGTCCCGAGCAGGCGGGAGAAGACCTCGGCCTCCGCCTCGCAGAGCTGCGGGAACTGCTCGGCGGCGTGGGCCACCGGGCAGTGGTGCTGGCACAGCTGCTCCCCTGCCGGGCCGGGGGCGCTACGCGCTGTAGCAGCGTACCCGTCCGCGCTCAGTGCGCGGGCCAGGGCCTGCGCCCGCTCCTCGGGCGCGGCGGCGTCGACCAGCTCGCGGTAGCGCTCGGCCTGGGCGGCCACGCGGGCCCGCGCGAACGCGGTGACCGCGGCCTCGCCCTGCTCGCCGCCGCCCGCGGACTGGGCGATCCAGCCCAGCGCGTCCGCGGCGAGCTGGTCGTACGCCTGGTCGAAGGCGTCCCGGCCGCAGTCGGTGAGCGCGAAGACCTTCGCGGGGCGGCCGCGGCCGCGGCTGCCGTAGACCCGCTGCTGGCGGGCCTCCACGATGTTCTCCGCGACGAGCGCGTCCAGGTGGCGGCGTACCGCCGCCTGGGTGAGGCCCAGCCGCTCGGCGAGGTCCGCGGCGGTGGAGGGCCCGTGGCCCAGGATGGAGCTGGCGACGCGGTTGCGGGTGCCCCGCTCACCGGTCGTCGGCTCCTCCGCCGCCTTGGGGGCAGCACCGCCTACGTATTTCACAACGCCATTGTTGCTTAATTCGGCGAGCGGGAGCAAGCTCCACCCCTCACCTGCACGGTGGGCTGCATCACTTAGGGTCACCTCACTTCCTTCGCCCGCCCGGCCGGCTTCCGCCCTGCCGCCCGCGCTGCCTCCCGCCCTCCCTAGACTCGTGGCCATGCGAAACGAGCCCGCGGTCGAGGTGGCCGGTCTGGTCAAGCGGTACGGCGCCAGGACCGCGGTCGACGGCCTCGACCTGACGGTGCCGCGCGGCAGCGTCACCGCCGTGCTCGGCCCCAACGGCGCCGGCAAGACCACCACGGTCGAGGTCTGCGAGGGGTACCGGCGGCCCGACGGCGGCACCGTCCGCGTCCTCGGCCTCGACCCGGTCACCCAGGGCGCCGAGCTGCGGCCCCGGATCGGCGTGATGCTCCAGTCCGGCGGCGTCTACCCCGGCGCCCGCGCCGAGGAGATGCTGCGGCACGCCGCGACGCTGCACGCCGACCCGGTGGACCCGGCCCTGCTGATCGAGCGGCTCGGGCTGGAGGGCTGCGGCCGCACCGCCTACCGCCGGCTGTCCGGCGGCCAGCAGCAGCGCCTGGCGCTGGCGATGGCCGTGGTCGGGCGCCCGGAGCTGGTCTTCCTCGACGAGCCCACCGCCGGCCTCGACCCGCAGGCCCGGCACGCCACCTGGGACCTGGTCCGCGAGCTGCGCGCCGACGGCGTCACCGTGGTCCTGACCACGCACTTCATGGACGAGGCCGAGCAGCTCGCCGACCAGGTGGCGATCATCGACGCCGGCCGCGCCATCGCCGCAGGCACCCCCGAGGAGCTGTGCCGCGGCGGCGCCGAGAACACCCTGCGCTTCTCCGGCCGCCCCGCCCTGGACCTCGCCTCGCTGCTCAACGCCCTGCCCGCCGGCACCCGCGCCGACGAGCTGTCCCCCGGCTCGTACCGCGTCGAGGGCACGGTGGACCCGCAGCTCCTGGCCACCGTCGCCTCCTGGTGCGCCCAGCACGGCGTCATGCCCGACCACCTGGCGGTGGAGCGGCGCACCCTGGAGGACGTCTTCTTGGAACTGACCGGCAGGGAACTGCGGGTTTGAGGGAGTTGCCGGTATGAGCCTCACCACCGACACCGCGCACGCCACCGGGGCGGGCGCCGGGGTCTTCGCGCCCGCGCCCGGTGCGGCGCCGCTGTCCCGGATGATCCGCGCGCAGGCGCTGCTGGAGACGCGGATGCTGCTGCGCAACGGCGAGCAGCTCCTGCTCACCGTGGTCATCCCGACGCTGCTGCTGGTGCTGTTCAGCGCGGTGGACGTCGTGGACACCGGCCCCGGCAAGTCCGTGGACTTCCTCGCCCCCGGCGTGCTCGCGCTGGCGGTGCTGTCCACCGCGTTCACCGGGCAGGCCATCGCCACCGGCTTCGAGCGCCGCTACGGCGTGCTGAAGCGGCTGGGCGCCTCGCCGCTGCCGCGGTGGGCGCTGATGGCCGCGAAGACCTGCTCGGTCCTGGTCACCGAGGCGCTCCAGACGGTGCTGCTGGTGGTGATCGCCTTCGCCCTCGGCTGGTCCCCGCACGGCGACCCGGCGGCCGTGCTGCTCCTGCTGCTGCTCGGCACCGCCGCGTTCTCCGGGCTGGGCCTGCTGATGGCCGGCACCCTGAAGGCCGAGGCCACCCTCGCCGCCGCGAACCTCGTCTTCCTGCTGCTGCTGGTCGGCGGCGGCGTGATCGTGCCCATGGACAAGTTCGGCGGGCCGGTCCGGCACGTGCTGGAGCTGCTGCCGATCTCGGCCCTTTCGGACGGCCTGCGCGACGTGTTGCAGCACGGCGCCGGGGTTCCGTGGTCCGACCTGGGCATCCTCGCGGTCTGGTCGGTCGTGGGCCTGGCGGCGGCGGGCCGCTGGTTCCGCTGGGAGTAGCGGGGAGCAGCGGGAGCAGGGGCGAACACGTGGGAGCGGGTCCGGGCCGCCGCGGGTCCCGCCGGGATGACGGCGGTCCGTCCGGTTCCGCCGCGAGTGGCTACGCCATGGCGTACCGAGAAGGAGAGAGCACGGCATGACGGCGCAGGCGGAACCGCGCGGGGGCGGCGCGGACGGAGGCGGCACGGGCGGGGGCGGCACGGGCGGGCGTACCGGCGGGAACGGCCCGGACGGGGGCGGCGGCAGCGGGCAGGGCGCGGACTCCTCGGCGTGGGCGCCCCTGCGCCTGCCGACCTACCGCACCCTGTGGTGCGCCCAGCTCGGTTCGAACGTCGGCACCTGGATGCAGACGGTCGGCGCCCAGTGGATGCTCGTCCACCAGCCGAACGCGCCGACGCTGACCTCCCTGGTGCAGGCCGCCTCCCTGCTCCCGGTCCTGTTCCTGTCGCTGCCCGCGGGCGTCCTCGCCGACGTCCTGGACCGCCGCCGCCTGCTGGTGGCCCTGTCGATCGCGATGACGGCGGTGAGCGCCGCGCTGGCGATCCTCACCGCGGCCGGGCTGACCACCCCCACCGTGCTGATCGCCCTGGTCTTCCTGATGGGGTGCGGCAGCGCGCTGACCGGTCCCGGCTGGCAGGCGATCCAGCCCGAACTCGTGCCACGCGCGCAGATCCCGGCCGCGGCCGCGCTCGGCAGCCTCAACGTCAACCTGGCGCGCGCGGTCGGCCCGGCCGTGGCCGGCGTGCTGGTCGCCGTGACCGGCCCGGACGTCGTGTTCGGCATCAACGCGGTCTCGTTCCTCGGGGTGGTCGCCGCCCTGACGGCCTGGCACCGCGCCGCGCCGCGCACCGCGGGCGCCCCCGAGCGGATGCGCCCGGCGCTGTCGGCGGGCACCCGCTACGTCCGCAACGCGCCCGGGGTGCGCCGGGTGATGCTGCGCGCGGCCCTGTTCGTGCTGCCCGCCTCCGCGCTGTGGGGCCTGCTGCCGGTGGTGTCCTCGCAGCGCCTGCACCAGGGCGCGGGCGGCTACGGCCTGCTGCTCGGGGCACTGGGCGTGGGCGCGATCGCGGGGGCCGTCAGCGTCAAGCGGGTGCGCGCGGCCGTGGACCGCAACGTGCTGCTCGCACTGAGCAGCGCCGCGTTCGCCGCCGGCAGCGCGGTCGCCGCCGTGGTCACGCAGCCCGTGGTGGTGGCGGTGGTCCTCGTGGTCACCGGCGCCGGCTGGCTGTACGCGCTGTCCACGCTCAACACCACCCTCCAACTCGCCCTGCCGGCCTGGGTCCGGGCCCGCGGCCTCGCGGTCTATCTGATGGTCTTCATGGGCGGCCAGGGCATCGGCTCCCTGGTGTGGGGCCTGGTCGCGAACGCCACCAGCACCCGCGCCACGCTGCTGGCCGCCACCGCACTGCTCCTGCTGACCGCGCTGTCGCTCGCCGTCTGGCCGATGCGGGCCCGCACCGGCACCTTCGCGCGCGACGTGGTGGCGCCCTGGCCGGAACCGATGCTGGCGTTCGACCACGACCCGGAGGACGGCCCGGTCCTGGTCGAGGTGGCCTACGACGTGCCCGACGACCGCCTCGCCGACTTCCGCGCGGCGATGGCCGCCCTCGCGGTGTCCCGCCGCCGCACCGGCGCCTCCCACTGGGCGCTGTACCGCGACGCGGAGCACCCCGCGACCTGGGTCGAGACCTTCCAGGTCCCCTCCTGGCAGGAGCACCTGCGCCAGCACGACTCCCGTCTCACCGCCTATGACGCCGAACTGGCCGCCCGCGCCAGCGGCCTGTCCCGCACCGACCCCCGGGTCCGCCACCTCCTCTCCCCCGGGTAGCCGGCCACCGGGCGGTCGGCCCGGGTGGTCGGCCTGGCGGTCGGCCCCGGAGCCGGCGAACGGTCCGCCGCCGGGGACCGGCGGCTCGGCACCGGGACCCCCCTCGTCTCGGCGTCCGGCCACGCCCGCCACGACGACCAGGCACGCTTCGACCGCCAGCTCGCCACGGTCATCGCCGGAATCAGCCAGCGCCCGCCCCCCTGACCCTTCCTCCCCCGCCCACCCCGAGGCCCCTCGCCCGGCACTCCGCCTCCAGGTCGACCGTCCTGAAGTCCTCCAGGCGCATCATCAGCTGGGCCGCCTGGACCCCTGGCATGCGGTCGTCGCCGAAGTCCACGGCACCCACGTCCTGGGGCACGGGCCGCGGAAGGCCCGGCCGGTACAGGACGCCGTGCACGCCGCTCGGCACGAATCGGCGTACGCGCACAGCCGCGTAGCCCCCGCGCAGATGGGGGCAGGCCCGCACCGACTGCCACGCGCACGGAAGGCACACCGGCGGGTGCCCGGTGACCACCTCCTCCGACCACGTCCCCGGGTCGTCCCGAAGCAGCCAGAGCACACCGTCGTCAGCGGCGGCGTCCTCTCGCGCGGAGCAGCCGCAGACCTGGCAGAGGAGCCCGTCCATCGCGAGTCGCTGGCGCAGGAAGTGCACCTTGCCGTACTGCGGCCTGCCCCGGCCCGGACTGCTCGGCACGCGGCGCCAGAGGATGCCGTTGCTGTCGCGGTCGTACGGACGTTCCGCCACGTAGGCCAGTCGGCCTCGCCGCATGGTGACCTCAGGTTGTTCCGCGGCCTCCGAGGACCAGGACGCCACGAAGGGGACGCGCTCCGTCGGCGCGAACGCCCCGAAGCGGCGTCGGTCGGCCCTCTGCCGAGCGTCGTTCTCTCGTGCGGGGATGGCGGTCACGGGCATGTCCTTCCGGGACGTGCGGCAGTCAGGTCGTCCACGAGACACCGCTACTTCTCTAGACATCCCGATTCTGGACAACATCTCTAGAGATGTCAACGGAGCTCTTCCGGCCCGAACAGGCGCTCCAGGCACCACGCTTTATGCTGTCTAGAGAGGACGAGGGACGGGAGGCGCATGGGCGGCGAAGGCGGGCGTGGTCGGGCGAAGTACCGGCGGATCGCCGATGATCTGCGCGAGGCTGTCACGCGCGGGCGATACGGTCCCGGCGACCGGCTGCCGGGGGAGAACGACCTCATGGCCTCGTACGAGGTGGCACGGATGACCGCTCGGCAGGCGCTCGGCGTGCTCCAGAGCGAGGGGATCGCCGAATCCCGCAAGGGCGCCGGGGTGTTCGTCCGCACCTTCCGACCGCTGCGGCGGCGCGGCATCGAGCGGGTGGCCGAGAACCGGTGGGGCCACGGGCGGTCGATCTGGGCCGCCGACACCGAGGACCGGGAAACGGTGGTGGACCACCTGCGGGTCACCGAGGAAGCCGCGCCCGCCGGCATCGGCGGCGTACTGGCCCTCGCGGCCGGCGACACGGTCTGCGTGCGCAGGCGCCGGTACGTCCTCGACGGCAAACCCGTGCTGCTGGCCGCCTCGTACCTGCCGGCGGCACTCGTCAGCGGGTCGGCCGTCACCAGCGCCGACCCCGGCCCCGGTGGCATCTACGCCCGGCTCGCCGAACTCGGCCACGCCCCGGCCCACTTCCGGGAGGAGATCCGCTCACGGATGCCCTCCGCCGACGAGGCCGATCGGTTGGAACTCGGCACCGGCACCCCCGTGATCCTGGTCTGCCGCACCGCGTTCACCGCGGACGGCAGAGCCGTCGAGGTCAACGAGATGACCATGGACGCGGCCTCCTACGTCCTGGAGTACGACTTCGACGCCTGAGGGGCGGGCGGGGTGGGGTCAGGCGGGGAGGCAGGAGGCGAACGTGGCGAAGTCGCGGTCCTGGTGGGCGTCCAGGGCCAGGAAGGACGCGCTCGGGTGGGAGGCGAGGCGGCACATGTCGTAGCGGACGCAGGACGGCGGGGTGGCGCCGGAGGCGGTGCGGTACTGGTGGGTGCCGACCAGTTGGCAGGAGTCGTAGCGGACGAGCGGGCCGTTGTCCGTGAGGGTGTAGCGGTGGGCGCGCAGGGCGTCGGAGAAGGACTTGAACGCGTGCGCGGTGTCGTCGCAGTCGTTGAAGTGCACGGTGCCGCGGTTCCAGGCGCAGTCGATCACCACGACCGCGTCGTCGCGCAGTTCGAAGCGGATGTCCTCGGCGTGGAAGCGCTGCACCCCGTCGAAGTGCGAGGGGCGCGGGAAGCGGAAGAAGGCGCTCTCGAAGCCGTAGTCGGGGTGCGCGGTGGGACGGCGGCCGGTGACGATGTAGCTGCCCGAGCGGCAGGTCACGGAACCGCCGTAGGGGAACTCCAGGAAGTTGCCCCACTCGTAGGTGACGTTCATGTCGGTGAACCAGTAGTTGAGGAACTGGTCCTGCTGCTCCCGGTCGGTCGAGTGCAGCGACAGCCCCGCGTACAGGAACGCCTTGCGGTACGCGCCGCCCACCCGGCACGCCTCCCACCGCATCTCGGAGTTGGTGTTGCTGCCGTCGAGCGCGATGCCGTACTCCCACTCCCCCATCCACTCGCAGTCCGAGAAGCGGTAGTTGGCCGCGCCGCCGGTGGAGTAGGAGTAGAAGAACGAGGCCCCCGGGGTGCCGGAGGTGAAGCGCAGCCCCTCGAACGAGACGTTCTGCCACGTGTCGTTGTTGCGGCACAGGTAGCTGCCGCCGTCGGGCCCGTCGGTGGTGGCGGGCGCGAAGACGATGTCGCTGATCCGCAGCCCGGCGCCCACGAAGCGCAGCCCGTTGACCTGGTGGGTCGGCGAGTCGGCGGCCAGCAGCGCGCCGGGCTTCGTCACCCGGTACTGGCCGGGCGGCACCAGGATCACGGTCCGGCCGGTCCCGCCGGCCGCCCGCTTCTCGGCGTACGCGTAGGCCGCCTCGAACGCGGCGCTGTCGTCGGTGGTGCCGTCGCCCTTGGCGCCGAAGTCGGCCACCACGTCGGCGTACCCGGGGTGCTGCGGGGGGACCGCCCCGGCCGCCGGCGCCTCCCACGCGCCGGACGCCCAGGCCGCCGCACCGGTCCCGGCCAGCGCCGCCGCGCCTCCGTACAGCAGCCGCCGACGGTTGACGGTGTCGCGGTGCTCGCCGGTCATCCGGGCCCCTCCCCTTGAGCGTGTCACCGATGATGCTAGGGGGCGACGAGCCCGGGTTGCGGGCCTTTTCCCGGGATGTACGCCCCACCCCGCCACGGCGTACGTCCCGTGGCGCACGCTTCCTACGCGCCGCCCGTCGGCGCGCCTCCTCCACACCGGCCCCGCGCGCCCCGCCCGCCCTCCGGCGCGCGCCCAGCCGCGCACGAGGGGCGCGGGGCCGGGGCCGGCACGCCCCGCGACATCCCGCCCCGCACCCCTCGTGAATCCGTGCACAAAGGGTGCGCCTACCATGGCTGGGTGCCGAAGCTGCCCGACATCGTGCGAAACCCGCTCGCGTTCATCGCCGCCCGGTGGACCCCGTCTCCCGCGCTGGTGCGCCGCGCCGTGCTCGCCGCGCTGGTGATGTCCGTGGTGATCGTGGTCACCGGCGGTGCGGTCCGGGTGACGGCCTCCGGCCTGGGCTGCCCGACCTGGCCGACCTGTAGCGGCGACAGCCTGCTCGGCACCCGCGCGATGGGCGTCCACCACGCCATCGAGATCAGCAACCGCATGCTGACCTACGTGCTGTGCGCGACCGTCGGCTGGGCGATCATCGCGATCCGCGCGCAGGCGCCGCTGCGGCGCGGCGTGTACCGGCTGGCGTGGGCGCAGTTCTGGGTGGTCGTCCTCAACGCCGTGTGGGGCGGGCTGACGGTGCTCACCAAGCTCAACCCCTACGTCGTCTCCTTCCACTTCCTGCTGTCGGCGGCCCTGATCACCGTGGCCGCGCTCACCTGGCACCGCATCGGCGAGGGCGACGCCTCGCCCCGCCCGCTGGTCGGCAAGCCGGTACGGCAGCTCGGGCAGGTGCTCGTCGCCGCCTCCGCGGTGCTCATCGTCGTCGGCACCCTGGTCAGCGGGGCCGGCCCGCACCCCGGGGAGTCCACGGGCTCGTACAAGGTGCAGCGGATCGACGTGGACTGGCGGACCGTCGCCCAGCTCCACGCGGACTTCGCGTGGGTGGTCGTCGGCCTGACCGTCGCCCTGTGGTTCGTGCTGCGCGCGGTCGACGCGCCGGTCGGCCCGCAGCACCGCGTCCGCGACCTGTTCCTGGTGCTGATGGGCCAGGGCGTCATCGGCTACGTCCAGTACTTCACGCACCTGCCGGCGGCCCTGGTCGACCTGCACATGTTCGGGGCGTGCCTGGTCTGGATCGCGGTCCTGCGGGTGCTGCTGTCCTTCCGCGAGCGCCCCTGCGCCGAGCCCGGCGCGTCGGTGCCCTCGGCCGCGGCGGCGCCCGCCCGCATCTCCTTGTAGGCGAGCCGGGCCCCGCGGCCCCGTCAGACCCGCGAAGTACGCCCGGACCGCCCGCCGGCGGACGGTTCCGCGCGCCCTGGCGGCGCATCTCCCACGGGAAGCGCCGCCACACGGAGGCGGCGCGGGGAACTTCCGGTCCGGCGGTCACCGGGCCGACGGCCGGACCGGACCGCAGGAGGCAGGACCGCAGGAGATCGGGCCGCGAGGGGCCGGACCGCAATCGGCCGGACCTGCGGGCGCCGCGCTGCGGGCACCGCCCCCCGCGCTCCGGGCGCCGCCCTCGGCGAGCCGGAAGACCCGGAGCGCGTTGTCCGCGGCGACCAGCGACGTCACGTGGCGGCCGTCCGCCGCGGACCACTCGCCCGCGCGGACGCGCTCGGCCACGGTCCGCCGCAGCTCCGCGAGGAACCCCTTCGCCGCCGACACGGCCAGCTCGGGAAGCCCGCTCACGCCGCTCGCGTAGAGCACCTTGCCGAAGGGCGTCCGCCCGAGCACCCCGGCGGGGTCCCTGCCGACGCCGACGTAGACGTGCGGGAGCGCGGCCGCGAGATCGGCGGCGGCCGCTTCATGGGGCTCGGCCGGCAGCAGGACGACCTCCGCGCCGAGCCCCGCGGTGGCCCGCAGGAAGTCCCCGGCGGCCGCCGGACCCTCGCCCGCCGGCCGGTACCGCAGCAGCAGTGGCAGCCCGGTGGCCACGGCGTGCCACCGCAGGTGCCGCAGCAGCACGGGGTGGTCGGGCCGCTCCCCCACCGCGCGGGCGGACAGCCAGGCCACGGCGGCCTGCCGCACCTCCACGGGGCCCGGCGGCCTGGCGTCGCCGCCGTGCCGCGCCGCGTCGTCGCCGGCGCAGGAGAAGCCCGCCGCGCCGAGCGCGGCGCCGTGCACCGCCTCCGCGAGGTTCGCCAGGAAGGAGCCGACCGTCCCGGAGGTGTCCGCGACCTGCTGGGCGAGCGGTTCGAGCCGGACCGTCTCGACCACGGGCGCGCCCGCCGTCGCCGCGAGGTCCTTCGGCGGGGTGAGGTCGCCGGGCTCCCCGGTGTCCAGGACGTACGCCCTGATCCCGGCGCCGCGCAGCAGTCGCCGGGCGGACTCGTAGGCACCCAGCTCACGGCGCCTGGCGAGGTAGCGGGCCGGCGGGCAGTGCGGCTCCAGGCCGAGCAGCGGCGGGCACCAGCGGCGCAGCGCGAACCCCGAAGGGCTGTCGAAGAGCGTGGTGCCCGGGGCCGCGGTGCCCGGCAGCCGCGCCTCGAAGGCGCCCAGGCCCAGCTCACCCGGGTACACCCCGTGGCAGTGTGCGTCCACCAGGTGTGCCTGTGCCGCCAGGTGTGCCTGTGCCGCGCCGGCCATCGCCCGCACCGTCCCGTCCGTCGTCGCGGACCCGTCCGGGTCCTCGGTCCTGCCGCGGACCCCGCCGAAGCGGGCGGCCCGCACAGGGCCTAACGACCCGGGAGGTGATGGGGAGCGGAAAGGCGCCGTCACGCGGAGGCGCGACCACCGATCTGGATGCCCGCCATCCGGGTCCATTCGTACGGCCCGGTCCGCACCTTCGCGGCCAGTTCGCCGTCGAACGCCTCGTGCACGCTCAGCCCCGACGCCTCCACGGCCCGCCGCGCCAGCTCGTGGGTCGGCGCGACCAGGTCGCCCCACGCGCCGTCCTCCCCGACCAGCACGATGCGGGCGCCGCGCTCCCCGAGGTACGCGATCTGCGCCTCCGCACCGCCGTGCGCGCGCCCGAACGCGTGGATCTCCCTGGTCAGCCGCCGCACGCGCCGCTCGGCCCTGGGGTCCTTGTCCGCCTTGCTCTCAGCCATACCCCCACCCTACTCACCGGTAATCCTCCGGCGGAAGGTGCCGGCCGTCCGGCTCGTGCGGGGAGCAGCGGCGGCTCGTGCGGGGGCGCCGCGAGAGGGCTCGTGCGGGGCGGGCGGCGGCTCGTACGGGGAGCGGCGTGGGCTCGTGCGGGGAGCGGCGAGGACACCGGCACGCGGTGATGCGGCGGCCCGGCGGGGACGGGGAGGAGCCCGGCGGGCGGTGGACCCGGTGGCGGCAGCGAGAAGCCCGGCGGGGACCGGGCCTGGGACCCGGTCCCCGCCGGGGGGACCGGCCGGCCGACGGTTCCGCCGAACCATCGACCGGCCGGGGCCTGTCAGGCGGCGCGCCGGTTCACCCGAGGCCGACCGAGAACACGTGCAGGTTCCCGTTGTCCGGCAGCGTCACGCTCGCCACCTGCTTTCCCTGCGGCACCGCGAACGGCGTGGTGGCGAAGACGTACGCGGCCGGTCCCGCTCCGCCGGACTCGTTGCGGTGGTCGGTGGCGGCCACCAGCGTGTTCCCCAGCACCGGGGTCGAACCGCCGCCGGGCTTCGTCCAGTCGCCGAAGGACAGGTCGGCCTGCGCCGTGCTGCCGTCGGTGAACGTCACCCGGGCGGTGGCCTGCTGGTCGCCGTTGGTCGCGGTGCCCACGAAGAGCAGACGGGTGGCGCCCTTGGCGCTGTCCCCGAGTTGGACGGTCTGGCCGTCGGCGACCACGTTGTCCGGCCGCCCCACGGGGGCGTCGGGCCAGACGAAGGTCGTCCCGGACACCTGCCCGCGCGCACCGCCGTCGAGACCCGCCGCGGCCAGCGCCTCGCGGGAGAAGGTGCTGCCGGCGCCGTCGAGGTCGCCGCCGGCGTGGTCGCCGTCCTGCGTGGCGCCCACGTTGTCGTAGTCCGCGGCCAGGCTGTCCTTCGCCGCGACCAGGACGATCGCGCCGAGCCGCACCTGCGAAGCGCCCGCGCCCTTGCCGCGCACCGTCAGCGGCACCTCGTAGTAGCCGTCGGGGGTGCCGGCGGCGGCCCGCACCGCCAGCTCCGCCGTGCCGGCGCCGGTCTTCGCGTCGAGCACCACCGGCGTGCCGGCGGGTGTGACGGCGAGGCCCTCGGGCGGGGCCGCTGCGACCGACACGGCGTTCGCGTGGCCGGCCAGCCGCTGGACGTGGACGGTCAGGTCGGCCGGCGCCCCGCCGGCCGCCACCACGGACTGGTTGGGTGTGGCCGTGGCCAGGAAGTCGCGCTCGGCCGTGCGGTAGGAGGGCGACGCGTCACTCGGGGAGGCGGCCCAGTGCGTGTCCGGGGTGGTGGACAGCGTGAAGTCCAGGCGCCCGCCGTGCGACACGACCGACGGCGGCAGGTAGGTGCGCGCCCAGGTGTGCCCGTCCAGGGTGAGCTTGTGGACGTAGGGGGCGTCGTCCGCGGCCTGGGGCGCGCGGATGTCCAGGTCCGCGGCCTTGCCCGGCAGGTCGAGGACCACCCGCGGGAACATCGGGCTGTTCAGGGTGAGGTCGGCCGTGCCCGGAGTCGCGGGGTACATGCCGAGCGCGGCCCACACGTACCAGGAGGACTGCGCCCCCAGGTCGTCGTTGCCGGGCTCGCCGTCGGGGGTGGGACTGAAGAGGGTGGTGGCGATCTCGCGGACCGTCCGCTGCGTCTTCCACGGCTGGCCGACCTGGTTGTAGACCCACGGCACACCGAAGTCGATCTCGTTGCCGGCCCACATGTAGGGGGCGTTCGGGCCCGCGTTGAGCTGCGAGAAGAACGTGTCGAGGCGCTGGGCGGCCGCACCCGGCCCGCCCATCGAGGTGATCAGGCCCGCCATGTCCTGCGGCACCAGCCAGTTGTACTGCGCGGCGTTGCCCTCGTCGTAGCCCTCCTGGCCGAACTGGCCGTCGCCGGGCGTCTGGAAGCCGGTCGCGTCGGGGAACCGGCCGTCCTCGCCGCGCGGTTCGAGGTAGCCGCTGGCGGGGTCGAGGATGTTCTGCCAGTTCTGTCCGCGCCGGCTGAAGGTGCCCGCCACCGCGTCCTGGCCGGCGGCGCCGGCGAGTTGCGCGATCGAGAAGTCGTCGACGGCCCACTCCAGGGTCTCCGAGGCGCCGACGTGCCCGTGGTCGCCCTTGGCGGCGTCGTCCTCGGGCGCGTAGCCGCGCTCGACGTACTCCTGGACGCCGGGCCGCTCCTGGTAGGCACCCGCGGTGGCGTCCACCGTGGTCGCGCCCTTGACCAGGTACTTCAGCGCCGTCTTGAGGTCGAAGTCGCGCGCGCCGTACGCGTACAGGTTGGCGATGAGCGGCACCGAGTTGTCGCCAGTCATCTGGCCGGTGTACGCGTTGGCCAGCGGCCAGCGCGGCCACCAGCCGCCCTGTTCGGCGTCGTTGACCAGGGACTGGGCCATGTCGCTGGCCTGCTGGGGGAAGAGCATCGCCTGGAGGGGCGCGAGCGAGCGGTAGGTGTCCCAGTCGGAGAAGTTCGTGTACTGCGCGTGTCCCCCGGCCAGGGTGCGCACCTTGCCGTCGAAGCCGATGTACCGCCCGTCGGCGTCGTTGAAGGTGTTCGGGTGCATCAACGAGTGGTAGAGCGCGGTGTAGAACGTCTTCAGCTCGTCGGTGTCCCTGCCCGCGACGCGTACCTTGCCCAGCGTCCGCGTCCACGCGTCACGGGTCTGCCGGTGCAGCGCGTCGAGGTCCCAGCCGGGCACCTCGGCGGCCATGTTGGCCTGCGCCCCGGCCACGGACACGTAGGACATCGAGACCTTGGCCCGCACGGTACGGCTGCCGCCGTCGCCGAAGGTGAGGTAGGCGCCCGCCCCGGCGGCGCTGGCGGAGTCGCCTCCCGCGGTCACCGACCTGCCGTCCCAGGTGCCGTGCGCGGTGAAGGGCTGGTCGAAGGTGATCGCGTAGTAGACCGTGTACTGGTTGCCCTTGCCGCAGAAGTCGCCGGTGGTCGCCGAGCCGGTGACCTCGCGGTCTCCGACGACCCGCACGTCGGCGTCCTTGTCGCCGTCGAGGCTGCCGCCGGCCTTGACCAGCAGTTGCGCCGCGGCGGAGCCCTCGGGGAAGGTGAAGGCGGCCAGGCCGGTGCGGGTGGACGCGGTCAACTCGGCCCGCACGCCCGACGCGTCGAGGGTGACCGCGTAGTAGCCGGGCTCGGCCTTCTCTCCGGTGTGCGTGAAGTGCTCGGTGAGGTTCCAGGGGGTGGCGCCGACGTCGCCGGTCACCGGCAGGATCGGCACGTCGCCGAAGGCGCGGCAGCCGACGGAGGCGTGGTCGAGGCTGAATCCGCGGATCTGGTCGTCGTGGTACTGGTAGCCGGCGTAGGAGCCCGAGGTGTCCGGGGAGAACTGCATCATCCCGAACGGTGTGGACGGGCCGGGGAAGTCGTTGATCTCACCGACGGTGGAGCCGCCCCGGCCGGTGCCGACGAGCGGGTCCACGTAGCTCGCCGGGTCGGACACGAGCGCCGGACCCGCGGCGGAGGATGACAACGTTGTCTGATTGTTGGACAACGTTGTCATATCGGCGGAAGCCGTTCCCGCGGCCACCAGGGTCGCCACCGCACCGAGCACCGCCACGAGCGTGCCACGCAGCATGCGCGGACTTCTCACACGTACCTCCCGATGGACTGGTCGACGGGACCAGCACATCTTGGAGGCTGCCGACGCCCAAAGCAACAGTCCCGCCGGGTTCGCCGATCGGCCCGCGCCGATTGTCCCGGTGTGGGCCGGCACGACCGGTTCACGGCGGACGGAACCGATCCGCGCACGATCCGGGAACGGGTCCGCGCGGGTTCCGGAAGGTGCGGCCGGCGGCCGGCGGACGGGCGCGGCGGCCGGTCAGTGCAGGAAGGGGTCGATCGCCACGGCCACGAACAGCAGCGTGGCGTAGGTGATGGACCAGTGGAACAGCCGCATCTCCTTGAGCTTCGCCCCCATGACGCCGGCCTTGGCGCGGGCGTGCAGTCCGTGCGCCTCCTTCAGCCAGAACGCGCCGAGCAGGCCCGCGACCACCGGGTAGAACCAGGAGGTGTCGCCGAGCGGCCACCACAGGGTGAGCGAGGTGAGCACCATGACCCAGCTGTAGAGGACGATCTGCCGGGCGACGACCTGGTTGCCCGCGACCACCGGCAGCATGGGCACGCCGACCCGGGCGTAGTCGTCCTTGACCTTCATCGACAGCGGCCAGTAGTGCGGCGGCGTCCAGAAGAAGAGGACGAGGAAGAGCACGAAGGGCGCCCAGCCGAGCTCGTCGCGCACGGCCGACCAGCCGATGAACACCTGGAGGCAGCCCGCGACGCCGCCCCACACGATGTTCTGCGCGGTGCGCCGCTTGAGCCACAGCGTGTAGACGAAGACGTAGTACAGGATCGCGGCGAGCGACAGCGCCGCCGACAGCGGGTTGACCAGCAGCGCGAACCACGCCGTGGACACCACCGACAGGACGATGCCGAAGACCAGGCCCTCGCGCGGCGAGACCATCCCGGTGACCAGCGGGCGCTGCTCGGTGCGGTGCATCAACGCGTCGATGTCGCGGTCGATGTACATGTTCAGCGCGTTGGCGCCGCCGGCGGACAGGTAGCCGCCGACCACGGTCGCCACCACCCGCCACAGGCTGGGCACGCCGCCGGCCGCGAGGAACATCACCGGAACGGTCGTGATGAGCAGCAGTTCGATGATGCGCGGCTTGGTCAGCTCCACGAACGCCATGACCCGGGCGCGCGGCGGCCGGTGCCCGGAGTTCGTCTGTCCCGAGCCCGTCCCGATGACCCCGGCGGGTCGGGATTCGACGGCTGTCACGAACACCCCACGAGAGATGAGACCAGCAGGGCCCGGCTGCCTGCCCTCCGCGATGCGGCGGCGGACCACGGTCCCTGCGCGTACCACGCCACTCTAGACGTAGGGAACACCCGGCTTTCCGCCGGGGTGCCCGCGGGCGGGGCGTGTCCTCGCGCGTCCGGGGGGTACGCGGTTGTCCACAGAAGCAGCAGCGTGGTCGAAGGCTCGTGCGGCTGCGGCGGTAGGCTCGGCAACGTCGGATAGGCACCAGTCACCGGCGCTTTTCAACTTATGTGGAGAGGAGCCCTGACCCAGGGTGAGCAAGCAGCCGACGACCACAGACCTCGAGTGGACCGATCTGGACGAGCGGGCCGTGGACACCGCCCGAGTTCTCGCCATGGATGCCGTGCAGAAGGTCGGCAACGGCCATCCGGGCACGGCCATGAGCCTGGCTCCAGCGGCCTACCTGCTGTTCCAGAAGATCATGCGGCACGACCCGGCGAACGCGGACTGGACCGGCCGCGACCGCTTCGTGCTGTCCGCCGGCCACTCCAGCATGACCCTCTACACGCAGCTCTACCTCGCCGGTTACGGCCTGGAGCTGGCCGACCTGGAGGCTCTGCGCACCTGGGGCTCCAAGACCCCCGGCCACCCGGAGTACGGCCACACCCGCGGTGTGGAGACCACCACCGGCCCGCTCGGCCAGGGCGTGGCCAACGCGGTGGGCATGGCCATGGCCGCGCGGTACGAACGCGGCCTCTTCGACCCGGACGCGGCGCCCGGCACCTCCCCCTTCGACCACACCGTCTGGGCGATCGCCGGCGACGGCTGCCTCCAGGAGGGCATCTCCGCCGAGGCGTCCTCGATGGCCGGCCACCAGAAGCTCGGCAACCTGGTGCTGCTGTGGGACGACAACCACATCTCCATCGAGGGCGACACCGAGACCGCCGTCTCCGAGGACACCGTCAAGCGGTACGAGGCGTACGGCTGGCACGTCCAGCGCGTCGCCCCGAAGGAGAACGGCGACCTCGACGTGCACGCGCTGCACGCCGCGCTGCTGGCGGCCAGGGCCGAGACCGAGCGGCCGTCGTTCGTCGCGGTCCGCTCGATCATCGGCTGGCCCGCGCCGAACAAGCAGAACACCGGCGCCGCGCACGGCTCGGCCCTCGGTGAGGACGAGGTGCGCGCCACCAAGGAGGTGCTCGGCTTCGACCCCGAGCGGCACTTCGAGGTGTCCGACGCCGTCATCACGCACACCCGCGCCGTCGGCGACCGCGGCCGGGACGCCCGGGCGCGGTGGGAGAAGTCCTTCGCCGCCTGGCGCACCGCGAACCCGCAGCACGCCGAGCTGTTCGACCGTGTGGAGGCGGCCGAGCTGCCGGAGGGCTGGCAGGAGCGGCTGCCGCAGTTCGAGGTCGGCGCCTCGCTGGCCACCCGCGCGGCCTCCGGCAAGGTCCTGGAGGCGCTGGGCGAGGTCATCCCCGAGCTGTGGGGCGGCTCCGCGGACCTCGCCGGGTCGAACAACACCACGATCGACAAGAACTCGTCGTTCCTCCCGGCCGGCAACCCGCTGCCCGGCGCCGACCCGTACGGCCGGACCGTGCACTTCGGCATCCGCGAGCACTCCATGGCCGCGGAGATGAACGGCATCACCCTGCACGGCAACACCCGGGTCTACGGCGGCACCTTCCTGGTGTTCTCCGACTACATGCGCAACGCGGTCCGGCTGTCCGCGCTGATGCACCTGCCGGTGACGTACGTGTGGACGCACGACTCGATCGGCGTCGGCGAGGACGGCCCGACCCACCAGCCGATCGAGCACCTGGCCTCGCTGCGCGCCATCCCGGGGCTGAACGTGGTGCGCCCCGCCGATGCCAACGAGACGGCGATCGCCTGGCGCGAGATCCAGAAGCGCTGGACGAAGGAGATCGGCAAGGGCGCCCCGCACGGCCTGGCGCTGACCCGGCAGGGCGTGCCGACCTACCCGGTCCACGAGGAGGCCGCCCGCGGCGGTTACGTGCTGTTCGAGGCCGAGGGCGGCCCGGCGCAGGTCGTCCTCATCGGCACCGGTTCCGAGGTGCAGCTCGCCGTGGGCGCGCGCGAGGAGCTCCAGGCGGCCGGCATCCCGACCCGGGTGGTCTCGATGCCGTGCGTGGAGTGGTTCGAGGAGCAGGACGAGGCCTACCGCGAGAGCGTGCTGCCGTCCACGGTGAAGGCGCGGGTCGCGGTCGAGGCCGGCATCGCCCTCACCTGGTACCGGTACGTCGGGGACGCCGGCCGGATCGTCAGCATCGAGCACTACGGTGCCTCGGCCGACGGCAAGCTGCTCTTCCGCGAGTTCGGTTTCACCGCCGAGGCCGTGGCCGCCGCGGCCCGGGAATCTCTGGCCGCCGCAGACCGCTGACGCTGGTACACGACATTTCAGGAGATGCAGATCCCATGACAGACGCACTCAAGCGCCTCTCCGACGAAGGCGTCGCGATCTGGTTGGACGACCTGTCGCGCAAGCGCATCACGTCCGGCAACCTGGCCGAACTCATCGACCAGCAGCACGTGGTGGGCGTGACCACCAACCCGTCGATCTTCCAGAAGGCCATCTCCGAGGGCGATGGATACGAAGGTCAGCTCAAGGACCTCGCGGCGCGCCGGCTGACGGTCGAGGAGGCGCTGCGGATGATCACCACCGCGGACGTCCGCGACGCGGCCGACATCCTGCGCCCGGTCTACGAGGCGAGCGACCACCAGGACGGCCGGGTCTCCATCGAGGTGGACCCGCGGCTGGCGCACGAGACGGTGGCGACGGTCGCCGAGGCCAAGCAACTGGCCTGGCTGGTGGACCGCCCGAACACGCTGATCAAGATCCCGGCGACCGAGGCCGGCCTGCCCGCGATCACCGAGGTGATCGGCAAGGGCATCAGCGTCAACGTCACGCTGATCTTCTCGCTGGAGCGGTACCGCGCGGTGATGGACGCGTACCTGTCCGGCCTGGAGAAGGCGAAGGCGGCGGGCCTGGACCTGTCCGAGATCCACTCGGTCGCGTCGTTCTTCGTCTCCCGCGTGGACACCGAGATCGACAAGCGGCTGGAGAAGATCGGCTCCGACCAGGCCAAGGCCCTGAAGGGCAAGGCCGCGGTGGCCAACGCCCGGCTGGCCTACCAGGCGTACGAAGAGGTCTTCGGCTCCGACCGCTGGACGGCGCTGGAGCGGGCCGGTGCCAACAAGCAGCGGCCGCTGTGGGCCTCCACCGGCGTGAAGGACCCGGCCTACCCCGACACCCTGTACGTCACGGAGCTGGTCGCGCCGAACACGGTGAACACCATGCCCGAGGCCACCCTCCAGGCGACCGGGGACCACGGCGAGGTCACCGGCGACACCATCCGGTCCGGTTACGCGCAGGCGCAGGCGGACATCGACGCGCTGGCCGGCGTCGGCGTGTCGTACGACGACGTGGTGCGGGTGCTGGAGGACGAGGGCGTGAGCAAGTTCGAGGCGTCCTGGAACGAACTGCTGGACTCCACCAAGGCCGAACTCGAGCGGCTCGCCCCCTCGGAGGCGTGAGGTGGCATCCGACGACCAGACGCAGACGGCCGGCAACCCGCTGCGCGACCCGCTGGACCGGCGGCTGCCGCGCATCGCGGGCCCGTCCGGCCTGGTGATCTTCGGGGTCACCGGCGACCTCTCCCGCAAGAAGCTGATGCCGGCGGTGTACGACCTGGCCAACCGCGGCCTGCTGCCGCCGGGCTTCGCGCTGGTCGGCTTCGCCCGCCGCCAGTGGGAGAACGAGGACTTCGCCCAGGAGGTGCACGACGCCGTCAAGGAGCACGCCCGCACCCCCTTCCGCGAGGAGGTCTGGCAGCAACTGGCCGAGGGCTGCCGGTTCGTCCAGGGCGACTTCGACGACGACAAGGCGTTCGAGCAGCTGAAGTCGACCATCGAGGACCTGGACAAGGCGCGCGGTACCGGCGGCAACTTCGCCTTCTACCTGTCCGTGCCGCCGAAGTTCTTCCCGAACGTGGTGCAGCAACTGAAGAAGCACGGCCTGTCGCAGGGCAGCGGCGACTCGTGGCGGCGCGCCGTCATCGAGAAGCCGTTCGGCCACGACCTGGCCAGCGCCCAGCAGCTCAACCAGATCGTGCACGACGTCTTCCCGCCCAACGAGGTCTTCCGGATCGACCACTACCTGGGCAAGGAGACCGTCCAGAACATCCTGGCGCTGCGCTTCGCCAACACGATGTACGAGCCGATCTGGAACCGGTCGTACGTCGACCACGTGCAGATCACCATGGCCGAGGACATCGGGATCGGCGGCCGCGCCGGGTACTACGACGGCATCGGCGCCGCGCGCGACGTCATCCAGAACCACCTGCTCCAGCTACTGGCGCTGACCGCGATGGAGGAGCCCGGCTCCTTCCACCCCAAGGCGCTCACCGCGGAGAAGCTGAAGGTGCTCGGCGCGGTCGTGCTCCCGGACGACCTCGGCCGGTACACCGTGCGCGGCCAGTACGCGCACGCCTGGCAGGGTGGCGAGGAGGTGCTCGGGTACCTGGAGGAGGACGGCATCGACCCCCGCTCCAAGACCGACACCTACGCCGCGGTCAAGCTGGAGATCAACAACCGCCGCTGGGCGGGCGTGCCGTTCTACCTGCGCACCGGCAAGCGGCTCGGCCGCCGCGTCACCGAGATCGCGGTGGTCTTCAAGCGGGCCCCGTACCTGCCGTTCGAGTCCGGCGCCACCGAGGAGCTGGGCGAGAACGCGCTGGTCATCCGGGTGCAACCGGACGAGGGCGTGACCGTGCGGTTCGGTTCGAAGGTGCCGGGCACCTCCACCGAGGTGCGGGACGTCACGATGGACTTCGCCTACGGCGAGTCCTTCACCGAGTCCAGCCCCGAGGCGTACGAACGGCTCATCCTGGACGTACTGCTCGGTGACGCGAACCTCTTCCCGCGGCACCAGGAAGTCGAGCTGTCCTGGACCATCCTCGACCCCATCGAGCAGTACTGGGACAAGCACGGGAAGCCGGCGCAGTACGCGTCCGGCACCTGGGGCCCGACCGAGGCGGACGAGATGCTCGCACAAGACGGCAGGAGCTGGCGCAGGCCATGAGAATCGATCTGACGGACACCACGTCCTCGAAGATCAACGCCGGGCTGATCCAGGCGCGGCGGGCGATCGGGACCCCGGCGGTCGGCATGGTGCTGACCCTGGTCATCGTCACCGACGAGGGCAGCGCCTACGACGCGTTGAAGGCCGCGCACGAGGCGTCCAAGGAGCACCCCTCCCGGATACTGGTGGTCATCAAGCGTCCGGGCCGCTCGCCGCGGGACCGGGCGCTGGCCCGGCTGGACGCGGAGGTCGTGGTCGGCGACGAGGCGGGCACCGGCGAGACCGTGGTCCTGCGCATGCACGGCGAGCTGGCCCACCACGCCGAGTCGGTGGTCCTGCCGCTGCTGCTGCCGGACGCCCCGGCGGTGTGCTGGTGGCCGGACAAGGCCCCGGAGGACGCCGCCGAGGACCCGCTGGGCCGGCTGGCGGCGCGCCGGATCACCGACTCGGCCGCGGCCGAGGACCCGGTCGGTTCGCTGGCACTGCGGGCGAAGACGTACGTGCCCGGCGACACCGACCTGGCCTGGACCCGGATCACCCCGTGGCGTTCGATGCTGGCCGCCGCCCTGGACCAGAAGCACGGCAAGATCGAGAGTGCCGCGGTGGAGGGCGAGGCGTACAACCCGAGCGCGGAGCTGCTGGCCCTGTGGCTGGCGGACCGGCTCGGTGTGCCGGTGGAGCGCAAGGTCACCGGCGGTCCCGGACTGACCGCGGTGCGGCTGGTCACCTCCGACGGGGACATCTGCCTGGACCGGCCCGAGGGCGGGCTGGCCGAGCTGGCGGTGCCCGGGCAGCCGGACCGCCACGTGGCGCTCAAGCGGCGGGAGACCTCGGAGCTGATCGCCGAGGAGCTGCGCAGGCTCGACCCGGACGACATATACCGCGCCACGGTGAAGTTCGGGCTGCGGCACCTGCTCAGCTCGGGCGGCTCCGGCAGCGACTCCGCCGAGGCGTCCGGGTCCACCGGCGCCAGTTCCGGGGCGAAGCCCGCGGGGACGGCGAAGTCCGCCCCGGCGAAGAAGGCCGCGTCCGGGTCCGGCAAGGCGGCGACGGAGAAGTGAGCACGCCGCAGGTGGTCGTCCACCGGGACAAGGAGCTGATGGCGCGGGCCGCGGCGGCCAGGCTGATCACGAAGATCGTGGACGCCCAGGCCGCCCGCGGTTCCGCCTCCGTGGTGCTCACCGGCGGGCGGAACGGGAACGGGCTGCTGGCCGCGCTCGCCGAGTCCCCGGCGCGCGACGCCGTGGACTGGGCGCGGCTGGACCTGTGGTGGGGCGACGAGCGGTTCCTCCCCGAGGGGGACCCGGAGCGCAACTACACGCAGGCCCGGGAGGCGCTGCTGGACGCGGTGCCGCTCGACCCGGCCCGGGTGCACCCGATGGCGCCGTCCGACGGCGGCTACGAGTCCGACGTGGAGGCCGCCGCGGCGGCCTACGCGGCGGAGCTGGCGGCCGCGGCCGGCCCGGAGGACCACACCCGGGTGCCGTCCTTCGACGTCCTCATGCTGGGCGTCGGCCCCGACACCCATGTGGCCTCGCTCTTCCCGGAGCACCCCGGCACCCGGGAGGACGTCCGCACCGTCATCGGTGTGCACGGCTCGCCCAAGCCCCCGCCGACCCGGATCTCGCTGACCTTCCCGGCGATCCGCTCGGCGCGGGAGGTGTGGCTGCTGGCCGCGGGCGAGGACAAGGCGGGCGCGGTGGCGCTCGCGCTGTCCGCGCCGGGCGAGGTGCAGGCGCCCGCCTCGGGTGCCTACGGCCGGGCCCGCACGCTGTGGCTGCTGGACCGCGCGGCGGCCGCGAAGATCCCCGCGGAGCTGTACCCGGCGGCCTCCTCGTAGCGGAGGACGGCGGCACGGCACGGCGCCTCCCGGGCGCCCGGCGGATCCGCCGGGAGGGTCAGCGGCCGCGCAGCTCGCGGTACTTCGCCACGAGCGCCTTCGTGGACGGGTCCAGCCCGGGCACGTCGGCGCCCTCGGTGAGCGCGGGCTCGACCCGCTTCGCCAGCACCTTGCCGAGCTCGACGCCCCACTGGTCGAAGGAGTCGATGTTCCAGATCGCGCCCTGGACGAACACCTTGTGCTCGTAGAGCGCGATGAGCTGGCCGAGCACCGACGGGGTCAGCTCGGTGGCCAGGATGGTGCTGGTGGGGTGGTTGCCGCGGAACGTCTTGTGCGGCACCAGTTCCTCCGGCACCCCCTCCGCGCGGACCTCGTCGGGGGTCTTGCCGAACGCCAGCGCCTGCGTCTGGGCGAAGAAGTTCGCCATCAGCAGGTCGTGCTGCCCGGCGAGCGGGCCGAGTTCGGGCAGCGGCCGGGCGAACCCGATGAAGTCGGCGGGGATCAGCTTCGTGCCCTGGTGCAGCAACTGGTAGTACGCGTGCTGGCCGTTGGTGCCGGGGGTGCCCCACACCACCGGACCGGTCTGCCAGTCCACCGGCTTGCCGTCGCGGTCCACGGACTTGCCGTTGGACTCCATGTCGAGCTGCTGGAGGTAGGCGGTGAACCGGCTGAGGTAGTGGCTGTAGGGCAGCACCGCGTGCGACTGGGCGTCGTGGAAGCCGCCGTACCAGACGCCGAGCAGGCCCAGCAGCAGCGGTACGTTATGCTCGGGGGGCGCGGTCCTGAAGTGCTCGTCGACCAGGTGGAAGCCGGCCAGCATGCTCCGGAACGCCTCGGCGCCGATGGCGATCATCAGCGACAGGCCGATCGCCGAGTCGAAGGAGTAGCGGCCGCCGACCCAGTCCCAGAACTCGAACATGTTCTGCGTGTCGATGCCGAACTCCGCGACCTTCTCCGCGTTCGTGGACAGCGCCACGAAGTGCTTGGCGACCGCCTCGTCGCCCGCACCGAGCCCGCCGAGCAGCCACTGCTTGGCGGAGGTCGCGTTGGTGATGGTCTCGATGGTGGTGAAGGTCTTGGAGGCGATGACGAACAGCGTCTCCGCCGGGTCCAGGTCGCGCACGGCCTCGTGCAGGTCGGCGCCGTCCACGTTGGAGACGAAACGGACCGTCAGGCCGCGGTCGGTGTAGGAGCGCAGCGCCTCGTAGGCCATCGCGGGGCCGAGGTCGGAGCCGCCGATGCCGATGTTGACGACGTTCCTGATCCGCTTGCCGGTGTGGCCGGTCCACTCGCCCGAGCGCACCCGGTCGGCGAAGACCGTCATCTTGTAGAGCACGGCGTGCACGGCCGGCACCACGTTCTGCCCGTCGACGGCGATCGTCGCGGACTGCGGGGCGCGCAGGGCCGTGTGCAGCACCGCGCGGTTCTCGGTGACGTTGATCCGCTCGCCGGCGAACATGGCGTCGCGCAGCTCGAACACCCCGGTCGCCGCGGCGAGTTCGCGCAGCAGCCGGAGGGTCTCGTCGGTGACGAGCTGCTTGGAGTAGTCCAGGTGGAGGTCGCCGACCTGGAGGGTGTAGCGGCTCCCCCGGTCGGGGTCGCGGTCGAACAGGTCCCGCAGATGGGTGCCGGACAGTTCCCCGCCGTGCTTGGCGAGCGCCTGCCACTCGGGGCGGCGGTCGAGCCGGGGGGTGCCCTGCGCGTTCGTTTCGGACATCAGTCCACTTCTCCTCGTCCTCGCTGCGACACCCAAACTAATTGATGACGTGGCGGAACGAGATCCGGCACCCGGGTGTGCCGCGCACCGGCCGTGACGGCACCGGGGCGGCACCCCGGGTGGCGGACGGCAGGTCGGCGCCCCGGGTGGCGGACGGCGGGTCAGAAGCCGCCGCGGTGGATGCGGCCCGCGTAGCGCTCCTCCAGCACCGCGTTGCGCTCGTGGCCGCCGGGGAGGTTCGCGGAGACGTAGACCGGGGCGTCGCGGCCCTCGGCGGCCAGCAGCCCGACGGCCTCGGCGACGACCATCTGCACCAGCAGCGCCGAGGTGATCGTGGACACCCCGCACAGGGCGCCGCCGTCCGGCAGCGGCAGCAGCGCGTCGCCGGCCGGGGCGCAGTTGTCGAGCACGGCGTCCGCGAGGTCGGCCAGCCGCTTGCCGCTGGCGTGCAGGGCGGGCACCGCGCGGGTGTGGGCGAGCGAGGTGAGCGCGATCAACGGGTGGCCGGCCTCCTTGACGTGCAGCGCCATGTCCACGATCGAGTTGTTCACGCCGGAGTTGGAGACGATCACGAACACGTCCTGCGGGCGCGGCGTGGCCAGGTCGTACAGCCGCCGGGCCAGGCCGGGGGAACGCTCCAGCAGCGGGTCGGCGAGCACCGAGCGGTCCTCGCCGCCGCGCAGCACCAGGTCGGTGAGCCCGATCCGGTTGGTGGGGATCAGGCCGCCGGCCCGGCCGACGAGTTCCAGCACCGTGGCCTGCGAGTGACCGGTGCCGAAGCCGTGGACCACGCCGTCGGCGGCCACGCTGTCGGCGAGCAGCCGGCCGGCGGCCGCCACGGACTCCTTGTTCGCGGCGATCGCCCGCTCCACCGCGGCGCGTCCCTCGTCGGCGAACGTCGCGGCGCTGATCTGTCCCTCGGCCATGCCCGGGTCCCCTTTGCGGAAGTCCTGCTGCGGAAGTCCTGCCGCCGGACGGTTCGGGTTGATCGAACCAACCGTCCGACGCTTCGATGAAACATTGAACCAGCTCCGCCCGTCAAGGCACCCGGGTGCCGGACCCGCCGCCGCGGACCGGTGCCGGGACGGGGCTCGGGCCGGCGCCGGACCGGGCCACCGATCGCCGTCCCCTGCCGACTGGCACAGGCCGGGCTGGGGCCGGTGCCGAGGCCGAGGCCGGGGCTGGGGCTGGGGCCGGGCCGGAGCCGGTAAGTGCCGCTCAGGTGCCGGCCGGCGTCCCCCGGAGCAGGTCGCAGGCGAGCGCGGCCGCCCCGGTGGAGCCGTCGGCCACCGGGAAGATCCGCAGCCCGCGGTCCGCCAGCCGCTCGGTCACCCGCGCCAGCAGCGGTCCGCCGGGCGCCAGCAGGCCGCCGGTGACCACCAGCGGCTCCCCCGGCCGCGGTCCCAGCGAGCGCACGGTCGCCGCGAGCAGTCCGGCCGCCGTGTCCAGCAGGCGCCGCGCGACCTGGTCGCCGCGTTCCGCCTCCTCGGCCACGGCCGGGCTGAGCGCGCCCAGCCGGGCCGGTGCCTGCGCGTACGCCCGCGTGACGACGAGCTCGCCGAGCAGGTGGCGCGCCACCGGGTCGCTGGACGGCCCGACCTCCAGGGCCCGCCGCAGTGCCTCGGCGCCCACCGGGCCCTCGGTCCCGACGCCCTCTCCCCCGGAACCCACAGCGGCGTCCGCGCCCACCCCTGCGCCCGCACCCGTGCCCGCACCAGCGCCCAGGAAGTGGGCCACCACCCGCGGCACCAGCGCCGTCCACGGGCCGCGGCCGTCCAGCGCCTCCAGCGCCGCCCGCGTCCCGTGGTTGCCCAGCCAGAACCCGCTGCCCTCGTCCCCGAGCAGCCAGCCGTGCCCGTCGGACACCGCGGCGCGGCGGCCCCCGGCCAGCCGCGCGGCGATCGCGCCGGTGCCCGCGATCAGGACCAGCCCGTCGCGGGGGGCGCCGGGCGCCGCGGCGAGTGCGACGTCGGCGTCACCCCCGACACCGACCGGCACCCCGGTGACCCCGTGCTCGGCCAGCGCGTCCCGCAGGCAGGACACGGCCAGGTCCTCCCCGCGCTCCGGCCCGGCGCCCGGCGCGGCGCCCGCGAACCCGCCGAAGGCCGCGCCGATCCGGCCCCGTGCCTCCGGGTCGGCCGGCAGTGCCCCGGCCAGGGCCTCGCCGACGGCGGCCGCGAGGTGGCGGGTCAGGTCGGCCCGCCCGACGCTCAGCGCGTTGCCGGGGCCGCCGCAACCCCGCCCGAGTACCGGCCCGCCGGGCACGCCCACCGCCAGGCAGGCCCGGCTGCGCGTGCCGCCCGCGTCGATCCCCACGACCAGGGGCGGCCGGACCGTACCGGCCGTGCCGGCACCCCTGCCGTCGGCCGCCGGGTGGTTGTAGGTTTCCGTCATCACCACGCATCGTGGTTGACGGATTCACCGGCGCACAACCCCGACGGGACGGGTCGTCATGATCACCGCACTGATCCGCACCGAACTTCCCCGGATGTCCGGGTCGCTGCGCAAGGTCGGCGAGGGGGTGCTCGCCGACCCGGTCGCCGCCACGCACGGCTCCGCGGCGGAACTCGGGCGCCGCACCGGCACCTCGCAGGCGACGGTGACCCGGTTCTGCCGTGCGCTGGGCCTGGAGTCCTACCAGCAGCTCCTGATCGAGCTGGCGCAGGAGCAGGGGCGCGCCGAGGCCGAGCCGCGAAGTGCCGCGCTGGGTCCCCGGATCGGGCCGGACGACGATCTGGAGCAGGTAATCGGCGTGGTCGCGGAGGCCGACCTGCGGGCCCTGCGGCACACCGCGGAGCAGTTGGACCGGGAGGCGCTGGAACGCGCCGCCCAGGCCCTCGCGCGGGCCCGCAGGATCGACGTCTACGGGGTCGGCGGCTCCGGCATCGTGGCCCACGAGACGCAGGCCCGGCTGTTCGGCATCGGCTGCGCCGCCCACGCCTGGACCGAGGTGCACGCCGCGGAGACCTCGGCGGCCCTGCTGACGCCCTCGGACGCCGTGGTGGCCGTCTCGCACTCGGGCGGCACCCGCGAGGTCCTGGAGCCCCTGCGGACGGCCGCGGACCGGGGCGCGGCGACCGTCGCCGTCACGGGCGACCCGCGCTCGCCCGTCGCACGGGCCGCGGACGTCCACCTGACGTCGTTCTCCGGCGAGACCAGCTTCCGGCGGGGCAACTTCGGCACCCGCCACTCCGTGCTGCTGATCGTGGACTGCCTCTACGCCCGCGTCGCGCAGCTCACCTACGAACGGGCGACCGCGTCCATCGCGCTGACCGCGCACATCGCCGGGACCGGCACCGGCAGGAAGGCCCCCGGCCGTCGGGCCGGCTCAGGAGGCTGAGCCGGCCCGACGGCCGGGGGCCGACGGCGGCCGGGACCGCGGCCGCGCCCCGGACCCCGCTGCTCCACCCACGGAGAACCGGACGAAAGGCCCTAGGGCCTGTCCGGCGGATCGTGCCGGTCGAGCTCGCGGCGTCCGGTGCCGTACATCGCAAGGCGGAGAAACATCCTCGTACCGGGTCGTACATGGATGATTCGACAACGCAGGGAGGTGCGGTGCCGGACGCCGCGAGCTCGACCGGCAGGATCCGCCGGACAGGCCCTAGATCTCGCCGCGCAGCTTCGCCAGCGCCTCGGCGAGGATCGCCTCGCCGTCGGCGGCCGACCGGCGTTCGCGTACGTACGCGAGGTGGGTCTTGTACGGCTCGGTGCGCGGCGGCGCCGGCGGGTTCTCCTCGTCCTGCCCGGCCGGGAAGCCGCAGCGGGGGCAGTCCCAGGTCTCCGGGATCTGCGCGTCGCTGGCGAAACTCGGCTGGGTCTCGTGTCCGTTGGAGCACCAGAAGGAGATGCGCAGGCGCGGCGCGGACTCGCCGCGCTCGGCCTCTCCCATCGGCCCCGCTCCGACCCGACTGCCACGGATCGCGTTGCCACTTGCCACGGTCGTAACTCCCTGCGTGATGGTGCTGCGAGGTCGCCCATTCGACGGAGACCGGTTCGCCCCCGCACCTGGCGGGAAAGGGCACGGTATCCCAAGACGCGCGTCCATGATAAGTCGTGGACAAGTCGTCTTCACGACGCGGCGTCAATTCGCCGTGAACCGGCGGTAGTCGGACGGGGTGCGCGCGTCACCCGCGCGGGTGGGCCGGCAGGGCCCTTGCGGCTCCCGCTAGTTGCTCGTCTTCATGACGATGCCCAGGGTGACGATGCACGCGAACCAGAGCAGGCCGATCACCACGGTGATCCGGTCGAGGTTGCGCTCGGCCACCGACGAACCGCCGACGGACGACTGCATGCCGCCGCCGAACATGTCCGACAGGCCGCCGCCCTTCCCCTTGTGCATGAGCACGAGCAGCAGGAGCAGCATGCTGAAGATGATGAGGGCGATGGAGAACCCGATGACCACGGCTGGACCAACTCTCTCGACTACACGACGGCAGTACACGGTTACGGCGCGGGGCCGGAGGCGGTGCGATCACACCACTCCGGCCCCGACAGGGTACTTCACGCGACCCCCGACTTCACCGGTCCGTCACTGGTCGCGGAAGCGCACGATCCTGACGAACTCCTCCGGGTCCAGCGCCGCGCCGCCCACCAGGGCGCCGTCCACGTCCGGCTGGGCCATGATCGCGGCCACGTTGCCCGCCTTGACCGAGCCGCCGTACTGGATGCGGACGCCGTCGGCGAGCTCCTGGTCGTACAGCTCCGCCAGCCGGCCGCGGATCGCCCCGCAGACCTCCTGGGCGTCCTCGGGGGTGGCGACCTCGCCGGTGCCGATCGCCCACACCGGCTCGTAGGCCACGACGATCCGCGCCGCCTGCTCCGCGGGGACGTCCTTGAGGGCGCCGTCGAGCTGGGCGAGGGTGTGCCCGACCTGGTTGCCGGCCTTGCGGACGTCCAGGCCCTCGCCGACGCACAGGATCGGGGTCAGGCCGTGCGCGAAGGCGGCCTTCACCTTGGCGTTCACGACCTCCTCGTCCTCGCCGTGGTACTGGCGGCGCTCGGAGTGGCCGATCGCGACGTACTCGCACTTCAGCTTGGACAGCATCGGCCCGGAGATTTCGCCCGTGTACGCACCGTGGTCGTGCGCGGACACGTCCTGCGCGCCGTACTTGATCCGCAGCCGGTCGCCGTCGACGAGGGTCTGCACGGAGCGCAGGTCGGTGAAGGGCACCAGGACGGCGACCTCGACCGCGTCGTGGTCCTTGTCGGTGAGGCCGAACGCGAGCTTCTGGACGTGCGCGATGGCCTCGAGGTGGTTGAGGTTCATCTTCCAGTTGCCCGCCATCAGCGGGGTGCGGGTGCTCTGCTCACTCATCGGGGTTCAGTTCTCCAAAGCGGAAAGGCCGGGCAGGGTCTTGCCTTCGAGGTACTCCAGGCTGGCGCCGCCGCCGGTGGAGATGTGGCCGAAAGCGTTCTCGTCGAATCCCAGGATGCGGACGGCCGCGGCCGAGTCGCCGCCGCCGACCACGCTGAACGCGGGGGCGTCCACCAGCGCCTGCGCCACGGCGCGGGTGCCGTCGGCGAAGTCGGGGTGCTCGAAGACGCCCATCGGGCCGTTCCAGAAGATGGTCGCCGTGTCGGCGAGCTTCGCGGCGAACAGCTTGCGCGACTCCGGGCCGATGTCCAGGCCGATCAGGTCGGTCGGGATGGCGTCCACCGGAGCGGTGACCGGCTCGGCGGGGGCCTTCGTCTCCAGGTCGGGGAAGCTGGTGGCGCCGACCACGTCGACCGGCAGCACGAACTCCACGCCCTTGGCCCTGGCCCGCTCCAGGTACTCGGTGACGACCGGGATCTGGTCCTCCTGCAACAGGCTCCTGCCGATCTCGTGGCCCTGGGCCTTGAGGAAGGTGAAGACCATGCCGCCGCCGACCAGGATGCGGTCGGCCTTCTCCAGCAGGTGGTCGATGACGCCGAGCTTGTCGGACACCTTCGAGCCGCCGAGCACCACCGCGTACGGGCGGGCGACCTCCTCGGTGAGCTTCCTCAGCACCCCGACCTCGGTCGCGATCAGGCCGCCGGCGGCGTGCGGCAGCCGGGCCGGCAGGTCGTACACCGAGGCGTGCTTGCGGTGCACCGCGCCGAAGCCGTCCCCCACGTAGGTGTCGGCGAGGGCGGCGAGCCGGTCGGCGAACGCGCCGCGCTCGGCGTCGTCCTTGCTGGTCTCACCGGGGAAGAAGCGCAGGTTCTCCAGCAGCACCACGTCGCCGGCGGCGGCGCCGTCCAGCGCCTGCCGGGTCTGGTCGCCGACCGTGTCGGTGCCGAAGAACACCTGCCGGCCGAGGAGTTCGGCCAGCCGGTCGCGGACCGGGGCGAGCGAGAACTTCGGGTCGGGTGCGCCCTTGGGGCGCCCCAGGTGCGAGGCGACGATCACCGTGGCGCCGGCCTCGGCGAGCCTGGCGACGGTCGGCACCGCGGCCCGGATACGGCCGTCGTCGGTGATGGTGGTGCCGTCCAGCGGCACGTTGAGGTCGGCGCGGACGAACACCCGCTTGCCCTCGACCTGTCCCTCGGCGATCAGGTCGTCGATCGTCTTCATCTGTCGGGTCTCCTGTGAGTAGGTCCGGCACCGGACACGACGCGAACAGGGCCCGGACGGCGCGTCATCGCGCTCGTCCGGACCCTGTCGCTCGCATCGCGGTGCGGTGGCTGACGGAAACGGCTACGCGGCCGCGGTTCCGGCGTGCCTCAGAGCTGGCCGCCGACGAAGACCGCGAGGTCCACCAGGCGGTTGGAGTAGCCCCACTCGTTGTCGTACCAGCCGATGACCTTGACGGTCCTGCCGCCCTGCACCATGGTCAGCTTCGAGTCGAAGGTGCACGACGCCGGGGTGTTGACGATGTCCGAGGAGACGATCGGGTCCTCGGTGTACTCCAGCAGGCCCTTGAGCTGGCCCTCGGCGGCCTGCTGGAAGGCCGCGTTCACCTCGTCCTTGGTGACCTCGCGCTCCAGGTCCACCACCAGGTCGGTGACGGAGCCGGTGGGCACCGGCACCCGCATGGCCATGCCGTCCAGCTTGCCGGCCAGCTCGGGGATGACCAGCGCGGTGGCCTTGGCGGCGCCCGTGGTGGTCGGGATGATGTTCTCCGCGGCGGCACGGGCGCGGCGCAGGTCCTTGTGCGGGAAGTCCAGGATGCGCTGGTCGTTGGTGTACGCGTGCACCGTCGTCATCAGGCCCTTGACGATGCCGAAGTTCTCCAGCAGCACCTTCGCCATCGGCGCCACGCAGTTCGTGGTGCAGGAGGCGTTGGAGATGATGTGGTGCGACGCCGCGTCGTACGCGTCCTGGTTGACGCCCATGACGATGGTGATGTCCTCGTCGGTGGCGGGCGCGGAGATGATGACCTTCTTGGCGCCGCCGGCCAGGTGCTTGCCCGCGTCGGCCGCCTTGGTGAAGATGCCGGTGGACTCGATCACGATGTCCACGCCCAGCTCGCCCCACTTGATGGCGGCGGGGTCGCGCTCGGCCAGCACCTTGATGGTGTGGCCGTCCACGGTGATCGTGTCGGCGGTGTGCGTGACCTCGGCCTTCAGGCGCCCGAGGATGGTGTCGTACTTCAGCAGGTGCGCCGTCGTGGCGGTGTCACCCAGGTCGTTGACGGCCACGATCTCGATGTCCGCACCCTGTTCCAGGATGGCGCGGAAGAAGTTACGACCGATGCGGCCAAAGCCGTTGATGCCTACCCGGATCGTCACGAACCGATCTCCTCGCTCAGTCGCCGGAGTCCCTCTCCGGCTGCGAAATATGGGATGTCCCCGACCACCCCCGACCCTACCGTGTCGGCACCCCCACCGCGGGCGCGGGGCGCTGCGGCGGGAAACGTTCACCTTCCGGGGCCGCGGGGAGCGGACGCGGAGAACGTGCACCCCCGAGGGGTGGCCGCCTTCCGCGCAGGGACCCCACCCCGCCGGGGCCGGCGTCAGCCGGGGGCCGGCGTCAGCCGGGGGCGGCGTCAGCCGACCATCTCCTCCGTGAGGTTCGCCTCGGTGCCGGGCATGCCCAGGTCGGACGCGCGCTTGTCGGCCATCGCGAGCAGCCGCCGGATCCGCCCGGCCACCGCGTCCTTGGTCAGCGGCGGCTCGGCGAGCGACCCCAGTTCCTCCAGCGACGCCTGCTTGTGGTCCATCCGCAGCCGCCCGGCCGCGGCGAGGTGCTCGGGCACCTCCTCCCCGAGGATCTCCAGGGCGCGCTGCACCCGGGCCCCCGCGGCGACCGCCGCCCGCGCGGACCTGCGCAGGTTCGCGTCGTCGAAGTTGGCGAGCCGGTTCGCGGTCGCGCGCACCTCGCGCCGCATCCGGCGCTCCTCCCAGGCGAGCACCGAGTCGTGGGCGCCCAGCCGGGTCAGCAGCGCGCCGATCGCGTCGCCGTCGCGCACCACGACGCGGTCCACGTTGCGCACCTCGCGGGCCTTCGCCGGGATCTGCAACCGGCGCGCGGCGCCGACCAGGGCGAGGGCCGCCTCGGGCCCGGGGCAGGTCACCTCCAGGGAGGAGGAGCGGCCCGGCTCGGTCAGCGACCCGTGCGCGAGGAAGGCGCCGCGCCAGGCCGCCTCCGCGTCGCAGGTCGCGCCGGAGACCACCTGCGGGGGCAGCCCGCGGATCGGGCGGCCGCGCCCGTCGACCAGGCCGGTCTGCCGGGCGAGCTGGTCACCGCCGGCCACCACCCGGACGACGTAGCGGCTGCCGCGGCGCAACCCGCCCGGGGCCATCACCACCAGGTCGGAGGCGTGCCCGAAGATCTCCAGGATGTCCTTGCGCAGCCGACGCGCCGCGATCCCGGTGTCGAGCTCCGCCTCGATGACGATCCGGCCGCTCACCAGGTGCAGTCCGCCCGCGAAGCGCAGGATCGACGAGACCTCCGCCTTGCGGCAGCAGGTCCGGGTGACGGGAAGCCGGGAGATCTCGTCCTTCACCGCTGCCGTCATCGCCATGGGCCGATCCTTCCACGCATACGAAAAATCCGGTCATACGCGGCCGCCAACGACTCGGGGTCGTGCCGCGGCCCGTCGGGGGCGGCGACCCGGGCCAGTTCGACCGTAGCGCCCAACTTCTGGGCGGCCTGTTCCAGGCTGTCCCGGTCGGGTACGGCGGCTTCGTCGGCGAGAACCACGTCGATGGTGAGTTTAGGGGCGTGTCGGCCCAAAACCTCCAAGTGACGCTGCGGAGAAAAACCCTCGGTCTCTCCCGGCTGCGGCGCGAGGTTGAGCGTGAGCACCCGGCGGGCCCGGGTCTGGGCCACCGCGTCGGCCAACTCCGGTACCAGCAGGTGCGGGATGACCGAGGAGAACCACGAACCGGGGCCGAGCACCACCCAGTCGGCGTCCATCACCGCCTGCACCGCCTCGGGCACCGCCGGCGGGTCGGCGGGCACCAGGTGCACCTCCTGCACCTCGCCGGGCGTCAACGCGACGGTGGCCTGTCCCCGAACGGTGGACACCGTGTCGGGCAGCTTCGGGTCGTGGCCGCGGACGATCGCCTCCAGGTCCAACGGCACCGCCGACATCGGCAGCACCCTGCCGTGGGCGCCCAGCAGCCGCCCCACCCACTCCAGGGCGGCCACCTCGTCCTTGAGCTGCTCCCACAGCGCGACGATCAGCAGGTTGCCCACCGCGTGGCCGTGCAGGTCGCCGCCGCTGACGAACCGGTGCTGGAGCACCCGCGACCAGGTCTGCCCCCACTCGTCGTCCCCGCACAGCGCGGCCAGCGCCTTGCGCAGGTCGCCCGGGGGCAGCACGCCCATCTCCGCGCGCAGCCGGCCGCTGGAGCCGCCGTCGTCGGCGACCGTCACCACCGCGGTGAGGTCGCCGGTGATCCGGCGCAGCGCGGCCAGGGAGGCGGACAGGCCGTGGCCGCCGCCCAGGGCGACCACCTTCGGCGGTACCCCGGACCGGCGGCCCGCGACGGCGTCCTTGCCGCCGCGGCGCCGCCGCCTACCCGTCATGATCACTCGCGCCCCATGTCCCTGTGCACGGTCACCGTCTCCACTCCGTCCGCCGCCAGCCGCGCCGCGAGCCGTTCCGACATCGCCACGCTGCGGTGCTTGCCGCCGGTACACCCGACGGCGATGGTCACATAGCGCTTGCCCTCGCGCCGGTAACCCGCCGCGATGATGTGCAGCAGCTCGGCGTACCGGTCGAGGAACTCCTTGGCGCCGGGCTGATTGAACACGTACGTGGCGACCTCGTCGTTCAGGCCGGTGAAGGGCCGCAGCTCCGGCACCCAGTGCGGGTTGGGCAGGAAGCGGCAGTCCACCACCAGGTCGGCGTCGACGGGGAGCCCGTACTTGTAACCGAACGACATGACGGTGGCCCGGAGTTCCGGCTCCTCCTCGCCGGCGAACTGGGCGTCGAGCTTGGCGCGCAGTTCGTGCACGTTGAGGCTGGAGGTGTCGATCACCAGGTCGGCGTCGCCGCGCAGCTCGCGCAGCAGGTCGCGCTCGGCGGCGATGCCGTCGACGATCCGGCCGGAGCCCTGGAGGGGGTGCGGGCGGCGCACCGACTCGAAGCGGCGCACCAGCGCGTCGCCGGACGCCTCCAGGAAGATCACCCGGCGCTTGACGCCCTTGGTGGCGAGGTCGGCGAGCGACTCGCGCAGGTTGTCGAAGAACTGCCGGCCGCGGACGTCGACCACCACGGCGATCCGCGCCACGTTGCCCTGTGAGCGGGCGCCGAGGTCGACCATGGTGGGGATGAGGGCGGGCGGCAGGTTGTCGACCACGAACCAGCCGAGGTCCTCCAGGCACTTGGCCGCGGTGCTGCGGCCGGCCCCGGACATGCCGGAGATGATCACGAGTTCGGGGATGGCCGCGCCGGTCTCCCCCGTTGCGCCGCTGGTCATGTCGGTGCCGGTCCCGTTGTCGGTGGTGCCGTTGTCGTCGGCGCTGCTGTTGTCGCTGCCGCCGGTGGTGCTGCTGCCGGCGGTGTGCGCGCGAGTGGTGTGCGCGGTGTCCGGTGTCCCGGTCCTGGGTTCTTCCTGGTCGCTCATCTGCTCTTCCCCCGGTGGTCGGACGGGTCTGCCGCGGGCCCGGCGGGCCGCCCGTCACTGTCCTCGATGATCTCTCCGGTCGCGGTGTTCACGGCCGGCCCGGCCGGTGCGGCGGCGGCCAGGGTGGCGACGACGGTCTCCGCCGTGCGCCGCCCGATGCCCGGCACCTCGCAGATCTCCGCCACGGTCGCCGACCGCAGTCGTTTCAGCGAGCCGAAGTGCTTGAGCAGGGCCTGCCTGCGGGTGGCGCCGAGCCCCGGCACCGCGTCCAGGGCACCGGCCTTCATCGACTTCGAGCGCTTGCTGCGCTGGTAGGCGATGGCGAACCGGTGCGCCTCGTCGCGGACCCGCTGGAGCAGGTACAGGCCCTCGCTGGTGCGCGGCAGGATCACCGGGTCGTCCTCGCCCGGCAGCCAGACCTCCTCCAGGCGCTTGGCCAGCCCGCAGACGGCGACGTCGTCTATGCCGAGCTCGGCCAGCGCCCGGCCGGCGGCGGCGACCTGCGGCTTGCCGCCGTCGACCACGACGAGCTGCGGCGGGTAGGCGAACCTGCGGGGGCGGCCGGTGTCCGGGTCGATGGGCCCGCCGGCGGCTTCCCCGAACCCGTCCGCCCCGTCCGCCCCGGATTCCCCGAACTCTTCCCCGTGCCGACCATGGGCCCCGTGCTCACCGTGGATCTCGTGCTCACCGCGGACCTCGTGCTCCGCGTGCTCCTGGCCTTCCCCGTGGGCGGCGGCCGGACCGCCCGGACCGCCCTCCTCCTGCTCCTCCCACTCACTGGTGCGCTGCTTCTCCTGGAGGTAGCGGCGGAACCGGCGGGTGATCACCTCGTGCATGGACCGGACGTCGTCCTGCCCGGCGAACGTCTTGATCTGGAAGCGCCGGTACTCGCTCTTGCGGGCCAGGCCGTCCTCGAAGACCACCATGGAGGCCACCACGTCGTCGCCCTGGAGGTGGCTGATGTCGAAGCACTCGATCCGCAGCGGCGCGGTGTCGAGGTCGAGGGCGGTGGCGATCTCCTCCAGCGCGCGGGAGCGGGTGGTCAGGTCCGAGGCGCGCTTGGTCTTGTGCAGGGCCAGCGCCTGCTGCGCGTTGCGCTGCACGGTGGCCATCAGGTCCTTCTTGTCGCCGCGCTGCGGCACCCGCAGGCTGACGTGCGAACCGCGCCGCCCGGCCAGCCACTGCGCCACCGGCTCGGTCGGCTCCGGCAGCGCGGGGACCAGCACCTCCTTGGGCACGCCGCCGCTGCCGCCGGACTGCTCGGCGTCCCCCTGCTCGTCGCCGTAGAGCTGCTGGAGGGCGTGCTCGACCAGGCCGGCGGTGTCGACCGCCTCGACCTTGTCGGTGACCCAGCCGCGCTGCCCGCGCACCCGGCCGCCGCGCACGTGGAAGATCTGGACGGCCGCCTCGAGTTCGTCCTCGGCGACGGCGATCAGGTCGGCGTCGGTGGCGTCGGCGAGCACCACCGCGTTCTTCTCCATGGCGCGGCGCAGCGCCTCGATGTCGTCGCGCAGCCGGGCCGCCTGTTCGTACTCCATGGCGGCGGCCGCGTCCTTCATCCGCTGCTCCAGCCGGCGCAGGTAGGTGCCGGTGTGGCCGGCCATGAAGTCGCTGAACTCCTCGGCGAGTTCGCGGTGCTCCTGCGGGCTGACCCGGCCGACGCACGGCGCGGAGCACTTGCCGATGTAGCCGAGCAGGCAGGGCCGGCCGATCTGCTCGGAGCGCTTGAACACCCCGGCGGAGCAGGTGCGGACCGGGAAGACCCGCAGCAGCAGGTCCACGGTCTCCCGGATCGCCCACGCGTGGGCGTACGGCCCGAAGTAGCGCACGCCCTTGCGCTTGGGTCCGCGCATCACCTGGACCCGGGGGAACTCCTCGTTCATCGTCACGGCGAGCGAGGGGTAGCTCTTGTCGTCGCGGTACTTGACGTTGAACCGCGGGTCGAACTCCTTGATCCAGGAGTACTCCAGTTGCAGCGCCTCGACCTCGGTGGTCACCACCGTCCACTCCACGGAGGCGGCGGTGGTGACCATGGTGGCCGTGCGCTGGTGCAGGTGGGTGATGTCCTGGAAGTAGGACGAGAGGCGCTGGCGCAGGCTCTTCGCCTTGCCGACGTAGATCACCCGGCGGTGCTCGTCCCGGAACTTGTAGACCCCTGGGGAGTCGGGGATCTCGCCCGGCTTCGGTCGGTAACTGCTGGGGTCTGCCATGCCTTCCACCCTACTGTCGGGATGCGACGGTCCAGGAGCGATCCACGGGTGAACCCGGGGTGATCCGCGGGTGCTCCCGCAACGGTCCCGGCGCGGGTCGGGCGCGGTCCGGCGTCGGTCCCAGGCCGGTCCGGTCCGGTCCGGTCCGGACGCGGGGGATCAGGCCCCGGGGCCCGCCGTCAGCTTGCCGCCGACCGCCTTGACGTCCACCGCCGGCAGCGCCTTGTCGGCCGGGCCGCGCACCACGGCGCCGGTCTCGGCGTTGAACTCGCTGCCGTGGCACGGGCAGGACGCGGTGGTGCCGTCCACCGTGTCCAGCACGCAGCCCTGGTGGGTGCAGACCGCGCTGAACGCCTTGAAGGTGCCCTGCGTCGGCTGCGAGACCAGCACCTTGTCGTCGCGGTAGAGCTTGGCGCCGCCGACCGGGACCGCGGAGGACGCGCCGAGGTCCACCGCCGTGGTCGGGCCGTCCGAGGAGCCGTTCTTCTTGCCGCCGCACGCGCTGAGGCCGACGTCGGCGGCGCCGACGGCGCCGGCCAGGGCCACGCCGCGAAGGACGGTCCGGCGGGTGGCGGGCATTTCGGTGGACATGGGCGCTCCTGGTGCGATGGGGCCGGTCTTGCGGTCGGTACCTTACGTCCCGCCGCCGGGCGCCCACGCCTCGGCATGCCGTGGGCGCCCGACCGCCACCGCCGCCTGGACGGCCGGCGCTACGCCTTGGCGGCCCGTCGGCGCGGCGCGGCGGTCTTCTTCGCCGCCGCCTTCTTGGCCGGGGCCCTCTTCCTCGGGGCCGGCACCGCCGCGTCGCTGACCGCGTCCGGGCTGAGGATGTCCCGCAGGAACTTGCCGGTGTGGCTGGCCGGCACCCCCGCGATCTGCTCCGGAGTGCCCTCGGCGACCACCAGCCCGCCGCCGCTGCCGCCCTCGGGGCCCATGTCCACCACCCAGTCGGCGGTCTTGATCACATCGAGGTTGTGCTCGATGACGATCACGGTGTTCCCCTTGTCGACCAGCCCGGAGAGCACCTTGATCAGCTTGCTGATGTCCTCGAAGTGCAGGCCGGTGGTGGGCTCGTCCAGCACGTAGACGGTGCTGCCGGTGGCGCGCCGCTGGAGCTCGGAGGCGAGCTTCACCCGCTGCGCCTCGCCGCCGGAGAGGGTCGGCGCGGGCTGGCCGAGCCGGACGTATCCCAGGCCCACCTCGTTGAGGGTGCGCAGGTGGCGGGCGATGGCGGGCACCGCCTCGAAGAAGTCCAGCGCCTCCTCGATCGGCATGTCCAGCACCTCGGCGATGGACTTGCCCTTGTAGTGCACCTCCAGGGTCTCCCGGTTGTACCGCGCGCCGTGGCAGACCTCGCAGGGGACGTACACGTCCGGGAGGAAGTTCATCTCGATCTTGATGGTGCCGTCGCCCGAGCAGTTCTCGCAGCGGCCGCCCTTGACGTTGAAGGAGAAGCGGCCGGGCAGATAGCCGCGGACCTTCGCCTCCATCGTCTCGGCGAACAGCTTGCGGACGTTGTCGAAGACGCCGGTGTACGTGGCCGGGTTCGACCGCGGGGTGCGTCCGATCGGCGACTGGTCGACGTGGACCACCTTGTCCACCAGGTCGTCGCCGTCCACCCGGGTGTGGCGGCCGGGCACGCTGCGCGCGCCGTTCAGCTCGCGGGCGAGGTGGGTGTAGAGGATGTCGTTGACCAGGGTGGACTTGCCGGAGCCGGAGACGCCGGTGACCGCGGTGAGCACGCCGAGCGGGAAGGACACGTCGATGTCCTGCAGGTTGTGCTCGCGGGCGCCGTGCACGGTCAGCCGCCGGGCCCGGTCGATCGGGCGGCGCTGCGCCGGGGTCGGGATGGCGCGCTTGCCCGAGAGGTACTGCCCGGTCAGCGACTCGTCGTTCGCCAGCAGTTCCTTCAGGGAGCCGGAGTGGACGACCTTGCCGCCGTGCTCGCCGGCCCCGGGGCCGATGTCCACCACCCAGTCGGCGGTCTTGATGGTGTCCTCGTCGTGCTCGACCACGATCAGGGTGTTGCCCAGGTCGCGCAGCCGGACCAGGGTCTCGATCAGCCGGTGGTTGTCGCGCTGGTGCAGGCCGATGGACGGCTCGTCCAGTACGTAGAGCACGCCGACGAGGCCGGAGCCGATCTGGGTGGCGAGCCTGATCCGCTGCGCCTCACCGCCGGACAGGGTGCCCGCGGCGCGGTTGAGCGAGAGGTAGTCCAGGCCGACGTCGATCAGGAACCGCAGCCGCTCGTTGACCTCCTTGAGGACACGCTCGGCGATCTTGCGGTCACGGGCCGCGAGCTTCATCCCGGCCAGGAACTCGGCGCAGTCGCTGATCGACATCGCGGCCACGTCGGCGATCGACCGGTCCTGCACGGTGACGGCCAGCACGATCGGCTTCAGCCGCCGCCCCTCGCAGGTCGGGCAGGGCACCGCGCGCATGTACCCCTCGAAGCGCTCGCGGCTGGAGTCGCTCTCCGACTCGTTGTGCCGGCGGCGGACGTAGGGGATCACGCCCTCGAAGTGCGTGGTGTACGAGCGCTCGCGCCCGAACCGGGTCTTGTACGCGACCCGGACCTCGGACTTGTGCCCGTGGAGCAGCGCCTTCTTGGCGCGGGCGGGGAGCCCGGCGTACGGGATGTCGGTGCGGAAGCCGAGCTGCTCGGCCAGGCTCTGCACCAGCTTGTCGAAATACCCCTTGGACATGCCGCCGGACCACGGCGACAGGGCGCCCTCGTCGAGCGACTTCTGGTCGTCGGGCACGATCAGCTCGGGGTCGATCTCCATCCGGGAGCCGATGCCGGTGCAGTCCGGGCAGGCGCCGAAGGGCGAGTTGAAGGAGAACGAGCGCGGCTCCAGCTCCTCGAACGACAGGTCGTCGTAAGGGCAGTAGAGGTGCTCGGAGAACATCCGCTCGCGCTGCGGGTCGTCCTCGGGGAGGTCGACGAAGTCGAGGATGACCATGCCGCCGGAGAGCCCGAGCGCGGTCTCCACGGAGTCGGTGAGGCGGCGCTTGGCGCCGTCCTTGACGGTCAGGCGGTCGACGACCACCTCGACGGTGTGCTTCTCCTGCTTCTTCAGCTTGGGCGGGTCGGTGAGCTGGACGGTGACGCCGTCCACCCGGGCCCGGCTGTACCCCTTGGTCTGGAGGTCGGAGAAGAGCTCGACGAACTCGCCCTTGCGCTCGCGCACCAGCGGGGACAGCACCTGGAAGCGGCTGCCCTCCTCCAGCTCCAGCACCCGGTCCACGATCGCCTGCGGGGACTGCCGCGCGATCGGGCGGCCGCACTCCGGGCAGTGCGGCTTGCCGATCCGGGCGAAGAGCAGCCGGAGGTAGTCGTAGACCTCGGTGATGGTGCCGACGGTCGAGCGCGGGTTGCGGGAGGTGGACTTCTGGTCGATGGAGACGGCCGGCGACAGGCCCTCGATGAAGTCCACGTCGGGCTTGTCCATCTGCCCGAGGAACTGCCGGGCGTAGGACGAGAGCGACTCGACGTACCGACGCTGGCCCTCCGCGAAGATGGTGTCGAAAGCGAGCGAGGACTTCCCGGAACCGGACAGGCCGGTGAAGACGATGAGCGAGTCCCGGGGCAGGTCCAGCGAGACGTTCCGGAGATTGTGCTCGCGAGCGCCGCGGACGGTGAGTCGGTCGGCCACGCCAGTGCACCTTTCCGTAGGAGGGGGACGATGAACGGTCAACACCCCCCGGAAAGCCTAAACGGGGAGCAGCCGACTTTTCTTCCTGTCGGACCTCTTGCCGGTCCTGTCGCCGGCGTCCGAACCGGCCGCCGCGACTCCCACGACTCTATAGCACGCACATTCGATTTCCGGGCTCGTGCCGTCGCTTTCACCCGATCGTGTGGCGGCCGCGGCCCCGATGCGACAGGCCCTAGGCTTGGGCCATGGCGTATACGGGAGAGGTCACGGTCGGCGGCAAGCCCGACGTGCACGAACTGGAAGACCTGATCATCACGAAGATCGCGGTCGGTCCCATGAACAACAACGCGTACCTGCTGCGCAGCCGGGCCACCGGCGAGCAGTTGCTCATCGACGCGGCCGACGACGCGGGGGCCCTGCTGGAGGTCATCGGTACCGATGGTCTCACCTCCGTGGTCACCACCCACCAGCACGGCGACCACTGGCAGGCGCTCCAGGACGTGGTCACGGCCACCGGCGCCACCACGTACGCCGGGCGCGAGGACGCCCCGGGCATCCCGGTGGCCACCGACACGCTGCTCGACGACGGCGACACCGTGCCGCTCGGCCCGCTGCGCCTCACCGTCCGGCACTTGGTCGGCCACACCCCCGGCAGCGTCGCGGTGGTCTACGACGACCCGCACGGCCACCCGCACGTGTTCACCGGCGACTGCCTGTTCCCCGGCGGCGTGGGCAACACGCACGACGACCCGGCCGCCTTCACCAGCCTCCTCGACGGCGTGTCGGCCAAGCTCTTCGACGCGCTCCCGGACGAGACCTGGGTCTATCCCGGCCACGGCAACGACACCACCATCGGCGCCGAGCGCCCGCACCTCGCGGAGTGGCGCGCCCGCGGCTGGTAGCGGCGCGTCCGGCCGGGGCCCGTCCGCCGGGCCCCGGCCGGTCTCGGTCGTCCCCGGCCTTCCCGGTCGTTCCCGGCCTTCCCGGTCGTTCCCGGCCGGCCTCAGCGGCCGCGGCGCATCCGCGTGCCGACCTCGCCCTCGTCCGTCTCCCACCAGGGCCGGGTGGACACCGGCACCTCGGCCGCGACCTGGTCCGGTGTCCCGGAGGGCGCCGGCACGGCGGCCGCGGGGGCGGGCACCGGCGCGGGGCCGGACCGCGCCGACAGCGCGGCCTCGCGGTCGAGGGCCGCGTCGAGCACGGCGGTCCTGTCCCGCTCGGCCCGCCACCACTCCAGGAAGACCAGCAGGAGGAACGGCAGCCCGACCAGCTCGGCCAGGGCCAGCATGAGGCCGCCGCCGAGCATCTGGTCGCGCTGCACGGACGGGCCCCAGTCGCGGGTGTGCGCGTGGTACCAGTTGCCGGCCACCAGCGTGCCGCTGGTCATCACGACGATGCCCGGCACCGAGTCGAAGAGCCCGTCGAGGAAGACCAGCACCGCGCGCACCGGATGGGTGCACCAGCGCGGCAGCAGTTCCTGGCGGCTGAGCATGGGCAGCACGAACAGGCAGCCGGTGAGCAGCAGTTGCAGGTGCATAAGCTGCCGCACCGGGTCGCGGGCGAGCGCGTGGGCGAAGTACGGCGTGAAGTAGATGGTCAGCTCGGAGACGAGCACCAGGACCGAGCTGATCAGCGGGTAGGTGAGCACGCGCACCGGGCGGGAGGAGAACGCGCGCTGGAGGCGGCCGCCGGGCGCGGCGAGGCCGATCGGGTCGCCCAGGGCGAGCCCGAGCGGCGCGAACAGGTCGAGCAGGATGTTCTGCACGGCCGCCGGCCAGAACAGCACGCGGTTGTAGACCGCCAGCGCGGACATGGTCGCGAAGGCCAGCGTGCCGAGACCGAAGACGTAGAACAGGGCGGCCCGCCACAGGGGCCAGCGGTCGCCGGACGCGAGCTTGCGCCGCACCCCGTACCCGTACGCCGCGCCGAGCAGGACGACGGCGGCCAGGGCGACGCCGTCGAAGTGCCAGGTGCCGAGGAAGCGGCTCCCGGTCAGCTCGGGCAGTGCCTGGAAGCCGGGCGCGGCTGCCGTGGTGGCCACATCTGTGCCTTTCGCGTGGGTCCTGGACCGACGCAGCCACGCTAGTCCCCGTGCCGCGCCGCGCGTACGCAGGGGGGCGCTCGCGGGCGCGGTGTCGTCCGGGGGCGCGCCCGCGGACAGGAGCGGGCCGGCCCCGGGCACCGACGCGTCAGGCGCCCGGGCTGCGCTCCCGCAGGCACCGCCCGGCCGGGCTTCCGCCCTGGTCACGGATGTCCCCGGCACCTCCGGCGGTGGGCTGGCCGGGCAGTTCCGCCGGGGCGGGCGGGGCCGGCGCCGTGCTGTCGCGGCTGGCGAGCAGGCTCGTCACGGTCGTCACCGCGAGCACGGCCAGGATCACCCCCAGGGAGACGGGGACCGGGATCTCGGGCACGTGCGCGCCGGCCTCGTGCAGGGCGTGCAGCACCAGCTTGACGCCGATGAACCCGAGGACCAGCGACAGCCCGTACGCGAGGTGCACCAGCCGTCCGAGCAGGCCGCCGACGAGGAAGTAGAGCTGGCGCAGGCCCATGAGCGCGAACGCGTTCGCGGTGAAGACGATGTACGGGTCCTGCGTCAGGCCGAAGATCGCCGGGATCGAGTCGAGGGCGAAGAGCACGTCGGTGGTGCCGATGGCGAGCATCACCACGAGCATCGGGGTCATCAGCCGCCGGCCGTTCTCGGTGACGAACAGCAGGGTGCCGTGGTACCGGCTGGTGGACGGCACCCGCCGCCGCACTGCCCGCAGCAGCCTGTTCTCCTCGTACTCCTCCTCGCGCGCCGGTCCGGCCACCGCCTCCCCGGCCAGCTTCCAGGCCGTCCGGAGCAGGAAGGCGCCGAAGACGAAGAAGACCCAGGAGAAGCCGGCCACGAGGGTGGCGCCGGCGGCGATGAACACCGCGCGCAGCAGCAGCGCGATGAGCACGCCGACCAGCAGGACCCGCTGCCGGTACGGCGAGGGCACCGCGAACTTCGCCATGACCAGCACGAAGACGAAGAGGTTGTCGACGCTGAGCGACTTCTCGGTGACATAGCCGGCCAGGAACTCGCCGGCCGGTCCGGCGCCGGCGAAGACCAGCAGGCCGGCGCAGAAGAGCCCGGCGAGCACGGTCCAGACCCCGGTCCAGAGCCCCGCCTCGCGGACGGACACGTCACGGGGGCTGCGGCCGATCAGGAAGTCGGCGCCGATGAGCGCGATCAGTCCTGCGAGGGTGAGCGCCCAGAGGGTGAGCGAAACATCCACGGGCTCTCTCCGGCGGTGTCGGTCGGTCAAGCAACCTTACCCGCGACGCCAAAGGAGGGTAAAGGCGACGTCGGTCGTGTCGGCCGCGGACCGACCGGGCGCGGCCCTCACATGCCGTATGCCGGGCGCGCCGCCGCCAGCCTGCGCAGCACCTGCGCCACCACCTGGCTGCCGGGCGGCACCAGCGCGGGTTCGTACGTCCACGCGTGGCCGACCCACGGGTCGGCGAGGTGGTCGCTGGGCAGCGGGGTCAGCCGCAGCATCGAGCGCCACAGGACGTCCAGCACGGGGCCGTACGCCGAGGCGTCGTCGCGGTCCGCCACGAGCAGCAGGTGCACCCCGGCGGCCGGCCCCTCGTCGGCGAGGTACCGCAACTGGTTGACCGCCCGGTCGTCGAAGCCGTACGGGAACTCGTTGACGATCAGCAACTGCTCGGCCTGGTCGAATCCCGGCGGCAGGGCGTCGGCGGCGCCGCCGCGCATGGCCATCTGGAGCAGGTCCACCCGCGCGGTGAGGCGGCCGAGCACCTCGCTGACGCCGGCGGCGCCCGCGGCGGGGGGCGGCAGCGCCACCACGCCGCCGGAGTACAGCGGGGCGAGCGCGCCCGCCGCCGAGCCGGCCGGGTCCAGCACGTGCACGGCGAACCCGCCGGCCGGGTGGCAGGCGACCAGCCGGGCGGCGACCGCGGCGGCGGTCTCCAGGGCCCGCCCGCGCTCGTCCGCGCTGTCGACCCACAGCCCGCGCTCCAGCGGCAGCCTGACCAGCAGCGGGATGCTCAGCTCGGGCGCCTCCGGCACGGTCAGGCCACCGAGCCGAACGGCGATCGCCGGACGCTCGGGCACCTGGTAGGCGTGCCAGGCCGGGTTCTCCCAGCCGGCGAAGGCCGGGGGCAGCGCGGGCTCGACCACGTCCGCCTCGGCGGCGAGCTGGGCGAGGTCCCGGTCGAGCACGGCCCTGGCCTGGTCGACCAGCGCGACCCTCTTCGTCATCGCCTGGTCCCGGGCCGCCTCGGCCTGCGCCCCGCCGCGGGTGCGCGGGTCGGCCAGGAGCGCGTCCATCTCCTGGTCGTAGCGGGACTGTGCGAAGTCCTCGGCGCTGCGGTACGCGGCGACGGTGCGGGCCAGGTCCTCGAACATGCCCCAGATCTGGTTGTGCAGCCGCTCCTCCATCGTCCAGCCGCCGGCGTCCCCGGCGACCGGGGCGGGCGGGCCGTCCGCCGGGGCCGGCGCCTCGGGCGGCGGGGCGTACCGCGGCGCGTCGTCCTGCGGCGGGCCGGGGGTGTCCCCCGACGGCGGGGCCGGCGGCACGGGCGGCGCGGCCGGGGCGGCGCGGCGGCGCGGGTGGCGGTAGTCGACCGCTGGCGCGGGCGGCTCGCCGCCCGTGTCGGGGGCGCCGGAGGCGGCGCCCGTCGTGCCGGGGTCGGCGGGTCCCGCCGCCTCGTCGGCACGCGGGGCGGGGACGTCGGCGCGCGGGGCTGGCGCGTCATCGCGCGGTGCTGGCGCGTCGACCGAGCGGGACCGCTCGCGCCGCACCGCGGCGTGGATCTCGTCCGCGGCCGCGTCGGCGTCGGGCACGCCCTGGTCGAGGAGCAGCGCGGACAGCCCGTCGGCGTACCCCTGGCCGACCGCGCGGACCTTCCAGGCGCCCTGCCGCCGGTACAGCTCCAGGGCGAGCAGGGCCGTCTCGGCGCCGAGACCGGTCACCGTGTAGTCGGCGACGGCGGTGCCGTCGGGGGTGGTCACGGCCACGTGCGGGGCCGGCGTGGCGCCGAAGTCCGCCGGAGCGCCGGCCCGGTCGGCCGGCAGGGCCAGCAGGACGTGCACGCGGTGCACCGGCTGCGGCACGGCGCCGAGGTCGACGGCGAGGCGGTGCTCGGCGGCGGCCTGCCGCGGCACCTCCACGCCGGGCAGTTGAGGCGCGCCGGGGTGGGCCAGCCACTCCCGGTCGGGCGAAGGTCCTCCGCCGTCCGGTCCGACCGCACGGCCCCGCTCGTCCCCGAAGGTGGCCGCGGCCACCACCGGGGTGCCCGCCGACACCCGGATCTCCAGCCGGTTGCCGGGCAACGGGTGGTTCTGCCCCCGGACCAGTTCGGCCGTCATGCCAGCCGCCCCCTGCTTTTCGTTGTCGTGCCCGTGCGTGCCCGCGCCGTGCGACCCGGTCGCCCGGGTCGCGGCCACACCGTCCTACAGGGCGGGAAGGATCGCCGGGATCAGGTCCTGGAAGGTCCGGCCGTTGGCCGGGGTGCCGATCGCGGTCATCGACCAGCCGCCCGCGCCGCGCTGCACCTTGGCCATGATCTGCGCGGTGTACGGGCCGCCGCCGGTGAGGGTGTAGCGGGCCAGCTCCTGGCCGTTGGTCTCGTCCACCAGGCGGCAGAACGCGTTCTGCACCTCGGCGAAGGTCTGGCCGGTGAAGGAGTTCACGGTGAAGACGATCTGGTCGACGTGCACCGGGACCCGCTGCAGGTCGACGACGATCGACTCGTCGTCGCCGCCCTGGCCGGCGCCGCCGACCAGGTTGTCGCCGGTGTGCCGGACCGAGCCGTCGTCGCTGGTGAGGTGGCGGAAGAACACCACGTCGACCGGCTGCTTGTCGGCGAAGAGGACCGCGGAGGCGTCCAGGTCGATCTCGCGCGTCCGGCTGCCGAACAGCCCCCGGCGCGGCGCGGCCTGCCAGCCCAGCCCCATCCTCACCGCGGTCAGCGTCCCCCCGTCAGCCTTGCTCAGGCTGATCTTCTGCCCCTTGGTCATGTTGACCGTCACGTGCTGTCCCCTCTCGCGCGCTGTGCTCGTCCTGCTCGGTCCCGCGGCTCTGGCACGGAAAGTCGTGCCCGCACCATAACAAGACGCCGCCGGACGGTATCCCGGTTCGCCGCCGCCGGATTCCGATCGGCCCGTCCGCCCCGCCGCGGCACGACATCCGCAGGCGGGACGGGTGGTGCCGGTGTTACGCGATGCCCGCCTCGCGCATCTGACGCAGCTCCTTCTTGAGGTCTCCCAGCTCGTCCCTGAGCCTGGCGGCGACCTCGAACTTCAGCTCGCCGGCGGCGGTGTGCATCTGCTCGGTCAGCTCGGCGATGAGGTCGGCCAGCTCCTCCGCGGGCAGGGCCGCCGCCGTCCGCTTCCCGCCGGCCTTCGCACCCAGGGCCGGCACCGGCGCCTTGCCGCGCGAGCGCTGCCGCCCGGAGCCGAGCAGTTCCTGCGTGTCGGCCTCCTCCCGGGCGTAGGCGTCCAGGATGCCGGCGATCTTCTTGCGCAGCGGCTGCGGGTCGATGCCGCGCTCGGTGTTGTAGGCGATCTGCTTCTCCCGGCGGCGGTTGGTCTCGTCGATCGCCTTCGCCATCGCCGGGGTGATCCGGTCGGCGTACATGTGCACCTGGCCGGAGACGTTGCGGGCGGCGCGGCCGATGGTCTGGATCAGGGAGGTGCCCGAGCGCAGGAAGCCCTCCTTGTCCGCGTCGAGGATCGCCACCAGGGACACCTCGGGCAGGTCCAGGCCCTCACGCAGCAGGTTGATGCCGACCAGGACGTCGAACTCGCCGGAGCGCAGCTCCTGGAGCAGTTCCATCCGGCGCAGCGTGTCGATGTCGCTGTGCAGGTACCGCACCTGGACGCCGAGTTCCAGCAGGTAGTCGGTGAGGTCCTCGGCCATCTTCTTGGTGAGGGTGGTGACCAGCACCCTCTCGTCCTTCTCGGCGCGGACCCGGATCTCGTGCACCAGGTCGTCGATCTGGCCCTCGGTGGGTTTGACCACGACCTCGGGGTCGATCAGACCGGTCGGCCGGATGATCTGCTCCACCACGCCGTCGCCGCGGGAGAGTTCGTACGGCCCCGGGGTCGCCGACAGGTAGACCTTCTGGCCGACCCGGGTCAGGAACTCCTCCCACTTCAGCGGTCGGTTGTCCAGCGCGGAGGGGAGCCGGAAGCCGTGGTCGACGAGGGTGCGCTTGCGGGACGCGTCGCCTTCGTACATCGCGCCGATCTGGGGCACGGTGTTGTGCGACTCGTCGATGACCAGCAGGAAGTCCTCGGGGAAGTAGTCGATGAGGGTGTCGGGCGCGGAGCCGGGACCGCGGCCGTCGATGTGCCGCGAGTAGTTCTCGATGCCGGAGCAGGTGCCGATCTGCCGCATCATCTCGATGTCGTAGGTGGTGCGCATCCGCAGCCGCTGGGCCTCCAGGAGCTTGCCCTGCTTCTCCATCAGGGCGAGCTGGCCCTCCAGCTCCTGCTCGATGCCCGAGATGGCCCGCTCCATCCGCTCGGGTCCCGCCACGTAGTGCGTCGCGGGGAAGACGTACACCTGCTCGTCCTCGGTGATGACCTCGCCGGTGAGCGGGTGCAGGGTGTACAGCGCCTCGATCTCGTCGCCGAACATCTCGATGCGGACCGCGAGCTGCTCGTAGACCGGGAAGATCTCGACGGTGTCGCCGCGCACCCGGAAGGTGCCGCGGGTGAACGCCAGGTCGTTGCGCGTGTACTGGATGTCGACGAACTTGCGCAGCAGCCGGTCGCGGTCGATCACGTCGCCGACCTTGAGCCGGACCATCCGGTCGATGTACTCCTGCGGGGTGCCCAGGCCGTAGATGCACGAGACGGAGGCGACCACGACGACGTCCCGGCGGGTGAGCAGCGAGTTCGTCGCCGAGTGGCGCAGCCGCTCCACCTCCTCGTTGATCGACGAGTCCTTCTCGATGTAGGTGTCCGTCTGCGGGACGTACGCCTCCGGCTGGTAGTAGTCGTAGTACGACACGAAGTACTCGACCGCGTTGTTCGGCAGCAGCTCGCGGAACTCGTTGGCGAGCTGGGCGGCCAGCGTCTTGTTCGGCGCCATCACCAGGGTGGGGCGCTGGAGCCGCTCGATCATCCACGCGGTGGTCGCCGACTTGCCCGTGCCGGTCGCGCCGAGCAGCACCACGTCCTGCTCGCCGGCGCGGACACGGCGCTCCAGGTCGTCGATCGCCGCCGGCTGGTCGCCGCTGGGCTGGTAGGGACTGACGACCTCGAAGGGCGCCACAGTGCGTTCGATGTCTGAAACGGGCCGCATGACACCACCGTACGGCTCCCCTGTGACAATCGGGGTCCCGCGCGCCCCGACCGCCCCGGGAACCGGCTCCCACCTGCGGTTTCTCCGCGGGCGGCGGCCGCTGTCGGACCCTCCGGCTAGCGTGGTGGGCATGGACGAGGTGGCGTGGGCGGTGCGGGAGACGGCGGTGGGGCCGCTGATGGTGGCGTGCGGCGGCGCGGGGCTGGTGCTGGTGGCGTTCCGGGCGGAGCCGCGGACGGTGGCGCGGCAGGTGCGCGCGCTGGAGCGGCGGCTGGGATGCCCGGTGGTGGAGGACCCCGAGCGGACGGCACCGGTCTCGGAGCAGTTGGACGCGTACTTCGCGGGCGGGCTGACGCGCTTCGACCTGCCGCTGGACTGGTCGCTGACCACCGGGTTCAACCGGCGGGTGCTGCGGGAGCTGGCGGTGGGGGTGCCGTACGGGTCGGTGGTGGGGTACCAGGACCTGGCCGACCGGGTGGGCGAGCCGGGCGCGGCGCGGGCAGTCGGTGCGGCGATGGGGGCGAACCCGCTGCCGGTGGTGGTGCCCTGCCACCGGGTGGTGGAGAGCGACGGCGGGATAGGCGGCTTCGGCGGCGGCCTGGAGATCAAGCGGGCGCTGCTGGCGCTGGAGGGGGTGCTGCCCGCCCCCCTGTTCTGAGGGTCGGGCAGCACCGTCGGGCCGTGCGCGGTGGCGCCGCCGGGTCAGTCCGCGTCGAAGCGGGCCGCGGCCACGTAGTCGGGGCGCGGGTCGAGCGCGGCGGCGAGCCGGAAGTGCCGCTGCGCCTCGTCGGAGCGGTTCTCGCGCTCCAGGGTGCGGGCGAGCGCGAAGTGCGCGAAGGCGTTGTCGGGTTCCCTTTCGAGGACGATCTGGAACTCCAGCTCGGCCGGGCGCAGTTGGGCCGCGGCGAAGAACGCGCGGGCCCGCAGCAGCCGGACCGCCGTGTTCTCCGGATGCGCGGCGACCAGGGGGTCGAGCAGCTTGACGGCACCGCGCGGGTCGCGGGCGGACAGCAACTGCTCCGCGGCGCGGTAGTCGATGACGAAGGTTTCCGGGGACCGCTCTTGCAAGGCCGCCTCCCTGGAATCGGGCACGGGACGACTGATCGTCTGGACAGACGTACCCAACACGGCCGCCGGCAACCGCATTCCCGCCCCCGTACGGCCTCGCGGCCGGCCCGGGCCACGCCCGGCGGGCGGCCGCCCGGCCTGCTGGAGTTCGGCGGTGCGGCGCGGGGAGCGGTTGGAGTTCGGCGGTGCGACCCGGGGAGCGGAGGTCCGGCGACCCGCGCGACGACGTCCGGAACCCGCGCGGGGCGGGCCTACTCCCCCGCCGGAGCGGCCGCGCGCTCCCGCAGGCCCTCCCACAGCCGCCGCACCTGCGGTGCGAGCGCCTCCAGGGGGCCGTCGTTGTCGATCACCACGTCCGCGATGGCGAGCCGCTGCTCCCGTGTGGCCTGCGCGGCCATCCGGGAGCGGGCCTCCTGCTCGGCCATGCCGCGCTGCCGGACCAGCCGGTCGAGTTGGGTGGCGGGGGCGGCGTCCACGACCACGACCAGGTCGTAGCGCGGGGCGAGGCCGTTCTCGGTGAGCAGCGGGACGTCGTGCACCACGATCGCGTCCGGCCCGGCGGCCTGCCGGAGTTCGGCGGAGCGCTCGGCGACCAGCGGGTGCACGATCGCGTTGAGCGCCTTCCGGCGCTCCTCGTCGGCGAAGACGACGGCGCCGAGCGCCGGGCGGTCCAGGGTGCCGTCCGCGCGCAGCACCTGCGGGCCGAACTCCCGGACCACCGCGGCGAGTCCGGCGGTCCCCGGTTCCACCACCTCCCGCGCGACGCGGTCGGCGTCCACCACGGTCGCGCCGTACGACCCGAGGAGGCGGGTCACTTCGCTCTTGCCGGCACCGATGCCCCCGGTCAGCCCCACGTTCAGCATGGCCGAAGCCTACGGGGTGTCCGGGGGGCCGCGGCGGCGTGGGCGGCGCGGGGCGGGAGGACCCGGGCGGGGCGGTGGACCCGCCCCGCCGGCGCGTCAGCGCCCATCGTCTTCCCGGTCGGCGAGGAACCGCTCGAACTCGGCGGCCAAGTCGTCCGCGGAGGGCAGGTCGACCGGCTCGGCGATCAGGCTCTCGCGGCTCTGCGAGCCGGTCACCGCGTCGTACTGGCTCTCCAGGCCGCGCACGACGGAGACGAGTTCGCCGTCCCCCTCGGCGACCTGGCGGTCGATCTCGACGCGGACGGTGTGCGCCTCGCGGCGCAGGGCGTGCGCGACCTCGGGCAGCACCAGCCCGGTGGCGCCGGTGACGGCCTCCAGCACGGCGAGCGCGGCGTCGGGGTAGGGCGAGCGGGCGAGGTAGTGCGGCACGTGGGCGGCGACACCCAGGACGTCGCGGCCGGCCTCGGCGAGCCGCAGCTCCACCAGGCTCGCGGCGCTGCCGGGGACCTGTGCCTCCTCGAACCAGGCGCGGTGCCCGGGCATGAGGTCCACGCGGTTGCCGTGCGGGGTCAGGCCGACCGGGCGGGTGTGCGGGACACCCATCGGGATGCCGTGGAAGTTGATGGCCAGGCGCACGCCCAGCCGCTCGATCACCTGGAGCACGGCGGCGCTGAACCGCTCCCACTCCACATCCGGCTCCGAGCCGGTGAGCAGCAGGAACGGTGTCCCGGTGGTGTCCCGCACCAGGTACAGGTCGATGCAGGGCGCTTCGTAGGCCGACCAGTGGTCGCTCTCGAAGGTCATCAGGGGGCGCCGGGCGCGGTAGTCGACGAGCCGGTCGGCGTCGAAGCGCACCACGAGCTGGTTGTCGAGGCGGTCCAGCAGGTGCTGGGCGATCTGCTGGCCGGTCTCGCCGGCGTCCATGTACCCCTCGAAGTAGTAGAGCAGGACGGGACCGGTGTCGCCGACCGCTTCGTCAACGGCCTCGGCACCACCCGGTACGTACTCGTACAGCCCTTGCGGATCGGCCACGGTGATCGTCCTCCCTCACTCCTCGTCAGCAACAACGAACCGTGTCCGCCTGCCATTCCCGCCCTCCCGCACCGCTTTGCGGCACGCCCGGACGCGTGGGGGGAGGGCCGGCGGGGCGACGGCACGGTGGTCCGGCCGCGCACCGAGGTGCGCGGACACGGCGGTGGGCCCGCGCCTCTCGGGGAGAGGGGCGCGGGCCCACCGAAGAACCTGGAGCGGGGAGCGTCAGCTCTGGCCGCCCGCCAGCTTCTCGCGCAGCGCGGCGAGCGCCTCGTCGGAGGCGAGGGCGCCGCTGTTGTCGTCGGACTCCGAGGAGTACGAACCGCCACCGCCGCCCGCGGACGCCGCCGGGGAAGCGGAGCCGGCCTCGGCCGCCGCCTGCTCGTCGGCCTCGCGGGACTTGATGACCTGCGCCTGGTGCTGCTCGAAGCGGGCCTGGGCCGTGGCGTACTGGCCCTCCCACTCCTCGCGCTGCTTGTCGTACCCCTCGAGCCAGTCGTTGGTCTCGGGGTCGAAGCCCTCGGGGTAGATGTAGTTGCCCTGGTCGTCGTAGGACGCGGCCATGCCGTACAGGGTCGGGTCGAACTCGACCGCGGACGGGTCGGCGCCGAAGGACTCGTTGGCCTGCTTGAGGGACAGCGAGATCCGGCGGCGCTCCAGGTCGATGTCGATGACCTTGACGAAGATCTCGTCGTTGACCTGGACGACCTGCTCGGGGATCTCCACGTGGCGCTCGGCCAGCTCGGAGATGTGCACCAGGCCCTCGATGCCCTCGTCCACGCGGACGAACGCACCGAACGGAACGAGCTTGGTGACCTTGCCGGGGACGACCTGCCCGATCTGGTGGGTCCGGGCGAACTGCTGCCACGGGTCCTCCTGGGTCGCCTTCAGCGACAGGGAGACGCGCTCGCGGTCCATGTCGACGTCCAGGACCTCGACCGTGACCTCCTGGCCGACCTCGACGACCTCGGAGGGGTGGTCGATGTGCTTCCAGGACAGCTCGGAGACGTGCACCAGGCCGTCGACGCCGCCGAGGTCCACGAACGCACCGAAGTTGACGATCGAGGAGACGACGCCGGAGCGGACCTGGCCCTTCTGCAGGGTGGTGAGGAAGGTCTGGCGGACCTCGCTCTGGGTCTGCTCCAGCCAGGCACGGCGGGACAGGACCACGTTGTTGCGGTTCTTGTCCAGCTCGATGATCTTCGCCTCGAGCTCCTTGCCGACGTACGGCTGGAGGTCGCGGACCCGGCGCATCTCGACCAGGGACGCGGGCAGGAAGCCGCGCAGGCCGATGTCGAGGATGAGGCCGCCCTTGACGACCTCGATGACGGTACCGGTGACGATGCCGTCCTCTTCCTTGATCTTCTCGATGGTGCCCCACGCGCGCTCGTACTGCGCACGCTTCTTCGAGAGGATCAGGCGGCCTTCCTTGTCCTCCTTCTGGAGAACCAGGGCCTCGATCTCGTCGCCGACGGCAACGACCTCGTTGGGGTCGACGTCGTGCTTGATCGACAGCTCGCGGGAAGGGATGACGCCTTCGGTCTTGTAACCGATGTCGAGCAGGACCTCGTCCCGGTCGACCTTCACGATGACGCCGTCGACGATGTCGCCGTCGTTGAAGTACTTGATCGTCTCGTCGATCGCGGCGAGGAAGGCTTCCTCGTTGCCAATGTCGTTGACCGCCACCTGCGGGGTGGTACGAGGGGCCTCGGTGCTGCTCGTCATTAGGGAAAGGACTCCGGTACGGACAGTAAGTCGTAGGTACTGCTACGCCACGGAGCCTTTTTCAACCTGCCGCCCCCACGACTCGTGAGGGCCCGAAGCCGCTAGGCCGAGGGTTCTGCAACAGTTCGAGCGTGGCCTGCTCCGTCTGAGGCGCGCAGGCTCGCAGCGCAACTTGTAGCATACGGGGGCAGCCGGGCACGGTCAATGCGCGAAGAGGCACAGCAGGCGCATAACGGGCCCGAGCGGCGCAAAACCGCCACCCGCCGGTCCTCCGAGAGAGTACGACGACTGCCACGATGATCCAAGGACCCGAACCCGAAGCGACCCGGCGCAGCGCGGGGACCACGGAGAGCAGCCGGGCGAACCGCCGCTGGTGGGACCGCAACGCCGACGACTACCAGCGCGAGCACGGCGACTTCCTCGGCGACGACCGCTTCGTGTGGGGCCCGGAGGGGCTGGACGAGGCCGAGGCCGGACTGCTCGGCCCGGCCGACGGCCTCAAGGGCCTGGACGTGCTGGAGATCGGCGCCGGCGCAGCCCAGTGCTCGCGCTGGCTGGCCGCACGCGGCGCCCGGCCGGTCGCGCTCGACCTGTCCCACCGCCAGCTCCAGCACGCCCGGCGGATCGACCTCGGCGGGGCCGGCGGCGCGGACCCGGCGGCCGGGCCCGCTCTGGTGCAGGCCGACGCGGGCGTGCTGCCCTTCGCCGACGCCTCCTTCGACCTGGCCTGCTCCGCGTACGGCGCGCTGCCCTTCGTCGCCGACACCGCGCGCGTGCACCGCGAGGTGGCGCGGGTGCTGCGGCCGGGCGGCCGGTGGGTGTTCTCGGTGACGCACCCGGTGCGCTGGGCCTTCCCCGACGAGCCCGGCCCCGAGGGCCTGACCGCGGTGTCCTCGTACTTCGACCGCACCCCGTACGTCGAGCAGGACGACCGCGGGCTCGCCGTCTACGTGGAGCACCACCGCACCCTGGGCGACCGGGTGCGGGAGATCACCGCGGCCGGGCTGCGACTGGTCGACGTGGTCGAGCCGGAGTGGCCGGAGTGGAACGACCAGGAGTGGGGCGGCTGGTCCCCGCTGCGCGGGCGGCTGCTGCCGGGCACGGCGGTCTTCGTCTGCCTCGCGCCGTGATCCGGCCGCGGCCCGAGGGCCTGGCCCTGCCGGTCGCGGCGGTGGTGCCGGCGCTGCTGGCCGCGCTGCGGGAGCGCGGCCGTGCGGTGCTCGCCGCGCCGCCGGGCACCGGCAAGACGACGCTGGTCCCCCTGCTGCTGGCCGCGGAGTTCGGCGGCCGGGTGCTGGTCGCCGAGCCGCGGCGGATGGCCGCGCGGGCCGCCGCCCGCCGGATGGCGTGGCTGCTCGGGGAGGAGGTCGGCGGCACCGTCGGCTTCACGGTGCGCGGCGAGCGGCGGGTGTCGCCGGCGACCGCGGTGGAGGTGGTCACCACCGGGGTGCTGCTCCAGCGGTTGCAGCGCGACCCCGAACTCGCCGGCGTCGGCACGGTGGTGCTCGACGAGTGCCACGAGCGGCACCTCGACGCGGACACCGCGACGGCCTTCCTGCTGGACGTACGCTCCGTGCTGCGGCCGGAGCTGCGGCTGCTGGCGGCGTCCGCGACGACCGACACGGCGGCGTGGGCGCGGCTGCTGGACGGCCCGGTGGTCGAGGCCGAGGGGGTGCTGCACCCGGTCGCCGTGCGGTGGGCGCCACCGCCCCGCCCGGTGCGGCCGCCGCACGGCATGAGCGTGGACCCGGCGCTGCTGGAGCACGTGGCGGCGACCGTGCGCCGGGCGCTGGGCGAGCAGGAGGGCGACGTGCTCTGCTTCCTGCCCGGCGCCGGGGAGATCGCCCGGGTCGCCGGGATGCTCGGCGGGTCAGGCGCCGAGGTGCTCCAGGTGCACGGGCGGGCGCCCGCCGCGGTGCAGGACGCCGCGCTGCGCGCGGGCGACCGGCGACGGGTGCTGCTGGCGACGTCCGTGGCCGAGTCGAGCCTGACGGTGCCCGGGGTGCGCGTCGTGGTGGACTGCGGGCTGGCCCGCGAGCCGCGGATGGACCACGCGCGCGGCCTGGGCTCGCTGACCACGGTGCGGGTCTCCCGAGCGGCGGCCGAGCAGCGGGCGGGGCGCGCCGGCCGGGAGGCGCCCGGCACCGTGTACCGCTGCTGGCCGGAGGCCGAGCACGCCCGGCTGGCGCGGCTGCCCGCACCCGAGATCGCGCTCGCCGACCTGACGGCGTTCGCGCTCCAGGCCGCCTGCTGGGGGGAGCCTGACGCCGCCGGGCTGGCGCTGCTCGACGCGCCGCCGCCGGGCGCGCTGGCCGCCGCCCGGACGACCCTGCGCGGGCTCGGCGCCGTCGACGCCGAGGGGCGGGCCACCGACCGCGGCCGGCGGCTGGCGCTGCTCGGGCTGCACCCCCGGCTCGCCCGCGCCCTGCTCGACGCCGCCCCCGAGGCGGGTGCCGCCCGGGCCGCGGAGGTGACCGCGCTGCTGTCCGAGGAGCTTCCCTCCGCCTACGGCTCGGACCTGGCGGCCGCCTGGCAGCGGGCCAGGCACGGCGGGGACCCGTACGGCGCGCGCTGGCGCTCCGAGGCCCGCCGTCTGGAGGGTGCCCTGCGCTCCTCGACCCCGAGGCACGCGGGGGGCGCGCGCGACGAAGCGGCCACGAGTGGCACCGGCACGACGCGCCCCGGCGACTCACGGCCCGGCGGAACGGCGGCAGGCGGTACGGGCGCAGGCGACTCACGGCCCGGCGGAACGGCAGCAGGCGGGACGGCGGCCGGCGGCTCACGGCCCGGCGGAACGGCGGCAGGCGGTACGGGCGCAGGCGACTCACGGGCCGGCGGAACGGGCGCAGGGGGCGGGCGGCTCTCCGACGACGCCGTGGCCGGGCTGGTCGCCGCGCTGGCGTTCCCCGAACGGATCGCGCGGCGGCGGGGCCCGGGTGTCCATCTCATGGTCGGCGGCACCGCGGCCGAGGTCGCCGGCGGTATCGGCGAGGCGGAGTGGATCGCGGTCGCCGTCGCCGACCGGGGCGCGGGCCGGGCCGGTGCCAGGGCGCGCGTCGCGGCCGTCATCGACGAGGACACCGCCCGGCAGGCGGCGGGCGGCGTCCTGTCCTCCTGCGAGGAGGTGCTCTGGCGGGACGGCGACGTGGTCGCGCGCCGCGTGGAGCGCCTGGGCGCGGTGGAGTTGGGCACGGCGCCGCTGCGCCGCCCGGACCCCTCGGCGCTGCGCGCCGCGGTCCTGGAGGGGGTGCGGGCCGAGGGCACCGGGCTGCTGCGCTGGTCGCGCGAGGCGGAAGGGCTGCGGCAGCGGATGGCGTTCGCGCACCGGGTGCTGGGCGGGGCGTGGCCGGACGTGTCCGAGGAGGCGCTGCGGGAGCGGGCCCCGGAGTGGCTGGGCCCCGAGCTGGCCACCGCGCGGCGCCGCGCCGACCTCGCACGTGTGGACGCCGGCGCGGCGTTGAACCGGCTGCTGCCGTGGGCGACCGGCGAGGCGGCGCGCTTCGCCGAGCTGGTGCCCGAGCGGATCGAGGTGCCGACCGGGTCGCGCGTCCGCATCGACTACACCGGCGAGCAGCCGGTCCTCGCGGTCCGGCTCCAGGAGCTGTTCGGGCTGCGGGACACCCCGAGCGTGGCCGGGGTGCCGGTCCTGGTCCACCTGCTGTCGCCGGCGGGACGGCCCGCCGCGGTGACGGCGGACCTCGCCTCGTTCTGGCGCGAGGGGTACCGGGCGGTGCGGGCCGAGCTGCGCGGGCGCTACCCCCGCCACGCCTGGCCGGAGGACCCCGCCACGGCCGTGCCCACCCGCTCGGTGCGGCCCCGCAGGTAAGGGGGCGCGGCCCACCGGGCCGCCCCGTCCTGCCGGTTCGGGGCGCGCCCCTGCCGGTTCGGGGCGCGCCGGTGCGGGCCGGCCGCGCGGTGCGCCATCTCCTGCGGGCGGACGGCCGCGGGATCGGCGGTGCGCGCCGCCCCCGCGGGGCGCCGTTACGACTTCAGCGCCGCCCCGGTGGCCGCGCCCGCCGTGTCGGTCGGGTCGGGGGTGGCGGAGGTGCTGGAGCCGTCGCCGTCCGTGGCGCCGGAGCCGTCGTCCGTGCCGCACGTCGGGTCGGGTGTCGGCGAGGCCGTCCCGGAGTCCGTCGGGGTCGGGGTCGCGGTGCCGGAGTCCGTGGGAGTGGGCGTCGGGGAGTCGGTGGTGCAGCCCGGGTCGGTCGGGTCGCCGGTGGGCGGCGTGGTGGGCGGCGTCGTCGTCGGGTCGCCGCCGGTGGGCGGGGCGGTGGACTGCCCGCCGGTGCGGCTGGTCGTCGGGCTGGAGGAGCCCGGCCCGGTCGGCGCCACGGTGCCGCCGGCACTCTTCGTCGGGGACGGCGAGGGGGAGGCCGTGCCGGAGGCGGACGGCTTCGGGGTGGGTGTCGTGGTGGGCGTCGGGGACGTCGACGGGCTCAGCACGGGGCCGGCCGAGCCCGACCGGTCCGGCACGGTGACCGTGCCGCCCTGCCGGAAGTGCTCGTACCAGGCCATCACCAGGTTGAGGTAGTCCTGCGAGTGGTTGTAGCCGAGGATCGCCCGGTCCATGTCGGCCGGCGCGGCCAGGTCCCGGCCGTCGGCGCACAGGTAGTGCGCGGCGGCGAGGGCGGCGTCGTAGATGTTGTTCGGGTCGCTCACCCCGTCGCCGTTGCCGTCCGCGCCCCAGGTCCGCCAGGTGGAGGGGATGAACTGCATCGGCCCGACCGCCCGGTCGTGCACCGCGTCGCCGTCGTAGCGGCCGTTGTCGGTGTCGGTGATGTCGGCGAAGCCGTCGCCGTTGAGCACCGGGCCGAGGATCGGCTTGTACGTGGTGCCGTTCGCGTCGACCGCGCCGCCGCGGGCCTGCCCGGACTCCACCTGGCCGATCGCGGCCAGCAGTTGCCACGGCAGGTGGCAGCCGGGGTCGGACTGCGCGACGGACGCCTGGGCGCGCTCGTAGGCCGCCAGCACCGTCGTCGGCAGGCTCGCGCCGCCGCCGGGCACCGTGACGGTCGTGTCGGTGCCGGGGGTCGAGGCGACCGGGCCCTGCGGGGTGGTGAGCGGGGGGAGTTGGGTGACGTACGGGGAGCCGCCGTCGATGGAGCCGTCGGGGGTCGTGCCGACCTGCGACTGCTGCTGGTCCGGCGCGGCGGCGTGGGCGACCTGGATCAGGCCGGGGGCCTGCGAGGCTCCCAACGCGGCCATGGCCGCGGCGGCCACCGCGGTGCCCGCCGCTCCCCTGCGAACCCTCTTGCTGGTGCCGAAGCGCCGCGCTGCCATACCGGCGTCCCTCCCCGAAAGCGAGATGCGAGCCCGTCCCGGCTCCACAACTCGCACGACACTACGACAACTTCAGTCCCCCGACTACAGGGCGCCGGTGAATACACAGGGTACGAACGGGGGGCGGGTACGGCGGAGCGACGCGTTCCGCCGGTTCCGGGACCGCCTGCCGGCGGACGGTCCCGGAACCGGCGGGACCACCCGGCCCCGCGGGTCCGCCCAACCCCGCGGGTCCGCCCGGCTAGTGCGCCGCGGACTCCCAGTCGGGGCCCGCGCCCACCGAGACGTCGAGCGGCGCGCGCAACGGGTACGCCGTGGACATCTCCTGCCGGACCAGCGCCTCGACCTGCTCCCGCTCGCCCGGGGCGACCTCGACCACGATCTCGTCGTGCACCTGGAGCAGCATCCGCGAGGAGAGCTTGCGGTCGGCCAGCGCCTGGTCGACGCGGAGCATCGCGATCTTCACGATGTCCGCCGCCGACCCTTGGATCGGCGCGTTGAGCGCCATCCGCTCGGCCATCTCCCGGCGCTGCCGGTTGTCGCTGTTGAGGTCGGGCAGGTAGCGGCGGCGGCCGAGCAGCGTCTCGGTGTACCCGGTGCCGCGGGCCTCTTCCACCGCGCGGTGCAGGTAGTCCCGCACCCCGCCGAACCGCTCGAAGTACGTCTCCATCAGCGCCCGCGCCTCGGCCGCCTCGATCCCCAACTGCTGGGACAGGCCGAACGCGGACAGCCCGTACGCCAGGCCGTACGACATCGCCTTGATCTTGCGGCGCATCTCGGCGTCGACCTTGTCACGCGGCACGGAGAACACCTGCGAGCCGACGGTGGTGTGCAGGTCCTCGCCGGAGGTGAACGCGGCGATCAGGCCGTCGTCCTCCGACAGGTGCGCCATCACCCGCAGCTCGATCTGGCTGTAGTCCGCGGTCAGCAGCGAGTCGTACCCCTCGCCGACGACGAAGCCGCGGCGGATCGCGCGGCCCTCGTCGGTGCGCACCGGCACGTTCTGGAGGTTGGGGTCGGTGGAGGACAGCCGGCCGGTGGCGGCGACGATCTGGCTGAAGGTGGTGTGGATTCGGCCCTCGGGCGCGATCGTCTTCACCAGGCCCTCGACGGTGACCCGCAGCTTGGCCTGCTCCCGGTGCCGCAGCATGATCACCGGCAGCTCGTGGTCGGTCTGCCCGGCCAGCCACGCCAGCGCGTCGGCGTCCGTGGTGTAACCGGTCTTCGTCTTCTTCGTCTTGGGCAGGCCGAGCTCGCCGAAGAGCACCTCCTGGAGCTGCTTGGGCGAGCCGAGGTTGAACTCGTGGCCCACCGAGGCGTGCGCCTCCTCGACCGCGTGCCGCACCGCGGCCGCGAACTGCTCCTCCAGGCCCTCCAGATGCGCCCGGTCCGCGGCGATCCCGGCCCGCTCCATCTTCGCCAGCAGCGCCGAGGTCGGCAGTTCCACGTCGCGCAGCAGCTCGGTGGCGCCCACCTCCGGCAGCCGCTGCCCGAAGACCTCGCCCAGGTCGAGCACGGTCCGCGCCTGCACCATCAGCGCCTCGGCGGCGGCCGTCTCCCCGTCGTCCTCGTCGCCGAACGCCAACTGGCCGCTGTCGGAGGCGGCCGGCGCCAGCTCACGGCCCAGGTACTCCACCGACAGCACGTCCAGCGCGAACGACCGGCGGCCGGGCTTGATCAGGTACGCCGCCAGCGCCGTGTCCATCGCGACGCCCTCCACCCGCCAGCCGTGCTCGGCGAAGACCCGCATCGCGTTCTTCGCGTTGTGCACCACCTTGGGCCGCTCCGGGTCGGCCAGCCACTGCGCGAACGCCTTCTCGTCCGCCCCGTCGAGCTGGGCCGGGTCGAACCACGCCGCCTCCTCCCCCGCGGCCAGCGCGAGCTGGGTGACACCGCCCGAGCCCAGCGCCCAGGTGTCCACGCTCGCCAGCCCCACCGGGCCCTCGGCGTGCGCCTCCAGCCAGCCCGGCAGCTCGCCGGCCGACAGCACCACGCCCTCGACCGCCACCCCCTCGGCGATCTCCGCCTCCTCCGCCGCCGCGCCCGGGTCGGCGGCGAACAGCCGCTCCCGGAAGTTCGGGTTGCGGAACTCCAGCGCGTCCAGCACCTGGCCCAGCGCCTCGCGGTCGTACGGCTCCCGGCCCAACTGCCCGGCGCTCGCCGGCAGCGGGACCTCCCGCACCATCTCCGTCAGCCGCCGGTTCAGCTTCACCGACTCCAGGTGGGCCCGCAGGTTGTCGCCTGCCTTGCCCTTCACCTCGTCCACCCGCGCGCACAGCTCCGCGAACGACCCGAACTGGATGATCCACTTGGCGGCGGTCTTCTCCCCCACCCCCGGGATGCCCGGCAGGTTGTCCGACGGGTCGCCGCGCAGCGCCGCGAAGTCCGGGTACTGCGCGGGCGTCAGGCCGTACCGCTCCTCGACCTTCGCCGGGGTGTAGCGCGTCAGCTCCGACACGCCCTTCGTCGGGTACAGCACCGTGACGTGGTCGGAGACGAGTTGGAAGGCGTCCCGGTCGCCGGTGACGATCAGCACTTCGTACCCCAGCGCCTCCGCCTGCGTGGCGAGGGTCGCGATGATGTCGTCGGCCTCGAAGCCCTCCTCCGCGAACCGCGGCACCACCATCGCGTCCAGCAGCTCGCCGATCAGCCCGACCTGCGAGCTGAACTCGTCCGGCGTCTTGGAACGGGTCGCCTTGTACTCCGGGTACTCGTCGAACCGCCAGGTCCTGCGCGACACGTCGAACGCCACCGCCAGATGCGTCGGCCGCTCGTCACGCAGCGTGTTCGCCAGCATCGACGCGAACCCGTACACCGCGTTCGTCGGCTGCCCCGTGACCGTGTTGAAGTTCTCCACGGGCAGCGCGTAGAAGGCCCGGTAGGCCAGCGAATGCCCGTCGAGCAGCATCAGCCGCGGTCGGTCGGTCGTCGTCTTCGATCCGGATACTTTCTCAGCCACCCCCAGATCCTCCCACGCACCACCGACACTCCTTTCTTTCCTGCCACCGACTCGCCTCCGGGCGCTTGGACCCGGCGTCGACGGTCGACCGTGCTCGATCCCTCGTTCCTCGCGATCTCCGCGCGCTCTCCCTTTCGACACCGGCGCGCCCTTCGGCTCGCTGGCTGCCACGGGTGGGCCGGGGTCGTGTTCGTGCCCTCTCCGGGGAACCGTGGGGCCCCGAGGCGAGCCGGCGGCAAGGGGAAGTGGCAGGATCGTTGCATGGCGAAGAAGGCTCCGCACGGTGACCCGGTCCAGGACGCGCCGCACGTCGGCGCGCCGAAGCACGCCGCCGCGGGGCTTCCCGCGGTCGCCCAGAGCATGAAGATCGCCGAGGCCCAGATGGGCGCCCGGCGGACCGCGCTGACCCTGCTCAGGGTCAACCAGAAGAGCGGCTTCGACTGCCCCGGCTGCGCCTGGCCCGAGGGCGACCACCGCCACACCTTCGAGTTCTGCGAGAACGGCGCGAAGGCCGTCGCGGAGGAGGCGACGCTGCGCCGCGTCACCCCCGACTTCTTCGCCGCGCACTCCGTCCCGGACCTGGCCCGCCGCAGCGGCTACTGGCTCGGCCAGCAGGGCCGCATCACCCAGCCGATGTACCTGCCGGAGGGGGCCGACCACTACGAGGCCGTTCCCTGGGAGCGGGCGTTCGAGATCATCGCCGCCGAACTGACCGCCCTGGACAGCCCCGACGAGGCCGTCTTCTACACCTCGGGCCGCACCAGCAACGAAGCCGCCTTCCTCTTCCAGCTCTTCGCCCGCGCCTACGGCACGAACAACCTCCCCGACTGCTCCAACATGTGCCACGAGTCCTCCGGCTCGGCGCTCACCGAGACCCTCGGGGTCGGCAAGGGCAGCGTCCTGCTGGAGGACCTGCACCGGGCAGAACTCGTCATCGTCGCCGGCCAGAACCCCGGCACCAACCACCCGCGGATGCTCTCCGCCCTGGAGAAGGCGAAGCAGGGTGGCGCCCGCATCGTCACCGTCAACCCGCTCGCCGAGGCGGGCACCGAGCGCTTCAAGAACCCGCAGACCGCCACCGGCCTGGCCGGACGCGGCACCGCGCTCTCCGACCTCCACCTGCCGATCCGGCTCGGCGGCGACCAGGCCCTCTTCCGCGCCCTGGGCCGCCTCCTGGTCGAGGACGACGCCCTCGACCACGACTTCATCGCCGCCCACACCCACGGCTACCAGGAGTACGAGGCCGCCGCCCGCGCCACCGACTGGGACGAGGTGGAGCGCGCCACCGGCCTCGCCCGCGCCGAGATCGAGGAGCTGCACGCCCTCGTGCGCGGCGCCGGGAGTGTCGTCGTCTGCTGGGCCATGGGCCTGACCCAGCACAAGCACGCCGTCCCCACCATCCGCGAGGTCGTCAACTTCCTGCTGCTCGGCGGCAACATCGGCCGCCCCGGCGCCGGTGTCTGCCCCGTGCGCGGCCACTCCAACGTCCAGGGCGACCGCACCATGGGCATCTTCGAACGCCCCGCGCCGGCCTTCCTCGACGCCCTCCAGGCGGAGTTCGGCTTCGCACCGCCCCGCGAGCACGGCTACGACGTCGTCCGCGCCATCCGCGCCCTGCGCGACGGCACCGCCAAGGTCTTCCTCGCCATGGGCGGCAACTTCGTCGCCGCCTCACCCGACACCGACGTCACCGAGGCGGCCGTCCGCAAGGCCCGGCTGACCGTCCACGTCTCCACCAAGCTCAACCGCTCGCACACGGTCACCGGCGCCCGCGCCCTGATCCTGCCCACCCTCGGCCGCACCGAGAAGGACCGGCAGGCCGGCGGCGACCAGTTCGTCACCGTCGAGGACTCCATGGGCATGGTGCACGCCTCCCACGGCAACCTCGCCCCCGCCTCGCCCCACCTGCTGTCCGAGCCCGCCATCATCAGCCGGCTCGCCCGCGCCGTGCTCGGCCCCCGCCACGCCATTCCCTGGGCCGACTTCGAAGCCGACTACGACCGGGTCCGCGACCGCATCTCCCGCGTCGTGCCCGGCTTCGACGACTTCAACCGCCGCGTGCGCCGCCCCGGCGGCTTCACCCTGCCGCACGGGCCGCGCGACAGCCGCACCTTCCCCACCGCCACCGGCAAGGCCAACTTCACCGCCGCGCCCCTGGAGTACCCCGAGGTCCCCGCCGGACGGCTGCTGCTCCAGACGCTGCGCTCGCACGACCAGTACAACACCACCATCTACGGCCTCGACGACCGCTACCGCGGCATCAAGAACGGCCGCCGCGTCGTCCTCGTCCACCCCGACGACGCCGCCGCGGCCGGGCTCGCCGACGGCGACTACGCCGACCTCGTCGGCGAGTGGACCGACGGCACCGAGCGCCGCGCCGACGGCTTCCGCGTCGTGCACTACCGCACCCCCCGCGGCTGCGCCGCCGCGTACTACCCCGAGACCAACGTGCTCGTCCCGCTCGACCACACCGCCGACACCAGCAACACCCCCGCGTCGAAGTCCGTGGTCATACGGCTCGAACCGCACGGGCCCGGCCGCCCCTGAACCGCCGGCCGGCCCGGAGCCGCCGTCCGGGCACGGGACACCGTCCGGCCCCGAGCCGCCGACGTGGCGGCCGGGCCGCCTTACGGGCGGCCGTCCTCCACCACCACCCGGCCGGGCACGGGGCCCGACCGGCCGCCGGCACCGGCCGGCCCTTACCCTCGACCTGCGCGACCCGCCGCACCGGCCGGCCGCGTCCCCGGCCGCACCAGCGCAGAACGGAGCCGACCCGCATGGGCGAGCAGACCACCACCCGGTTCTCCCCGGAGACCCTGGAACAGTACGCAGGACTCGGCATCGACCTGCCCTCCTTCTTCTCCGCCGGCCCCCTCGGCGGCCGGATGGGCATCCGGATCGTCGAGGCCGCGCCCGAGAAGGTGGTCGGCACCATGCCCGTCGAGGGCAACACGCAGCCGTACGGGCTGCTGCACGGCGGCGCCTCCGCGGTGCTGGCGGAGACCCTCGGGTCGGTCGGGGCGATGCTGCACGGCGGGCCCAACAAGATCGCGGTCGGCGTCGACCTCAACGCGACGCACCACCGCAGCGTGCGCGGCGGCACCGTGACGGGCACGGCCACCCCCGTGCACCGGGGGCGCTCCTCGGCCAGCTACGAGATCGTCATCACCGACGACGCCACCGGCAAGCGGGTGTGCACCGCCCGCCTCACCTGCATGCTGCGCCCTGCCTCCCCCACCCCGCCGCCTCCGGCCGACGCCTGATCCCGTCCGGTCCGGGCACGCCGGGGGCACAGGAAACTGTCATTGTGGGGCGGGGTCGCGGAACCTAACGTCGAGGCATGGCAGCGACATTCTGGGCGCTTGAGCCGGAACCCGGCGTGCGGACCGACCTGGGAGAGCACATGAAGTCCTCGGCATGGACGATCACGGCACCGAGGCCGCAAAGTCCGCAGGCCCCGCAAGGGACGCCGCACGGCTTCGGGGTCACGCTCAGCACCCTGCGGGAGCTGACGGGGATGACGCAGGAGGAGCTCTCCGAGAACTCCGGGCTGAGCGTGCGGGCGATCAGGAACCTGGAGAACGGCCACACCGAGCGGCCCCGCAAGAAGACCTGCGAGCTGCTCGCCGGCGCCATGGACCTCCGCGAGGGGGAGGCCCGGCGGCTGCTGACCGCGGCCGGCTGGGGGCCGCGCACCCGTCCCGTCCTGCTGAGCGAGGTCGGCCGACCGCGATCCGAACTCCCCCCGGCCGAGCACGGGTTGGTGGGACGCCAGGAGGTGCTGGCCGGCATCCGCGCACACCTGGCGGGCGAGGACGGCGGTCACGGCGGCGGGCGCCTCGCCGTCGTCACCGGGGCGCCCGGAGCGGGCAAGACCGCGGTGGTCGCGCACGCCGCCCAGTCGCTGCGCGCGGACTTCCCCGACGGCCAGATCTTCATCGACCTCGACGACTCCGGGCACGAGCCGCTGACCCCGGCGGCCGTCACGCTGCGGATGCTGCGCTCGCTGCGCGGCGGCGAGCCCGGCGCGGCCGGCGAGGAGGGCGCGGCCGCGTTACGGGCCCTGCTCACCGAGCGGCGGGTGCTGACGGTGGTCGACAACGCGGACAGCGAGGCGCAGATCCGCCCGCTGCTCACCGGCTCGCCCGGCAGCGCGGTGCTGGTCGCCGCCCGCCGCCAACTGTGGGCGCTGCCGCAGGCGTACACCGCGCAACTCGACCCGCTCGCCCCGCAGGACGCCGTGCTGGCCCTGGAGAACCTGCTCGGGCGGGACCGCACCGGCAGCGAGCCGTCCGCCATGGGCAGCATCGCCGCCTCCTGCGGGTACCTGCCGCTGGCCCTGCACATCGCCGGACTGTGGATCGCCGCGCGGCCGCACCGGCGGCTGCGGGACATCGCCGACCGGCTGGTGGACGAGAAGGACCGGCTGGACTGCCTGCGGATCGGCGACCTGTCGGTGCGCGCGAGCGTCGCCGCCTACGTGCGCCGGCTCTTCCCCGCCGAGCAGGAGGCCCTGCGCCGGCTGGCGGCGCTGCGCGGCTTCTTCGACGTGGCCGACGCGGCGGCGACGCTCGGCATGTCGCGGGGTGCCGCGGCCGACCTCACCGACGAACTGACGCACCGCCAGATGCTGCGGACGGCCGGCCGCGCCGCGGGCGGCCCGGTCCGCTACCAACTGCACGACGCGGTCCGGCTCTACGCCAACTGGTCCGCCGTGGGCGGCGGTTACTGACACCGGTACGGCTGCGCGCCTCCCCGGACGGCGCCTCCCCCTCCTTCCCGGGGGCCGTCCCTCCGTACCCGGCGCCCCGCCTCCCTTCCGCACCGGACCGCTCCCCCTCCGCCCCGAACTGCGCCCCCCGTCTCGGGACACGCCTCCCCCGCCCCGAACTGCGCCCCCGTCCCGGGCCACGCCTCCCCCGCACGTCGGGCAGCGCTCCGGTGCGCCCCGCCCTCCACCGGGCCGGCCGCCCGGCCGCGCGACCCGCACCCCGCGCACCCCGCACCCCGCGCACCCCGCCTCCGTAAGCGACCCGCTTCCGTACACACATCCCGAGCCCGCACCCGCCGGGCTCCCCGCCCACCCACAGAAACGGTTCCCCATGACTCCTCGCGTGGTCCGCCCCGACGGGCGCGGCTTCCTGCTGTTCGACGCCCACCCGGCCGGCTGTGCCCGGTCCGTCGACGACCTGGCCGCCGAGGCGGGACCGCCCGCGCCGCCGCCCGCGCGCCGCCCGGTCGCCCTGATCATCGGCTCCAGCGCCGGGTACGGCCTCGCCGCCGCGGTGGCCGGGATCGTCCGGCACGGGATCGACGGCGTGGCGGTCTGCTTCGAGAAGCCGCCGACCGCCCGCCGGACCGGCGGCGCGGGCTGGTACCGCACCCGCCGGCTGGCCGAACTCGCCGCGGCGCACGGCAGCCGGCTGGAGTTCGTCAACGCCGACTGCTTCCTGGACAGCACCCGCGCACAGGTGCTCGCGCTGCTCGCCGAGCGGTTCGGCCCCGTCGACCACCTGATCCACAGCGTCGCCGCGCCGCGCCGCCCCGACCCCGCCACCGGGCGCACCCTGACGTCCGTGATCAAGCCCCTCGGCGCGCCCTACCGCGCCCTGACCCTGGCCTTCGGCGAGGAGGGCGCCCCGCTGCTGGCCGACGCGCAGATCGCGCCGGCCACCGAGGCGGAGCGGCAGGCGACCGTGCAGGTCATGGGCGGCCGGGACTGGGAGGACTGGGTCGGCGCGCTGGCCGGCCGGAACCTGCTCGGGCCGCGCTTCCGGACGGTGGCGCTGTCCTACGTCGGCCCGGAGGCGACCGCCCCGATCTACCGGCGCGGCACGATCGGCGCGGCGAAGGACGACCTGGAGGCGACCGCGCGCCGCCTCACCGGCGCGCTGCCGGCAAGTCGCGGCGGCGGCGCCTGGACCTCCGTCAACGGCGTGGCGGTGACCCCCGCCTCGATGGCCATCCCCGGCATCGCCCTGTACGCCGCGCTGCTGCGCCGGGTGCTGGGCGACGGCGTGGACGGCGTGCAGTCGCCGCTGCGCCAGATGGTCCGGCTGTGGGACCTGCTGGCCGCCGACGCCGAGCCGCCCACCGACGCCCTCGGCCGGATCCGGCTGGACGACTGGGAGTTGCGGCCCGAGGTGCAGCGGGAGGTCGCCGGCGCCTGGGACCGCGTGAGCGCCGCGCTCGACGCCGGCGGTCCCGCGCCCGCCGGCGGTCCCGCACCCTGGCTGGACGCGCACGCCGACACCGCCTGGCTGCGGCGCGAGTTGCTGCGCCTGTACGGCTTCGGCCTGCCCGGCGTGGACTACGACGCCCCGGTGGAGTCGGACCTCCCCTGGCCGGGTCCGTCCGTCCCGGCGACCGCCCTCCCGCCGGTCCCGGCGGCCACCTGACCACCCGGGCGGCCCGCCGCGGCCCACGACGACCCGCGGTGGGCCGCCCGCCGCGACCACCCTGCCCCCGGCCCGGCCCGGCAGCTCCCCGGCTGCCGGGCCGGCGGCGTCACCCCTTGACCGCGGCGGCGCGCTGGGCCCGCTGGGCCCGCATCCAGCGGACCGCCTCGGCCGCCGAGCGGGCGCCGCTGTCCGCCGTCGCGGGGCGGGGGGCGCCGCCCATGGCGGAGAAGAAGTCCTCGGTGCGGGCCGCGTCGCGGGCGACCTCCGCGATCATCCGCACCCGGTGCTCGGGCACGGACAGCCGGGCGGTGGACAGGGTGTCGTGGTAGTCGTCGATCAGCGCGTCGTACCGCTCGCGGGCGTAGGAGCGCAGCGCCAGGTCCAGCCGGGGCGCGTCCTCGGTGGTGCCCGCCACCCGGTCCGCCAGCATCTGGGCCTGGAGGAACGCGTGGGTGATGCCGCGGGCGGTGATGGAGTCGCGGTGGTGGCCGGCGTCGCCGACCAGCGCCCAGCCGGGACCGGCCGCCTCGCGGAAGAAGTTGCGCTGGTGGCCGGTGCCGCGCAGCCGCTCGGTGCAGCCGCCGTCGAGCATCCGCGCGTGCAGGTCCGGCGCGGTGGCGCGCACCGCCTCCAGGTAGGCCGCCTGCGCGTCCGTGCGCACCCGCGCGTACTCGTGCTGGGGGAAGTACGCCTGGACCAGCGTCTGCCCGTCGTCGGTGGGCACGGCGCCGATCCAGCGGTCCTGGGCCTCGTACAGCTCGAAGTGGTCGGCCGCGCCGTCCCAGAAGGCGTAGTAGACGCACGTCTTGGGCTCGTCCTCGATCAGGGTGCGGGCGCCGGCCAGCTCCGCGAGGGTGGAGCGCATGCCGTCCGCGCCGACCACCAGGCGGGCGCGCTCCTCGCAGCGGACGCCGCGGCTGCGCAGCCGGACGCCGGTGACCCGGTCGTCCTCGTCCCGCAGCAGGCCGTCCAGGGTGCAGGACGGCCGGAACTCGACGCCCGCGGCGACCGCGGCCTCGACCAGCAGCGCGTCCAGGGTGCTGCGGCGCGGCGCGTAGGCGGCGCCGACCCCGTCCACCGGGCGCGAGCAGCCCTCCAGGCGGACCGCGCCGATGGTGTAGCTGACCCGGTCCAGGGCCGGGCACCGCGCCGCGACCCGGTCCAGCAGCCCCCAGCGGCGCAGGTGCGCGACACCGCGCTGCTGGATGTAGAGGGTGGACATGGTGTCGCTCGGGAAGGAGGCGCGGTCCACCATCAGCACCCGGTGGCCGGCGCGGGCGAGCAGCAGGGCGGTCGCGGAGCCGGCGCAGCGCGCGCCGACCACGATCGCGTCGTACGGGACTTCAGACACGGCGTCGCTCTCCTGGGGGTTGCGTGGGCAGCGGGGTGTGCGGGGGGCGGGCGGCCAGCTCGTCGAGGGCCACCTCGACCGCGCGGGCGAGCTGGGTGTCCAGGCCGAGCGCGTGGTCGTGCGGGGCGATGGCGACCGGGACGTCCGGCCGCACCCCGCTGTTCTCCAGCGATCCGCCGACCCGGTCGAAGCGGTAGACGTACTCGGGCTGGGTGGTGATGGTGCCGTCGGCCAGCGGGAAGCGCGGTTCGGTGGCGATGACGCCGCCCCAGGTGCGGGTGCCGACCAGCGGGCCGAGGCCCATCTGCCGGAAGACGTGGGCGAAGATGTCGCCGTCGGAGCCGGTGTGCTCGTTGACCAGTGCGACCATCGGGCCGCGGGGGGCCTCGGCCGGGTAGGGCAGGGCGCCGTTCCAGCGGCCGAACTCGTAGCCCTGCCGGCGCCGGGCGAGCCGCTCCAGCACCAGCGGGGAGACGAAGCCGCCGCCGTTGAAGCGGACGTCGACGACGAGCGCCTCCCGGTCGTGCTCGGCGAGGAAGCCGCGCAGGAACTCCGCCCAGCCTCCGGCCAGCATGTCCGGCACGTGCAGGTAGCCGACCCGGCCGGCGGTGCCCGCGTGCACGTAGGCGCGGTTGTCCCGCACCCAGGCGCGGTAGCGCAGCACGGACTCGTCGGCCAGCGTGCGCACGGCGGCGCGGCGCGGCGGGGCGTCCGGGTCCGCGGCGGCGCGGACGGTGAGTTCGACGGCCTGCCCGGCCCGGCCGACCAGCAGTTCGTCCGGGCCGGCCGGGCCGGTCGGGACGCCGTCCACGGCCGTGATCAGGTCGCCGGGGCGGATGCCGGTGCCCGGGTCGAGAAGCGGGCTCGACGCCCGCGGGTGCCAGGGGTCGCCGGCCGGGATGCGGGCCACCCGCACGCCGCCGGGCCCGGGGGCCAGGTCGGCGCCGAGGAAGCCCTGCGCGTGGCGCTCCGGGCGCCGGTGGTCGCCGCCCAGCTCGTAGGCGTGCGACGCGCCGAGTTCGCCCTGCATCTCCCAGACGAGGTCGGACAGTTCGGCGCGGCTGCCGACCAGGTCGAGCAGCGGCAGGTACCGGCGGTGGACCGCCTCCCAGTCGAGCCCGGCCATGTCCGGGTCCCAGAAGTGCTCGCGCTGGAGCCGCCACGCCTCGCGGAACATCTGCCGCCACTCGCCCCGCGGGTGGACCGGTACCCGCACCCGGCCGAGGTCGGCCCAGCCGGAGGCTCGGCCGACCTCGCCGCCGGCGTCCCGGGGTTCCTCGCCCTCGCGGGGGTGGGCGGGCAGCACCCGCAGCCGGGCGCCGGCCTCGGCGAGCAGGGTCCGCGCGGCGGCGTCCAGGTGGACGGCGTCGACGCCCTCCACGTAGCGGGTGAGGGTCCCGTCGTCCAGTTGGTAGTGGTCCACCACGCCGGCCGGCTCCTCGGCGTCCTCCTCGACGGTGCCGGAGGGGTCGCCGACCAGCTCCGGCGGCGCGGACAGCAGCAGGACGCCGCCGTGCGTGCCGAGCACCTGCCGGTAGTCGCCCGGCGGCACCGGCAGGGCGGCGGCTCGGTGCGCGATGCCGTCGAGGTCGATCCCGGTGGGGGGCGGGTCGTCGCCGGCGGCTTCGGTGGCCGGCTCGACGGGGTCCGCGGTGGGGTCCGCGGTCGGGGCCGGCGTCCGGTACGCGGGTGTCCAGGGCAGCGCGGTGGCGGGCAGCAGCGGGACGGCGTAGGGGTGGCCGCCGTGCGGGAGGCCGAAGTCCAGGCCGATCCGGTCCTGCACGGTGGTCAGGTCGCGTTGCCCGATGAAGTACAGGTACCGGCCGTCCGGGTCGAACGAGGGCGCCCGGTCGCCCAGTACGGGCTCGGTGACGGCGCGGGTCACGCCGTCGGCGACGTCCGCGAGCCGGATCTCCGAGCGGTGCGGACCGCACGGCCACGCGTACGCCAGCCGCCGCCCGTCCGGCGACCAGGCGAGCCCGGTGATCGGGCCGTGCGGGCTGTGGTCGAGCCGCAGGTGCCGCAGGGGGGAGGTGCCGGGGGTGCCGGACGCATCGGACGTGCCGCCCGAGGCGGGGACGTCCGAGGCGGGGACGTCCGAGGCGGGGACGTCCGGGAAGGAGGCGTCCGAGGCGGGGGGAAGGCACAGCACGTGCAGCTCGTGGCGGTTGGTGGCCAGGGCGATCCAGTCGCCGGCCGGGGAGGCGGCCAGCTCGCCGACCCGGCCGAGGTCGGGGAGGGGCAACTCGGCGGGCGGCACCGGACGTTCGGTGTCCACCAGCGCCAGGTGCTCCGCGGGCCGCCCGTCCGCGGCCGCGGCCACCAGCCGGGTGCCGTCGGCGAGCCACACCGGCAGCCGGTAGCGGGTGCCGCACGGGTCGCCGTGCGCCCGGACCGGTCCCTGCCAGGGGTCGAGGGTGAACAGCCGTCCCCGCGAGGTGATCGCCAGCCGGGAGCCGTCGCCCGACAGCCCCTGCCCGTCGAGGTACTGCTCGGCGTCCACGAACCGGCGCTCCCACTGGGACCGGGTGAGCGGCGCCGCCACCTCCAGCGGACGCGCACGCCCCTGGGCGGGGTCCAGCAGGTGCAGCCGGGCCCCGCACTGGTAGACCAGCCGGGAGCCGTCGCCGGACAGCGCGCGGACGTAGTGGTCGCGGTGGTCGGTGTGCCGGGTCAGGCCGGTGCCGTCCGGACGGCAGGAGTAGACGTTCCCGGTGCCCTCGTGGTCGGAGACGAACCAGACCCGGCCGGCGGCCCAGCAGGGGAACGCGAGCGTGCCCGGCAGGTCCAGCAGGCGGCGGAAGACGGTGCCCTGCTGCTCGTCACCGACCCACAGCTCACCGGCCGTTCCGCCGCGGTAGCGCTTCCAGCGGGCCGGGTCGGTGGTGTTGCGGCCCAGCACCATGCGGCCGTCGCCGGCCACGTCCACGGCGGTGGCCGGACCGTACGGCAGCAGGCGCGGCAGGCCGCCGGCCGGGTCCACCGCGAACAGCCGCTGGCCGAAGCCGCGGGGCTGCCCGGCCGTGGAGGCGTAGAGCACCTCGCGGGTGCGGGGGTGCCAGCCCAGGACGGTGCAGCGGTCGGCCGCCTGGAACGTCAGGCGGCGGGCCGGGCCGCCCGGGACCGGCTGCACGTACACCTCCGCGGGGCCGTCCTGGGTGCCGGTGTAGGCGAGCAGCCGGCCGTCGGGCGACAGCCGCGGATGGCAGGACTCGCCGGCCCCCGCCGTCACCCGGGTGGCGACCGGCCGGTCCAGCGGCGCCAGCCACAGGTCGTCCTCGCAGACGAACGCGAGCAGCCCGGCGGCGAGCGAGGGCTGCCGCAGGTAGCCGCCGTCGGGCCCGCCGCCCCCGGCGGGGACGGGCCCCCGGCCGGGTGCCGGGGGCGGGGTCGGGGGCGGGGGCGTCATCGGGCGCCCCCGGGAAGGGCCCGGGCGGCCCGGGCGGCCAGCGCGCCGCGGTCCGTCTTGCGGTTGGCGTTGAGGGGGAACTCCTCCAGGTGGACGAAGGAGAGCGGGATCATGTAGCGGGGGAAGAACGCGGACAGCTCGTCGATCAGGTCCGCGGGCGGGCGGCGCCGGCCCAGGTAGAAGGCGACCAGCTCGTCGCCGACCGCCACGGCCACCGCGTCCTGCACCCCGGTGCAGCGGCGCAGCCCCCACTCGACCTCGGCGAGCTCCACCCGGACCCCGCGGATCTTCACCTGGTGGTCGCGCCGCCCGAGGTAGACGAGTTCGCCGTCGGGCCGCAGCCGCGCCAGGTCCCCGGTGCGGTACCAGCGTTCGCCGCCCAGCCGCAGGAACCGGCCCTCGTCGTCGCCCGGGTCGAGGTAGCCGGGCACCATCTGCGGCCCGCGCACGCACAGTTCGCCGCTCTCGGGGTCCGCGCGGCCGTCGGGGCCGACGAGCACCCACGGGGAGCCGGGGTGCAGGGTGCCGATCGGCACCACGTCGTTGACGCAGGCGTCGGGCGAGGTGCGGTCGTCCCAGCGGTGGGCGCTGCACGAGATGGTCAGCTCGGTGGGCCCGTAGAGGTTCTCCAGCCGGGAGTCCGGGGCCGCGGCCTGCCAGTCGGCGGCGTCGAACCGCAGCAGCGGCTCCCCGCAGAACAGGCTCAGCCGCAGCGTGGACAGGGCGCCGGGGACGAGCCGGCGCAGCCTCCGCACCAGCGAGATGACGCTCGGCGAGGAGAACCAGACGGTGATGCCGTGCTGGGCGACGAAGTCCGGCAGCGCCATGAACGCCTTCGGCGGCACCGTCACCAGGGTGCCGCCGCTCCCCCACGCGCAGAACAGGTCGAACATCGCCAGGTCGAAGGTGAGGTCGAAGGTCTGCGAGAACACGTCGTCCGCGGTGAAGGCGTACCGGTCGTGCACGTGCCGCAGGTAGGCGTCGACGTTGCGGTGCAGCACCGGCACGCCCTTGGGCCGGCCGGTGGAGCCGGAGGTGAACAGGATGTAGGCGACGTCGTCCGGCGCGGGGGTGAACGGACGGGCGAGGGGGGCGGCGTCGCCGTCGGCGTCGTCGCCGCTGTCGCTGTCGCCGATGACGGCCGCGGCGCCGAGTTCGTCGGCGAGCTCGGGCAGCAGGGCGCGGCCGGACGCGTCGACGAGCACGGCGTCCAGCCCGGCGGCGGCGATCATCCGGCGGTTGCGCTCGGCGGGGAAGTCGGGGTTGAGCGGCACCACGGCGGCTCCGGCGTAGCCGGCGGCGAGCACCCCCGCGTAGGCGAGTTCGCTGCGGGCGGCCAGCAGGCCGACCCGGCGCGGCCGGCCGCCGCAGGCGCGCACCAGGCTCCCGGCCAGGGCGAGGGCCCGCTCGTGCAGCCGCCGGTAGCTGTACCCGTGCGGGCCGATCCGCAGTGCCTCGGCGTCGGGGTCCCGCGCCACGCCGCGCAGGAACCAGCCGTGCAGGCAGCCCTCGGCGGTCACCGGGGCGAGGGTGTCGGTGGGTGGGGTCATGACGGTCCTCCGGTCGGACGCGGCGATGGACGGTGGCACGCACGTCCGGTGCGGACGGCGGATACGGGCGGCGGAAGCGGGCGGTACGGGAGCAGGGCGGCGGAAGCGGGCGGGTCGGGGCCGGGCCGGGGTCGGTCGGGGTCGGGCCGGGCGTTCCCGCCGTGCGGCGAAGGGCGGGGGACGAGGGTCGGGCGGGCCCCGGGGGCGGCGCTGCCCTACGCCGCCGCCGTCGGGCGGTCCGCGAGCGGGGGCGGGGGCGGGCCGGTGAGCACCGCGGTGCCGGCCAGGCCGTCGGGGTCCACGGCCAGGACCACGCCGGCGTCGTCCGGTCCCCAGTCCTCGGCGCGGGCGGCGGCCGCGGTGCGGGCGAGCTGGACGGCGGCGTGCGCGGTGTAGCAGTCGCCGATCCGCTCCTCGTCGAACAGCGGTGGCACCGGCAGCAGTCCGGCGACGGCTTCCCGGACGGCCGCGTCCACCCGGGGCTCGCCGGTGTGCCGGACGCAGATGCGGCGGACCCGGCCGGGCGGGATGCCGGCGCGGTCCAGCGCGTCGGCCAGCAGCCCGCGCAACTCGTCCGGGGCGGCCGGGTCGAGCGTGGCGGTGGCCACGGCGGCGACCCGGCACAGGGCGCTGCGGCCGGCGCTCGCCGCCACGTCGTCCCGCTCCACCACCAGGACGGCCGCGGCCTCGCCGAGCACCGCGTGCGGGCGGACCGCGGCCGCAAGCCACGCCTCGTGCCGCCCGTACTCCTCGGACGCGCCGACGAGCATGGTGTCCACGTGCCCGGCGCGCAGGGTCAGTTCGGCGGTGCGCAGCGCGTTCACGCCGGCCACCGGGCCGCCGGCGACGGTGGAGTTGGCGCCGCGCAGCCCGTGCCGGATGGCGACCGCCCCGGCCGCGGTGTTGATCACCAGGTTGGGGAAGGTCGCCGGGTCGACGTTGTAGGGGCGCGGCTGCGCGAAGGTCTCCGCGCCGAACACGACCGAGCCGCTGACGCTGCCGCAGAAGGTGCCGAGGGTGACCCCGACCGCGTCCTGGTTGGCCTCGGTGACGCGGACTCCGGCGTCCCGCAGGGCGGCGCCGCACGCCTCCATGGCCAGCAGGGTGCTGCGGTGGTTGTAGCGGACGGTGCGGCGGCCGAGCGCGGCGACCGGGTCGAAGCCGGTGACCGTGAAGGCGGACGGACCGGGATGGTCCTCGCCGACGGGCTGGGGGCCGCTCGGGCCCAGGTATCCGGTTCCGGTGACGACCAGGGTGTTCACGGTGCGCTCCCCAACATGACGATGGCGTTGTTGCCGCCGAACGCGAAGCCGTTGTTCTGCGCGACCCGCACCTCGGCGGGCCGGGACCGGTTGGGCACCGGGTCGAGGTCGGCGAAGGCGGGGTCGTGGGTGCGGTGGTTGACGGTGGGCGGCAGGAAGCCGTGGCGGATGCCGAGCGCGCACGCCGCGGCGCCGAAGCCGCTGGCCGCGCCCATGGTGTGGCCGAGCATGGACTTGATGGAGCTGACCGGCGGCGGGCGGTCGCCGAAGACGGTGCGCACCGCGGTGCTCTCGACCTGGTCGTTGGTGCGGGTGCCGGTGCCGTGGGCGCAGATGTAGTCGACCTGGTCGGGGCTGAGCCCGGCGCGCTTGTGCGCCAGGCGCATGCAGCGGGCGATGCTGTCCGCGTCGGGGGCGACCGGGTGGAGGGCGTCGCACGTCATCGCCCAGCCGAGCACCTCGGCGTAGATCCGCGCGCCGCGGGCCCGGGCGCCCTCCAGCGACTCCAGGACCAGCGCCACCCCGCCCTCGGCGGTGAGGATGCCGCTGCGGTCCTTGTCGAAGGGGCTGCACCGGTCGGTGGTGAGCGCGCCCAGCCGGTGGAAGCCGGCGTGCAGGAAGCGGTTGACGGAGTCGGCGCCGCCGGCCACCGCGACGTCCGCCTCGCCGAGCGTGATCAGGTCGTAGGCGTGGCCGAGGGCGTAGTTGCCGGCGGCGCACGCGGTGCCGAGGGTGACCGCCTCGCCGCGCAGGCCGAGTTCGGCGGCCACCGCCAGGCCGAGCCGGGAGGTGGGCAGTTTCCCGGCCGCGGCCCGGTCCGGCACGCCGAGGCCGTCGCGCTGCCAGGTCTCGGTGATGCCGACCAGGGGCAGCAGCTCGCCGGTGGTGGTGCCGACGACGGCCGCGGCGCGCGTTCCGGCCGGGTCGATCCCGGCGTCCTGGAACGCGAGCCGGGCCGCCGCGGCGGCGAACAGCGAGGAGCGGCCCCAGTCGTCCGGCGACAGCCGGCGCAGGATGTCCTGCGGCCGGAAGTCGCGCACCTCACCGGCGACCACGCGCTCGAAGCCGGTGGTGTCGAACGAGGTGATGGGCCCCACTCCGGAGCGGCCGTCGCGCAGCCCCTGGGTGAAGGAGGTGACGCCCACCCCTATCTCGGAGATGGGTCCGATGCCCGTGACGACGACGCGGCGGTTCACGGCCCGCTCACCAGCCCGCTGCCTGCGCGACGACCTCGTAGGTGTCGCGCAGCGTGGTCATCCGGCTGGACTCGGACTCGGCGATGCGGATGTCGTAGCGCTTCTCCAGGTGGGTGAGCAGTTCGATCGCCAGCAGCGAGTCGGTGCCCAGGTCGTCCACGAAGGACTCGGCGGCGGCGACCTCCTCGGCGGTGACGGAGAACAGGTCGGCGGCCATCGCGGCGATCTCGTCGAGCCGCAGTTCCTCGGTGGCGGTGCCGGTGGCGGTGGCGGTCTGTTCCATGACGCACTCCTCTTTCTCGCGGACTTCGACCCGGGCGGTCCGGGTGGTGGGGTGGTGGCCGGTCGGGGTCGTACGGGGCGGCTGGGCCGGGGCATCGGCCACGGCCCGGCCGGGGGCCTGCCGGGGTGCGGGCGGCGCCGGGGCACGGGTGTCGGCGGCGGCCACGGCGACCACCAGGCCGGCCTGGTGGGTGAGCGAGATGACGATGTCGCCCACCCCGCGCTCCTCGGCCAGTTGCCGGGCGCCGCGGTGCAGGACGACCGCGGGGGCGCCGAAGCGGTCGCTGGCCACCTCGATGTCCCGCCAGTTCAGGCCCTGGCCGAAGCCGCGGCCGAGCAGCTTGCAGGTGGCCTCCTTGACGCAGAAGCGTCCGGCCAGCCATTCCTCGTAGCGCTCGCGGCCGAGGTCGCGGGCGCCGGCGAGCTCGTTCTCGGTGAACAGCACGCGCGGGTAGCGGTGGTGGTGCGCCACCCGGGAGAACCGGGACACCGACATCAGGTCCACACCGATCCTCATGCCTCCTCCCGCACCGCGGCCCGGATACGGGCGCCCAACTCGGTCCGGCGGCGGTCCTCCCCGGCACGCCAGGCGCGGAACTCGTCCCGGCGCCGGGTCCAGTAGCGTGCGGTGCGCCAGGTGCCGACGGTGTAGGAGTCGTACGGGCAGCGCATCCGGCTGAGTTCGCTCAGCTCGTCGCGGGAGTGGAGCATCGTGTTGTGCTCCAGCACCTGGTCCACGACGACCTCCATGTTCAGCTCGTCGTACAGGTAGGCGCGGGCGGCGTTGATGGTCGGCGGGCCGAACCCGCCGCGGTAGCGCGGCAGCATCGCGAAGGACAGCTCGCAGCTCTGGCTGCGCCAGTCCACGTCGGTGATCCACAGGAAGCCGATCACCTGGCCGCCGGGGCGGCACGCGGTGAAGATGCGCTTGGTGTGCTGCTCCTCGGCGATCGTGCGCAACTGGCCCCGGTCGAGGGCGTCGTCGCCGGTGGTGACGGCGAAGTCGGTGAGGTTGGCCTGGAAGCTGTCCTCGCGCAGCAGGGCGGTGCGCAGCGGGACGTCCTGTTCCTGGAAGTGCCGGATGATGATCTTCACTGCGGTTCCAGCCGTAGGTGGTGGACGAGGGCGTCGTGGTAGTCGCCGGAGCGGTACCAGTGGTCGCGCAGCCGGCCGGTCTCGGCGAAACCGGACGAGGCGAGGGCCTCGCGGGCGGGCTCGGCGGTGCCGGTGACCGCGACCAGGGACAGGTGCCGGCGGTAGACCCGCAGGAACTCCGCCAGGGCCAGCACGGGGGCCGGGTCGGCGCCGGTGGTGGCGATCTCGGCCTGGCGCGGGTTGTCCGGGTTGGGCCGGGCACCGAGCAGGGTGTCCCCGCAGGCGTAGACGGTGGCGCGGTGCCGGGCGAGCAGGCGGCCGATCAGCGCGTCGTTCTGCGTGACCGGGTCCAGGCCGAGGAAGCCGCGGACACCGGCGGCCCGCAGCCGGACCGCCGCCTCGGCGGGGGCGAGCGGCGTGATCGCGGTGTCAGGCATCGCGCAGCACCGCCCAGATCTCGCGGTCCACGGCGCGGCCCTCGTGCCACAGCGCCTGCGGCCACCTCGCCTCGCGGACGAAGCCGGCCGCCGCGAGCGGTTCGGGGTCGGTGCCCGGCAGCGGGGTGAACGCCCCGTGCACGCGGCGCAGTCCGAGGACGTCGAAGGCGTGGGTGACGGCCAGGGCCAGCACCTCCTTGGCGCGGGGGGCCGCGTCCGGGAGCAGCCCGGTCTCCAGCCGGGCGCGGCGGGCGATCCAGTCGATCGCGGTGAAGCGGACGACGCCGACGCCGTCGGCGACGCACAGCCGCTCGTCGGCGTCCTGCCCGGGCCCGCCGGGGGCGGGCACCTCGGCGGGCACGGCCAGGGCGGGCCGGCCGGGCAGGGGCAGGCCGAGCAGCTCGCCCGGTGTCCAGTGGCCGTGCAGCAGGTCGTGGTCGGTGTCGCGGTAGCCGCGCAGTCTCATGGCCGGTCCTTCCACAGCTGCGAGAAGTAGTGGTAGCCGCGGCGGCGGCCGTCGCGCAGCACGACGCCGTCGAGCAGGCCCTCGTCGTTCAGGCCCAGGCCGCGCAGCACCCGGGTCCAGCGCTCGTCGAAGTCGCCGGCGCGCACGGTCAGCCGCACCACCTCGGTGCGCAGCCGCAGCGCGGCCACCACCTCGCGGTAGGCCGACTGCCACTGCTCGTCGCTCAGGCGGGCGCTCAGCCGCAGGTCGAGCAGGTGGTGGCAGGCGTGCTCGGCGCCCATCGGCTCGGCCGCCCACAGGCCGGCCGGGCGGCCGTCGGCGGTGATCAGGTGGGTCTCGTCGCCGAGCAGCGCGGTGATGCCGGCCTGGGCGAGGGTCTCGGGCTGGGCGGTGCGGAAGAAGAACTCCGGTTCGGTGAACAGCTCCCACACCGCCGGGTGGTCGGCCGCGGTGACGCGGTGCCCGGCCCACCGGGTGGGGGGCGCGGCGGTGCGGGAGGCGGTGTCGTGACGGGTCGTCATGTCGGCTCCTCGGTGGTCTCGGGGCCGTGCGCCACCAGGCGCGGCCGCAGGGCCGCCCGGCTCGCGGCCGGCAGCCCGGTGACCAGGCTGGCGGCGGCGGCGACGGCCATGGTCCAGTACAGGGCGGTGACGTCGTGCCGGGCGTGGACGACCGACCAGCCGATCACCAGTACCGCCGCGAAGTAGCCGGCGTTGAGCAGCACCGCGAGCAGGCCGCGGCCGACCTGTTCCATCACGGTGAGCACGCAGAGCATCACGCCGGTGCAGCCGAACACCGGTCCGACGACGGCGAGGAAGTGCCGCGCCTGGTGGGCGACGGCCGGGTCGCCGGACAGCAGGCCCGCCAGCGGGCCGCCGGCGGCCAGCATCACCACGGTGACCAGGGCGTATCCCGCGGCGGCCAGCAGCAGGCCGCGCCGGAAGACGGTCCGGGCCGCGGCCGGACGGCCGCCGGACAGCTGGTGGTTCATCAGCACCGAGACCGCCGAGCCGAAGCCGACGGCCGGCACGATGACGGCGGTCTGCACGGTGGAGCCGACGGTGAAGCCCGCCACCACGTCCGGCCCGAAGGGCGCGACGATCCGCAGCAGCAGCAGGTTGACCACGGCCAGCACGATCGAGGAGGCGCCGACGGGCAGGCCCACCCGCAGCAGGATGCCGGGCGTGCCCGGCATCCAGCCGGCCCGCCCCGCTGCGCGGCCGACGATCCCGGCGCGGGCCAGCACCGCCAGGCCCAGGAGGAGTTCCACCAGGCCGGCCGCCCCCGCTGCGCACGGCACCACCATGAGCCCGCCGCCGAGCACCGGCCCGGCCACCACGATCGAGCCGAGGTTGAGCGCCACGTACAGGGCGGTGACGGCGGCGGCCGTACCGGTCCTGCCCATGCCGCGCAGCACCGACGAGGTCAGCTCGCCGAGCATCCCGAGGACGGCGGCCCCGGCCATCGCGGCGAGGAAGACGTGGAAGGTGCCGCTGCGGCCGGGCTCGATCTCCACCGCCTCGCCGAGCGGTCCGGCGAGCAGCACCAGCAGTCCGCCCAGGGCGACCAGGACGGCGGTGCCCACCCGGGCGATGCTGCCGAGGTGGCGCCGGACCAGGGCGGGGGTGCCGCGGCCGACCGCCTGCGCGGTGCACACCTGGACGGTGACGCCCAGGCCCGTGGTGACCGCGAGGAACAGGTAGGCGATCGGCGTGTACACCGAGCGGACGTACAGCGCGTCGCTGCCGATCCGCCCGATCAGGCCGGTCACCACGAGCTGCGAGCCGATGCCGGTGGCCGTGGACAGCACCATCGGCAGGGCGATGCGCAGGATGCGGCGGTAGGAGACGGCCTCGGCGGCGGCCGACGGGGCCGGCCCGGGCCGGTCGCCGGCCGGGGGCGCGCCCGGCCGGTCGTCGCGGACGGCGCTCATGCGGCGGCGCTCCTTCGTCCGGGGCCGTCGCCGGCCCGTTCCAGCGCGGCCGGGTCGGCGGCGCGCAGCAGCAGCCAGCCCTCACGGTGCGGGCCGCGCGTGTGCAGCAGCACCCGCTCGCCGGCGGCGATCGACCCGGAGTCCAGCGCCGCGCCCAGACGCGTCCAGCCGTCGCAGGCGCGGGGGCCGCCGAAGCGGTGGTCGGCGGCCAGCGCGTGCGGGCCGGGCGCCCCCTCGCCGAGCGCGAGCACCTCCAGCGGGCCGGGGCCGCGCCGCACCCGCAGGGCGACCGCCGTCGCCGGTTCCAGGCCGGTCCTGGCGTCGGCGAACATCTCCTCGTCGCAGATCAGCGCGGTGGCGCCGGCGACGGGGTCGGCGGCCCAGGCGAGCAGGTCGAACACGAGGGTGCCGCCGAGCTCGTCGAGGTGGGTGACGCCGGTGTCGGGGCCGGCCCATCCGGCCTCGTGCACCAGCCGGGCCAGCGTGGCGACGTAGGGGTCGGGCAGCGGCCCGGAGCGTACGTAGAACAGCGGTTGGGGCTCGGGCGGCGCGCCGAGGGCGGCCAGCGCGAGGGTGCTGACGTCCTTGCCGTCGCCGGGGTCGGTGAGCATCTCCAGGCGGTGCGCCGGTATGCCCTTCAGCTCCGCGACCGCCTGCACCAGCGGCAGCAGGTCGTCGGTGTCGGCCAGCCCGCTCACCGGCCGGTAGCACGGCTGTTCCTGCACCGACACCGCCAGGGCGGTGACGGACAGCGGGAGGGTGGCGCACCCGCCGGCGGGGGGCCCGGCGGGGACCCCCTGGGCGGGGGCCTCGGCGGGGCGCGGATCAGGCATCGGCGTCTCCCGCCAGGTATCCCTTGGCGACGTGCAGCCGCTGGATGTTGCCGGTGCCCTCCATGAACTCGAAGGCGCACACGTCGCGGCTCCACTTCTCCAGCAGCGGGTGCTCCAGCAGCCCGGCCGGGCCGAGCGAGGCGCAGGCCCAGTGGGAGATCTCGACGGCCATCCGGGTGGCGGCCAGCTTGGCCACGTTGGACAGGTAGCCGCGCTCGGGGTCGCGGTCGATGCGGGCTGCGGCCTCGTAGACCAGTTCCCTGGCCGCCTCGGTGCGGTGCAGCGCCACCTGCGCGCCGGGCGCGTTCTTGCGGTGCTCGACGACGTACTCGGTCATGGCCAGCGCGGTGCCGACCGCGGCCGCGGCCACCTGGATGCGCATGTTGTGGAAGGTCTTGATGGCGCCCCACATGCCGCGCCGGGTGACCGGCAGGTGCCGGCCCAGCAGCATGTCCCCGGCCACCGGCACGCCGTCGAAGCGCAGTTCGCTCAGGTAGGCGCCGCGCAGCCCGACCATGTCGAGCCGCTCGCCCTGCCAGCCGGGACCGCCCGGCTCCACCAGGGCGGCGCGGATCGACAGCGCCGAGGGCCCGGTGCGGGCGAAGACCACGCCGATCCCGCCGCGGGCGCCGTTGCCGATGTAGCGCTTGTGCCCGTACAGCCGCCATCCGTCGCCGTCGCGCTCCAGCCGGGTCTCCATGGCGGTCGCGTCGTTGCCGCGGCCGGGCTCGGTCATGGCGAAGAAGGTGTGGGTGCGGCCGCCGTGCAGCTTGGTGAAGAACCGCTCCTGCTGCTGCTCGTCGCCGAGCATCCGGACCACGACACCGGCCAGCGCCGGGCCGGGGCAGGCCAGGATCATGCCGGCGTCGCCGCGGGCGAGTTCCAGCGTGCCCACCACGTTCTCCAGGCAGGAGTCCTCGTCCAGCAGGCCGTCGCCGAGCCCGGGCACCGTCTCGCGGTAGGGCTCGGGGGTGCCGGCCCGGCGCATCAGCGCGAAGGTCGGCGAGTCGAAGTGCGCTTCCATCGCGTCCGGGTCCGCGTCCACCGACAGGGCCCGGGCCCGCAGGTCCTCGGCCGCCTCCCGGGCGGCGTCCCGGATCGCGTGCAGTCTGGTGCCGAACTCGATCATTCTCCCGCTCCCTCGCCCGCGGCCCAGGTGTTCGCCACCAGGGCGGATACGTACAGCGCCCGCGCCGGGTGGTCGGCGATGTAGCCCATGGCGCCGAAGAGCCTGGCCACCTCCCAGCCCAGGGCGTCCAGGCGCCGGTGCAGGTCGTCCACGGCGGCCGGGTCCTGCCGGCTCTCGGTGTACGCCCGCAGCAGCTCGATCTCGGCGATGGCGTCGGCCACCGCGCCGGTCACCATCTGCTTGCGCAGCAGCGGCTCGCCGCCGCCGGTCCGGGCCGACAGCTCCTCGACGGCCAGGTCCAGCAGCCTGCGGACCAGGCCGAGCCGGACCGCGGCCAGCCGGCGGCCGACCTCGGTCACCCGCGGCCCGCCGGCGCCCTGCCCGGCGCACGCCACGAACACGACGCCCTCCCGGTCGGCCAGGTCGTGGGTGCGCACCGCCGCGCCCGCCGGCGCCCGCCGGGCGCTGACGGCGGCGTGGCGGCCGGGCGCGGTCGCGGTCACGTCCACCCCGGACAGGGCGGCCTCCAGACCGGCGGCGAGCCCTTCGTGCCGCGCGGTGCTCTCGCATTCCTGCAACAACGTGCTCATCAGTCCTCCGCGACTTCGACGACGAACGCCTGGAAGTAGGCGCCCTGTCCGAGTGAGACCAGGGCGCAGCGGTCACCGGGACGCAGCCTGCCCTGCCGGTCGGCGTGGTCCAAGGCCATGACGGCGTCCGCCCCGAAGTTGTGGCCCTGGACGGGGATCAGATCCAGGCAGATCCGCTCCCGGGGGATGCCCGAGGCGCTGCTGAAGGTGCGCCAGAACATCCGGTTGGACAGGTGCGGCATCACCCAGTCGATGTCACCCAGCTCCAGCCCGGACCGCCGGGCCGCGTCGCGCACGGTGACCACCGCCTGCTCGGCGCAGACCTTGCCGAACAGCGCGAACTCCTCGGGGGTCATCCGCAGGTTGCTGTGGAAGCGGGCGTCCCGGCCGGCCGCGCCGCCGAGGTAGCGGTAGCGGGCGGGCCGGTCCGGCCCGGTGTGCTGGAGCACGAACGCCACCACGCCGTCGCCGCCGACCGTCATGCCGGGCACGAACCGCGAGCGGTCGTTGATGCTCCCGTGGTCGCCGCCCAGCACCAGCACCCGCTCGTCCGGGCCGGCGCCGGGCCGGCCGAGGAACGCCCGCCCCAGCTCCACGGCCCGCAGTACCGAGGTGCAGTTGATGTGCGACAGGCCGTAGAAGCGGGCGCCGGGCAGGCCCAGGGCCTGCCGCAGCCGGTCGGGGAACCCGCCGCGGTAGCCGAGCTCCTGGGTGAGCAGGGTGTGCCCGTACAGCACCAGGTCGGCGCCGCGGCCGGCGAGCGCGGCCCGGCCGGCCGCGGCCAGCAGGTCCTCGGTGCGCTCGCCGGGGGCCAGCACGGGGCTGTCGCCCAGGCCGTACACCTTGCGGAACATCTTGCGTTCGGTGGTGCCGCGGTCCAGCCGGACCAGCACGTCGTCGACCGGCTCGGTGCGGCCGGGCAGCCGGACCGCGATGCCGGACAGGCCGGTGGTCATGGCAGTCGGTCCTCCTCCGGTGCGCCGGCGGGCACCAGCAGGCAACTGTGGAAGCGGCCGGCGGCACTGTCGTGGTCGGCGAGCAGCAGCGGCTCGGTGAGCGGCAGCCGCCGGCCGAGCTCGGCCCACACGCCGGTGCAGCACGCCTCGTCGGGGGCCGCCGTGACCCGGTCGGCGACCGGGCTGCCCGCCACCGCGGCGGCCAGCGAGGGGCCGATCAGGACGGCCGGCCCGCCGTGCGCGGCCACGGCCTGCTCCAGCGCCTCGGCGGGGGTGGGGTCGTCCTCCTCCCGGGTGCGGACCTCGTCCAGTGCCGTCACGAGCACGTCGCCGTCGCCGTCGCCGTCGAGCGCGAGCAGCACCGCCGCGTCCGGGCGACGCTGCACCTCCTCGTTCGCCTCCCACACCGCCGCGTTCTGGTCGTAGACGAACAGCGCGCCGTGCCGCAGTTCGCCGAGCCGGGCCATGCCGTCGGCGATCCGCAGGGCGGTGAAGGGGGCGCCCGGACCCTGTTCGGCGACCGAGCAGGGCACCGGAGCGCCGGGGAGCTGGGCCAGGTAGCAGCCGGCCACGTCCGAGTAGTAGAGGTCGGGCGACTGGTAGGCCAGCAGCACCGCGTCGAGCTCGGGCAGCGGTTCGGGCAGCCGGGTCAGCAGCCGGTCGCTCATGGCGATGAAGCTGTTGCCGGTGCGGGCCAGGAACGACGCGAACTCGTCGGCCCTGCCGTAGGCCCGCAGCATGTCCTGGGCCAGCCTGACGTCCCCGCCGATCAGCGGTTGGGACCGCTCCCGGAACACCTCGTGGACGACACCGGACAGCCGGACCCCGGCCGGCTGCGGCGCGGTGCCGCGCGTGTCCGGGCGCGTCAGCGTCTTCAGCGGGGCCATGGCGTCAGACCGCCGCGGTCTTCGCGAACCCGGCCTGGATGTAGTCCGTGAGGCTGCCGACGGTGCGGAACACCTCCGGCTCCAGCTCGTCCGGGTCGATCTCCAGCGCGATGGTGTCCTCCAGGCCCATCAGGAGCTCGATGACGCTGGTGGAGTCCAGCGCGAGGTCCTCGAACAGCCGGGACTCCTCGGTGAGTCCGGGCACGTCCCGGTTGAGGACGGTGGACAGGGCGATACGGACGTGGTTGATGATCTGCGTGCGGTCCATCTCGGTCTCACTTCCCAGGAGTGGTGACGGTGGTCGGGTCGAGCAGGTGCTGGGGGCGCAGCAGGTCCTCGGGCTGGTCGCGGTCGCGCACCAGGTGGGCGCGGCCGCCCGTGACCAGGACCTCGGCGGGGAAGCCGTGGCTGAGGAAGTTGCCGGGCGAGGCGGACGGGCCGTAGGCGCCCGAGCGCGTGACCCCGATCAGGTCGCCGGGCCGCAACTGCGGCAGCAGGGCGTGCTTGAGCAGGGTGTCGTTGGGGGTGCACAGCGGGCCGGTGACGTTCCACGGCTCCAGTTCGCCCTCGTCGGGCTCGCCGTCGTGGTCGAGGGCGACCGCGGGGAAGTTCCGCTTGACGAAGGAGCCGATGCCGACCGCGGCCATGTGGTGGTGCGTGCCGCCGTCGGCGACCGCGAACCGCTCGCCCATCGACTCCTTGACGTAGCGCACGCCCAGCACGTAGACACCGGCGCGGCCGGCCAGGAAGCGGCCGGACTCCATGATCAGCCGGGTGCCCGGGCGGTGGGAGGCGAACTCCTCCAGCATCGGGTTGAGGACCTCGGCCACCGACTTGGGGTCGATGTCCTCCTCGCCGTCGAAGTAGGCCACGCCCAGGCCGCCGCCGATGTCCACCGCGTCCAGCCGGATGCCGGTGGCGTTCACCACCCGCTCGGCCAGGTCGAGGATGTAGCGGGTGTTCTTCCCCACCACCTCGGCGTCCAGGATGCGGGTGCCCATGTAGACGTGCACCCCGGCGACGTCGGCGTGCCGGTACTTCGCCGCCAGGTCGCCGGCGGCCAGCACCTCGGCCTCGTCGATGCCGAACTGGCGGGGCTTGCCGCCCATGGTGAGCCGGGAGCCCTGCACGGCCACCGCGGGGTTGACCCGCAGCAGCACCCGCTGGCGCACGCCCCGCTCGCCGGCCAGCTCCTCGATGCGGTCCAGCTCGGCGAAGGACTCCACCACGATCGCGTAGATGCCCTCCTCCAGGCAGGCGACCAGCTCGCGCTCGCTCTTGCCGGGGCCGAGGAAGATGATGTCGTGCGCGGGGGTGCCGGCCAGCACCGCGGTGCGCAGCTCGACCAGCGAGGAGACCTCGGCGCGGGCGCCGCCGGCCTTCAGGGTGTGGTAGACGCTGATGTTGGGGTTGGACTTGAGCGAGAAGAACACCTCGATCGCCGGGTGCAGCGCGTCGCGCAGTCCGGTGATCGCCTCGGTGAGGACTTCCGCGTCGTAGACGTACAGCGGGGTGCCGAACTGCTCGGCGAGTTCGCGGTACTCGATGCCCTGGACCTTCACTGCGGTCCGCTCCTTCCGCCCGTCGGGGGGCTCGTCGTCGTCATCGCCCGGCCATCTCCGTCAGGCGCCGGTCCGCCTCCTGGCGCAGCGCCAGGGCCGCGTCGGCGGTGTCGGCGACGCACACGGCGTAGAGCCGGCCGTGGAAGTCGCCGTCGGTCCTCGCGGCCGCGTTGAGGGTCGCGAAGTTGTTGATGAGCACGCCGGTCCGCCCGGAGCCGTCGAAGAGCAGCTCGCCGAGGGCGCCGGCCACCTCGTCGAAGCCGTGCACCCGCGACGGCCGCAGGCCGAACGTGGCGGCGATCGCGTGCGCGCCCTCGGGGATGAACCGCTCGGCGATCCGGCTCTGGTACGTGGACATGTTGAACCGGGCGTTGATCTCCAGGCACGGGTAGAGGGTGCCGTCCGGGCCGAGCATCGCGTCCACGCCGACCATGCCGAAGTAGCCCTCGGCGTGCAGCGCCTTGCCGATGGTCCGCGTGGCGTGGTGCAGCTCCTCCACGGCGGCTGGCGGCAGGTCCACCGGGAAGCGGTGCCCCTGGTGCACGTTGTTCTTCAGCACCGCGGCCTTGACCGTCTCGAACCGCACCTCGCCGCCGCGGGCCACCACCAACTGGTAGTTGAGGTCCTGGGCGCGCTCGATCCAGCTCTCCACCACCAGGTTGGCCGGCGCCTGCGGCCCGCGCCGCTCGATCAGCCGCAGCAGCCGGGCCGCGCCGCGCTCGTCCTCCACCACGACCATGCCGCGGCCGGAGACGCCCAGCGACTCCTTGACCACCGCCCGGCCGCCGGAGGCCAGGTGGGCCTCCAGGGCGCCGCGCAGTTCGCCGACGGTCTCCACGACGGTGCCGGGGACCGCGTTCAGGCCGGTCTCCAGCACCAGGCGGTGGCTGAACACCTTGCCGTTGACGGCCTTGCAGGTGGCGGCGTCCGGGCCGGCCAGCGGCAGGCCGGTGGCCGCGGACAGCCGCTCCTCGGCGGCCGAGATGCCCAGCGGCATCAGGTAGGTGCGGCCGTCCGCGAGCGCCCGCAGCGACTCCAGCAGGCGCGGCGAGACGAGTGCGTCCTCGGTGACCATCCGGGCGGGGTCGCTGTTCTCCGCCGACAGGGTGCTGCCGGCGGCGGCACCGAGCGACCCCAGGTAGCCGGCGAACCGCTCGTCCATGGGGGCCTTGAGGACGACGACGTCGCCCTCGCCGGCCAGCAGGACGCCCATCTCCTCCATGCGGTTGACGGTCGCGCCGGCGAAGGCGATGCCGGCGCCGGGCAGCTTGGGCTCGCCGGCCGCCCAACTGCGCTCGACCTCGAAGTTGTTGACGAACACGAACCTCGCGCCGGGATCACCGGTGAGGTCGCGCTTGAGCCGTTCGACGAAATTCATGGTGCACTCCTTTCTCCGACCTGGACGACGGTCGCCGCGAATGCCGCGCCGAGACCGGCGGACACCATCAGCACGAGGTCCCCCGGGGATATCCGCGCACCGTCACGAGCCGCCGCCAGATTGATGAAGGGGTCGGAACTGAAGCAGTGCCCGAGTTTCGGGACGTTGTCCAGATAGACCCGGTCGACGGGGATCTTGAGCTCGGCGCAGATCTTCTTCCACGACAGCCGGTTGACGTTGTGGGGGAGAATCGCGGCGATGTCCGCCGATGCGATCCCCGCGTCCTCGACGGCCTCGCGCATGACCGCGCTCAGGCTGTCGGCGTACATGTGCTTGTATTCCATCCGCAGGTCGTCGGGGCAGGCCAGGCACTGGTAGAAGCGGCCCTGGACGTCCACCGCGCGCCCGAGGATGCGGTCGCCGGACGGGTCCCCGCCGACCAGGACGGCGGCGGCGGCCTCGCCCATCACCGTGGTCTCGGGGATGAGGTGGATGCGGTGCGAAAGGATCTTGTCGCCGGTGACGACGAGGACCTTGTCGTCGGGGTGGGCGCCGTCCAGCAGGAACCGGGCGATCTGGAGCGCGTACAGCCCGACCACGCAGTTCATGTGGGACAGCCCGAACACGGCGGCGTTGCGCAGCCCGAGCCGGCGCCGCACCTCCTCCAGCGTGTGCTGGGACGGCGGGGCGGCGTGCTGCATGGTGTGCGCGTGCACCAGGTACCGGACCTTGTCCCGGTCGGTGTCCCCGAGCGCGTCCTCGCCGGCCGAGGTGAGCATGTCGGCCAGTTCGACGCCGGGGGCGACCGCGACCCGGTCGAGCCCGAGGAACCGGGTGAACAGGAGCACCTGGCTGGGCGTCAGGTCGAGCGGCTCGCCCAGTTCCTGGACGGAGGTACTCGTCTCCGGCACGAATGCGCCGACCCGTTCGAGATAGAGCACAGTTCTCTCGCCTTCTGGAGGGAGGCCATGGTCGAGGGCCCGGGGGCATGGCGCCGGCAGGAAATCCCGCCGGCGCCGTGCCACCGGTCTGCGATCAGGCGGCCTTGACGGCAACCTTCGACGCCGCCTTCACGGCCGACTTGACGGCGACCTTGGTCGCGGCCTTCGTCGCGGCCTTGGTGGCGGCCTTCGTCGCGGCCTTCGTCGCGGACTTGGTCGCAGCCTTGGTCGCGGCCTTGACGGCAACCTTGGACGCGGTCTTCGCAGCAACCTTCGCCATGGTGATTCCCCATTTCCCTTCGGTGGTGTCCGGTGCTCTGCGCTCCGGACTGAGATCAGTGAACCGTCGGAACCGGGGTCCGGCCCAGGAAGTTCGACGGGCACATGGACCGGAACATCCCGGGGAATCCGGCACCGGAAATCGGGGCGGTATCACCGGGCCGCCCTAATTCCGCGCGGCGGCCCGCGGACACCTCACACGCGTCGCCGGAGAATCATCGCGTCACACCCGCCACAATCGTTACCGGGCCGGCGTACGGGCGCGCGCTTGGCAGGAATGTGCGAGGCAGTTTCCTGGCGTCCGCAGCACCGGACAACGGGCGGACGGGGGTGGTTATCTCTTCCCAAGGGGCGCCGCCGACCCGGCCGGAGCCCCCGCACCTCCCCCGCGCCTCCCGCACTTCCGGCGCTTCCCGCACTCCGGCACCTTCCGCACCGCCGTACCGCCGCACCGCCGACCGGCACGCGGTTCCACCGCGTGGGACAGCACTCCCGACCATGACCCGTCCGCGCCCCCGAAGAGGAGTTCCCCATGAAGCTCACGCACCGCGCCGCATTCGTCACCCTCGGCAACATCACGGCTCTCGCCCTCGCGCTGGCCTTCGCCGCGACGCTCACCGGCGGCTCCCCCGCCCACGGCCACCGCACGGCCCTGGGGCTCACGACCCAGGCCCCCGCGCACGCCTCGGCCCACCGGCACCCGGCCGGCCAACTGCCGGGCACGGCCATGTCCCCCGACGACTTCGTGTGGCCGTGACCGGCGCCCACCCGCGGCACCCCGGACCACACGGCGGCACGGCCGATGCGCGCGGCGACACGGACCGCGCGCGGGCCAACGCCGCCGGCGCACGGGGCGGCACGGCCGGCTCACCGAACGGCACGGCCGGCGACCAGGGCGAGACGGCGGCCGGGACGCGACCGGCCCGCGGCTCAGACCCAGTCGTAGCGGGCGGCCTTGACCCCCGCCTCGAACCGGCTGGACGCCTGGAGCCGCTCCATCAGCTCCGCGACGATCCGCCGCTCGGTCCGCACACCGATACCCATCGCCCGGGCCACCGCCTCATCGGTGGCCCCGGCCGCCAGCAGCCGCAGCAACTCGTGCTCCTGCGGGGTCAGTCCGCTCTCCGACCGGTCCGCGGGCCGGCCGAGCTGGGTACCCCGCTCCCAGTACGCCTCGAAAAGCGCCAGCATCGCCTGCACCACCGGCGGACTCGTGAGCACCAGCGCGGTCGGCTGCGCCCCCTGCGGCGGCCCCGGCACCATCGCGGTGACGCCGTCCACGATCAGCAGCCGCAGCGGCAGCGTCGGCGAGGTCCTGATCTCGCTGCCGTGCTCCGCCATCCACTTCGCGTACTCGCGGGTGGTGCGGTCCCGGGCGATGCTGTCCAGGTAGAGGGTACGGAAGCGCACCCCGCGGTCCAGGGCCCGCTCGTTGAGCGGCCGACCGGCCTCGATGGACTCCTCGGTCAGCGCGCCGTCGGGGTGGAAGGCGAGCGACTCCTTGGCGCACCCCATGGCCAGCGACTCCAACCGGGACCGGATCGCGTCGATGCCGACCACCGCCTCGGAACGGTCCAGCCCGCCGCTGCGCGTCTGCGCCGTGTACTCCGCGGCCAGCGACGCCAGCGCCGACCGGCTCTGTTCGATGCGCTGCTGCCGCTCGGCGAGCTCCTGCCGCTCCCGCTGGAGCATCACCCCCAGCCCCACGTCCGGCGAGACCGGCCGCAGCCGGCCCGGCTCCTCCCAGGACGGCGCCAGCAGCGACAGGTCAGCGAGCCGCTCCACCGCCTCGGCGACCCGCTGCTCCGGCAGGTCCATCATCGCGGCGAGACCGGCGGCGTCCGTCCGGTGGTGCAGCAGAACGGCACGGTAGACCGCGAGTGTTTCCTCATCTAATTCCACCTCGTCGGGCAACGGCCGACCACCCCTCTGATCTCTCCGGCGCCGCACGACGGTCCCCAGGGTTCAGCACACACGCATCGTGAATGCTATCCGCGGGCGGCCGGCGATCCCCGGGAATCCCGCACACTTCCCCGGCCGCCCGGGGAAAACTCCGCGGTCAATTCTCCCGTGCACCACAACAACCACTTCCTGACCACCCGTTCGCCCTTCTGGAATCGGAGCCATTGTGTCGGACACCGAAGTTCCCCCGGCCGGCCCGCCGCCCCGCGTCGCCCTCGTGGTGGACGGTGCCGTCGGCGCGGGCCGCACGGTCGGCATCCGGCTCGCCGACGCCGGAACCGCCGTCGCCGTGACCGTGGCGGGCCACGGCACCGGCCGGGCCGCGCTGCTCGCAAAGGAGTTCGCCGACCGGGGACTGACCGCCCTCCCCTACCGCATGGACCCCGACGCCCCGAACGCCCTGGGCCGCGTGGTCGCCGCGGTGATGCGGGACCTCGGCCCCGTCGAACTCCTGGTGTGGGCCCCGCGCCCGGCGCTGCTGCCGCTCCTGGACGGCCACGCGGTGGACCTGCTGGGCAGGTCCGGCCGGCCCGCGCGCGTGGTCGCGGTGACGGCCACGCCCGCCGCCCTCCCCCCGGGCTCCGGCCCCGTCCAGGTGGCCTGGGTCGCCCCCGCCGAGGACGAACACGCGGTGGCCGAGGCCGTTCTGGCCGCCGCGCTGGGCCCTGTGCCGTAGGGCCTGTGCCGTAGGGCCTGCCCGGACGGCGGCGGCCCGGCCCCGTAGCCCTTCCCGTACGCCTCCCCCCGGCCGCCCGGTCCGGCGTCCCCGCCTCGCCCCCACCTCCACCGCACCCCACCCCTCGCACCACCGCACTTCCACTGAACCGTCACGAACACCCTTTTCCCCAGGAGGAGTTCATGATCAGCGACGACGCGGTGCGCCGGCCGGCACAGATCCGGGCCACCGGCTCCGGCGGACCCACGAGCCGGCCCGGGACCGTGACCGGCCCCACCCCCCCAGCGCCTCCCACCGTCCCCACCGGAGCCGTCGCGGACGCCGGAGACACCGGAGCCGGCGGAGGTCCCGGAGCCGGCGGGATCGCCGCGGCCGGCGGAGTCGCCGCGGCCGGCGGAGTCGCCGCGGCCGGCCTCCCGGCCGTCCCCGCCGACGCGGACTCCCGGGGAGGGGCGAACGGCCGGCCGTTCGCGGCACCGCCTCGCCCGGCCGACCCGGAGGAGGACCTGCGCGCGGTCCTGGCGCTGCTCACCTCGCCGGACCTGCGGACCGTGCGGGTGAACGGCGTCGCGGGCACGGGCGCGGGTCGGTCCTGCCCGGCCCGGGCGGTGGCCAAGCGGTTCCCGAGCCGCGTCATGACCTGGCGGCCGCCGCTCCCGCCGGCCACCGGCGCCCTGGTCCCCGGCACCGCCACCGCGTGCGGCACCGGCCCGCGGGAACTCCCCCCGCCCCCCACCCTGGAACGGGACCGCCCCGGCACGGACACGTCCGCCCGGCCGCCGGAACCCCCGGACCCGCCGGGGAGCGGCCGCGGACGGCCGCGGCACCCGCACGGGCTCTCCGCCGACGGCGAGGACGAGGGCGAGGGCCGGGCCGATGACCGCAGCGGCGTCATCGGATGCGGATGCGGATGCGGCATCAGCGTGGACGTGGGCGAGGGTGGGGACGTGGACCACGGCGTCGGCGTCGACTTCGACTTGGGCTTGGGTTTGGGTTTGGGCTTGGGCTTCGGGAGGGGCATCGACGTCAACGGGGGCGCCCTCGCCGGCTTGTGCGGCGCCCACCCCTGCGACGACTGCGACGACTGCGGCGGCGCCGGCGGCTTGGACCGGGCCGGGAACGCGCGGCAGCACCCGGTGCTGCTCGTCCTGGACGGCACGGACCGCCTGGACGCGCAGCACCCGCTGAGCGCCGGCCGCCTCCTCGACCTGCTGCTCGACGCCTCTCCCGCGCACGCCGAGCGCGTCCTGCTGGTGCTGGGGCACCCGGCCACGGACCCGTGCGAGGACCTCGAACGGCCCCGGCCCGTCCCGCGCGACGCGAGCGCCCCGGCCACGGCCGCCTCCGCCCCCATGCCCCTCGTCGCCCCGCGCCACGGCCAACCCGCAGGCCCGCCAACGGACTTCCCCCTCGATACAGCCGGCCGTTATCCCGTCGCCCGGCTCCGCGCCGCCCTCGACGGACCATCCGACGCCCTCACCCGCGCCGCCCGCACGGCCTCTTCCGAGGGCCTGGAGACCTCCTCCGCCGCCCCCGATCCCCTCGACCCCGCCGATCTGCGCGCCCTGCTCGACGTCTCCTCCCGCCGCCCGGCCCCCGCGCCCTCCCCCGCCCCGGGCGCCGGACCGACCGCCGCCACGCGGGGCCGGCGGGACAACCGGTTCCCGAAGCAAGCCCGTTCGCAGGGAACGCCCTCCGTGGCGGTGACGGGGACCGTCGGCGGCACCGCGCTCCGCCCCGTCGGCCAGGCGTACACGGCCACGGTCTCCGCCCCCGCCGACCCGGCCCCCGCCGGCGGGGAGTTGAGCAGCGGCGCCCTGCAACTGCTGCGCGCCGCCGCGGTGTTCTCCGGCGGATGCGGGATGGAGGCGCTGCGCGAGGTGGCCGCCTCCTACGGGGGGCAGCCCGGGCCCGGAGCGGTGGAGGAACTGCGGGCCCGCGGCCTGCTGGTCATGTCCCCCCTGCCGTCGGGCACCCTCGGCGGCATCGCCCGGGTCCGCGGGCATCTGACGTCAGCCGCCCGCACCCTGCTGCGGGCCGACCGCGGCGACCTCGGTCCGGCCCGCGGCGCGCACGCCTGCCACTACGCACGGCTGGCCGCGGCCGCAGCCCGGCGGATCCGGTCGGGCGACCAGTACCACGGGCTGGCCGCCGTCCAGGCCGAGGAGGCCAACCTCGCCGCCGCGCTGGCCACCCTGCTCGCGGCGCCCACCGGCTTCGCGCGGGCGGTCTCCCTCACCGAGGACATGTGCCACTTCTGGCGCGCGATCGGCGCCCCCTTCGCGTGGGCGGACCTCCTGGTGCCGCCGGCCGGCACCTCCGAGCGGGAGCCCGCGGCCGTCCGGGCGGCGCTGATCCGGGCCGAGGACCTGGCCCGGTCGGGCGCGCCGGAGGCAGCGCGCGGGCCGGCCGCCCGGGGCGCGGACGCGGCCAGGCGGGCCGGCGCGCCCCCCGGCGCCGCGGACCTCGCGGCGGGCCGCTCCACCCACCGGGGGCCGCGCGTGCCGGGCGACCAGGACGTCGCCGGTGCCCCGCGCGCGGAAGCCGCCGGCACGCCCTCGACACGGAGGAATCCGTCGGCCGCCCCGCGCACCGTGGAACCGTCCTCCGCCCCGGCGACGCCAGGAGCGACGGCGACGGGAGGGACAGCGCCAGCGGCAACGGCAGGGACCACGGCAGGGATCGGGGCAACCACCGTGACGGGGCGGGGCCACCGGCAGGACCCGCTGCTCCCGTCCGGCCTCGACGGCGTGCTGACGGCACGCCAGTCGGAGGTGTGCGTCCTCGTCAGCGAGGGCCTGAGCAACAAGCAGATAGCCCGCCGGCTGAAGATCTCCGAGTGGACGGTCGTCAACCACATGCGCGAGATCATGCGGCGGCTCCACTGCACCTCCCGCGTGGCGGTGGCCCACCGCGTCCTCACCCTCCGCACCGCCGCAAACCCCCACGCCCTCTGACCGGGCCGCCCCGGTACGGAAGCGGGAGCCCCGCCGACGGGCGCGCCCCGCCGACCGCTCCCGCCCCGGGAAGGGCCGACCCTCCCACCGCGGCCCCTCAGTACTTGGGCCCGACGTGCAGATCCATGAGCGCCACCGCCTCCCGCCGCGCGACGGAGACGTTCCGCGCCGGGCCGCGCCGGCGGCTCTCGGTCCAGGAGACGCCGACGAGGTCGAGCGCGTCGGTGAACAGCCGACGGATGTCGGCCGAGGTGTTGGTGAAGAAGTACCGCGGGTATTCGTAGCGCTTCCGGAACCCGGACACCGTCCGCTCGGTCCAGTTGGTGACCCGACAGCCGTCGGAGTGCACCAGACCGCGGACGAAGTCCCACGGGTGCGCGGCCACCGCCTCCTGCTGCCACTCCTCAAGGGCGATCGCCCGCTCGTGCTTGCGGCCTGGACCGTGCTGCGGGAAGACCACCGGCCACTGCTTGCTGGTCGAGGTGACCTGCACGCAGCCCTGTTGCGGCACGCGGAAGACGGCACCGCCGGGGCGCACCGCACGGATCGCCGTCTCGCAGGCGTCGATGAGCCCCGGCCACGCGGTGCCACAGGCGATACGCAACGCGTAGACGCCCCGGGCGTTGCCGCTGATGTGGCCGTCGCCGAGGTAGAGGCCGAGCAGGTACGGGTAGGCGGCGCCGTCCGTGCGCAGCGGGCTCGCTCCCCGGCTGACCGGCTCGATGCCGTGGTCGCGCCAACTCCTGAGCGCGGCGCGCGATATGCCGGTGGCCCGGCTCACGGAGTTGAGGCTGCGGCCGGCCGCCAGGTGCGCCAGCGCGTGGCGCCGGGTCGCGGAATCGTACATGTGAACCATGATCGGCGCGCGGCTCGATCATGGGAGCGCGCACCGGAAGAGTTCACCCGGTCGGAGCAAAGGGACGATGCGCCCCGACCTTCAATTCAAAGGTAAAGTGCCCCGAGTCGGACTCGAACCGACACTGTATGGGTTTTGAATCCATTGCCTGCTGCCAATTGGGCTACCGGGGCCTTCAAAACAGAGACCAGCATACCACCTCTGTGTTCAAACTCTACCCGAGCTAGGTAGGCTCAGGTAGCAGGATCCGACGCCATGACCCGAGGAGCACCGCACCGTGAGCGCCCCCGACGAGCCCACCCCCGCGCAGGACGACGCCTCCGCGCACGTGCCGCCCGTGACCACGCGTGTCGTCATCGCCGAGGACGAGGCGCTGATCCGCCTGGACCTGAAGGAGATGCTGGAGGAGGAGGGGTACGCCGTGGTCGGGGAGGCCGGCGACGGCGAGACCGCGGTGAAGCTCGCCCAGGAACTCCACCCCGACCTGGTGATCCTGGACGTCAAGATGCCCGTGCTCGACGGCATCAGCGCCGCCGAGCGGATCGCCGGGGAGAAGCTGGCCCCCGTCCTGATGCTCACCGCCTTCTCCCAGCGGGAACTGGTCGAGCGGGCCAGGGACGCGGGCGCGATGGCGTACCTGGTGAAGCCGTTCACCAAGAGCGACCTGGTGCCGGCGATCGAGATGGCGGTGAGCCGCTTCCAGGAGCTGCGTGCCCTGGAGGCGGAGATCGCCGACCTGTCGCTGCGGCTGGAGACCCGCAAGCTGGTGGACCGGGCGAAGAGCGTGCTCCAGACCAAGTACGGGCTGACCGAGCCGGCCGCCTTCCGCTGGATCCAGAAGACGTCGATGGACCGGCGGATGTCGATGCAGGCGGTGGCGCAGGCGGTCATCGACGAGGTGACGGAGAAGGACTGAAGGACCCGGCGCACCCTCCGGTCTGCCGCGCGGCGGACCGGGGGCCCGTGCGCGCGGCTTCCCGCGCGGCTCCGCACGGTCACGGCACCTCGCACGGGTGGGGCCCGCACTCCTTTCCGGAGTGCGGGCCCCACCCGTGTGGTGCGACCGGTCGCGGCGGGGTCAGTCCTCGCCGAGGTAGGTCTTGCGGACGCCCTCGTCGTGCAGGAGGTCCTGGCCGGTGCCGGAGATCTTGATGCTGCCGATCTCCATGACGTGGGCCTGGTCGGCGAGGGAGAGGGCCGCCTGGGCGTTCTGCTCGACGAGCAGGATGGTGGTGCCCTGGGCCTTCAGCTCGACGATGGTGGACATGATCTTCTGCATCATGATCGGCGAGAGCCCCATGGAGGGTTCGTCGAGCATGAGCAGCTTGGGCTGCGACATCAGCGCGCGGCCCATGGCGAGCATCTGCTGCTCACCGCCGGACAGGGTGCCGGCGGCCTGCTTGCGGCGCTCCCCGAGGATGGGGAACAGCTCGTAGGCGCGCTCGACGTCCTTGGCGATGCCGGCGGCGTCCCGGCGGAGGAAGGCGCCGAGCAGCAGGTTCTGCTCGATGCTGAGCCGGGGGAAGATGTGCCGGCCCTCCGGGGAGTGGGCGAGGCCGAGGGAGACGATCTTGTGCGGGGGTACCCGGGTGAGCACCTTGCCGTCGAAGGTCACCCGGCCGCCGACCGGTTTGAGCAGGCCGCTGAGGGTGCGCAGGGTGGTGGTCTTGCCGGCGCCGTTGGTGCCGATGAGCGTGACGACCTGGCCGGCCTCGACCGAGAACGAGATGCCCTTGACGGCCTCGATCTTGCCGTAGGCGACCCGGAGGTCCTCCACTTCGAGCAGTGCGGTCATCGGTCGTTCTCCTGCTCCTGCGCGCCGGTTCCGGTGCCGGTCTCGTTGTCGCCCGCGGCCTCGGGCGCCGGCGTGGCGTCCGCTTCCGGTGCCGCCCCGGCCTCCGCTTCCGCCTCCGGTGCCGCCCCGGCCTCCGCTTCCGGTGCGGCCTCCGGTGCCGGTGCGGCCTCCGCCTCCGGCTCGAACGGCTCGCCCAGGTACGCCGCGACAACGCGCTCGTCGCTCTGGACGACCTCGGCGGTGCCCTCGACCAGTTTCTGGCCCTGGACGAGGACGGCGACGCGGTCGCAGAGGTTGAAGATGAACCGCATGTCGTGCTCGATGACGAGGACGGCGATGCCCTGGTCCCGGATGGCGAAGACCAGTTCCTCGGTGGCGCGGGTCTCCTGCGGGTTCATGCCCGCGGTGGGCTCGTCGAGCAGGAGCAGCCCCGGCTCGCTGGCGAGCGCGCGGGCGATCTCCAGCTTGCGCTGCTCGCCGTAGGGGAGGTTGCGCGCGAGGTGCTCGGCCTTGTGCGCGAGGCCGGTGAACTCCAGCAGTTCCATGGCGCGTTCGCGGGAGCGCGCCTCGGCCTTGTGGTAGCCCGGTCCGCGGATGAGGGCGGAGAGCAGGCCCTCGCGGGTGCGGGTGTGCCGGCCGACCAGGACGTTCTCCAGCACGGTCATGTTGGCGAACAGCCGGATGTTCTGGAAGGTGCGGGCGACGCCTGCCTTGGTGACGAGGTGGGGCTTGGGCGGCAGGACGGTGCCCTTGTAGCTGACGGAGCCCTCGGTGGGGACGTACAGCCCGGTGAGGCAGTTGAAGAAGGTGGTCTTGCCGGCGCCGTTGGGGCCGATCAGGCCGACGATCTCGCCGCTGTTGACGGTGAGGCTGACGTCGCGGACGGCGGTGAGGCCGCCGAAGCGCATGATGACGCCGCTGGCCTGGAGCAGCGGTGTGCGGTCCGGGGCGGCCGCCGGGGCGGCGGAGGTGCTGGTGGTCGTGGTCATGGTGTCCTTCACGCCCCTGCCGCGCCGGCGGCCGCGCCGTCGTCGCCGACGGTCGGCTGTGCGGGGACCAGGGCTTCGTCCTGGGCCGGGGGTTCGTCCTTGTGGAACTCCAGTTGGCGGCGCCGGTTGGCGATGATGCCCTCGGGGCGGAACCGCATGATGAGCACGAGGGTGACGCCGAACGCGAGGAGTTCGTAGCGCTGGAGGAAGCCCAGCTTCTCGGGGATGAGGTAGAGCATGGCCGCGCCGAGGACGGGTCCGGTGACGGTTCCCATGCCGCCGAGGACGACGGCGGCGAGCAGGAACGCGGAGTTGGGCGGTGCGGCGCCGGAGAACTGGTACGGGTTGGGCACCACGCTGTAGGTGACGTGGGCGCTGACGGTGCCGGCCAGGCCCGCCAGCGAGGCGCCGAGCGCGAACGCGATGAGCTTGACCCGGAAGCCGTTGATGCCCATGGCGGTGGCGGCGGTCTCGTCCTCGCGGATGGCGATCCAGGAGCGGCCGATGCGGGAGTCGGAGGCGCGGGTGAAGACGAGCACCACGATGATCGTGATGACGAGCATCAGCAGGTAGTAGTTGGCGAACCGGCCGAGGGTGATGGAGCCCATGGTGTGGGGCTGGCCGAGGTTGTAGCCGAAGACCGACAGGTCGGGGATCTGCGAGATGCCGTTCGGGCCGTTGGTGACCTTGGGGCCGGAGACGCCGTCGAGGTTGTTGACCGCGATGCGGAAGATCTCTCCGAAGCCGAGGGTGACGATGGCCAGGTAGTCGCCGCGCAGCCGCAGGGTCGGGGCGCCGATGAGGACGCCGAAGACCAGGGAGGCGGCCATGCCGGTGAGGGCGGCGGCCCAGAAGGGGAACTGGACGCCGGACCAGATGGAGTACTCGGAGCCGGAGACCAGGGCCGCGGCGTAGGCGCCGACGCCGAGGAAGGCGACGTAGCCGAGGTCGAGCAGGCCGGTGAGGCCGACGACGATGTTCAGGCCGAGGGCGACGGTGCCGAAGATGAGGATGTTGACGCCGAGGTTCGCCCAGTGCTCGTTGTTCTGCACGAACGGGTAGGCGATGGCGGCGAGGATGCCCATCAGGATGGCGAACGGCCGGTGGTCGGCGGTGATCTTGGAGAACTGCCGGGTGAGTCCGGCGGCGTTGAACGACCACAGGGTGAAGGCGACCAGGATGAGGTAGCCGACGAACAGCTCGGTGTAGCCGGTGGCCAGCCCGTAGGTGAGGACCTTCACGCCGGCCGCGGCGACCACGACGATGGTGAGGTACTGCACCCAGGCGGGTGCCCGGGCCGGGTCCGGTACGGACAGCTCGCTGTGGTGGAGGCGGGCCTGGCGCAGCCAGCGGTAGCCGCCGCGGGCGGCGCCGTTCTCGCTCAGCCGGCCGAGTTCGTAGTACTCGGAGTCGGCGGGGTCCAGGGGCTGGCGGTCGATGGGCAGGCCCAGGGTGCCGGCGAACAGGACGAGCGAGGCGACGGCGGCGACGAAGCCGCCGGGGTTGAGGTTGGCCAGGCCGCCGAGTTCCTGCGCGATGGCGATGACGGCGTACCAGGTGGTGGCGAAGGTGCCGGCTGCCAGCAGCAGGACGGCGTTGTTCGAGCGGTTGGGCACCAGCCAGGTCAGGCCCTTGACGCCGAAGGCGCCGAGGGCGAGCAGGCCGGTGAGGACGGCTCCGATCAGGGTGAGGACCTGGAGGCCGCCGGGGTAGCCGTTGACGGTGAGGTCGCCGGGGAAGTCGGAGGTGTAGGTCCACGACATGAAGGTGGAGGCCACGGTGCCGACGGCGCCGACGAGCGTCGCGATGCGGGCGGCGCCGGGCGGCAGGCTGATGTAGGAGTCGGCGCGCGGCGCGTCGGGGTTGGTGGCGCCGAGCGGGGCGGGCTGGAGTGCCTCGGTGGTGGGGATGTCGGTCATGCGACTCACGCCCTGTCCGCTACGCGTTCACCCAGCAGGCCCTGTGGTCGGACCAGGAGGACCACGATGAGCAGTACGAAGGCCCATACGTTGGCCCAGCCCTGTCCGCCGAGCTGGTGCATGCCGGGGATGTTGGCGATGTAGGCGGTGGCGCACGCTTCGGCGATGCCGAGGACGAGTCCGCCGAGCATGGCGCCGTAGATGTTGCCGATGCCGCCGAGTACCGCGGCGGTGAAGGCTTTCAGGCCGGCCTGGAAGCCCATGTTGTAGTTGATCTGGCCGTACTTCAGGCCGAAGGCGACACCGGCGACGGCGGCGAACAGGCCGCCGATGGCGAACGCGATCACGATGATGCGGTTGGTGTCGATGCCCATGAGCTGGGCGGTGTCCGGGTCCTGCGCGGTGGCCTGCATGGCGCGGCCGGTGCGGCTGGTGCGGACGAAGGCGGCCAGGCCGATCATGCAGATCGCGGCGGCGACGACGAGGAAGATGTCGTTGCGCTGCACGCTGATGGAGCCGATGTGGTACGGGTGGGTGCCGAGCTGCGGGAAGTTCTTGGCGTTGTCGGCGCCGGGGTACCAGACGAAGATCGCCTGCTGGAGGGCGAGCGAGAGGCCGATCGCGGTGATGAGCGGCGCGAGGCGGGGGGCGCCGCGCAGCGGCCGGTAGGCGAACCGTTCGGCGCCTACCGCTATGAGCACGGAGACGAGGGCGCCGCCGATGAGCATCAGGGGCAGTGCGGCCCAGATGTTCATGCCGTCGGGCAGCACGTTCCATACGGTGAGCGCGCCGAAGGCGCCGGTCATGAAGATCTCGCCGTGGGCGAAGTTGATGAGCTGGACGATGCCGTACACCATCGTGTAGCCGATGGCGATGAGCCCGTACATCGAGCCGAGGAACAGCCCGTTGGCCAGCTGTTGCGGCAGGGTGTGCACCGCATGGCCTCCATGTCGCTGGGAGCAGGTGGGTCGGGGACGGGTCGAGGGGGGTGGTGCGACAGACGGCGGGCCGCGCGGCCGGGGTGACCGGCCGCGCGGCCCTCGGTGGTGGGGGGTCGGTCAGCCCGTGTAGACGCCGCTCTTCACAGCGGTCCACTTGCCGTTCTTGACCTGGTAGACGGTCAGCTGCTTGTTGGTGGTGTCGCCGTACTGGTCGAAGGCGACGTGGCCGGCGATGCCGTCGAAGTCGGTCTTCTGGACGGCGTCCACGACCTTGGAGCGGGCGTCGTTCATGGACGGCAGCTTGCCGCCGTTGGCGTCCATGACGGCCCCGACGGCCTTGATGATGGCGGTGGCGGCGTCGTAGGAGTAGCCGCCGTAGGTGCCGTAGTCACCGGGGTACTTCTTGGCCTTGTACGCCTTGATGAAGTTCTGGGCGGCCGGGAGGGTGTCGACGGGCACGCCGACGGAGGTGGCGAGGTCGCCGGTGGCGGCGGCGCCCGCGGTCTTGATGTACGTGTCGGAGTACATGCCGTCGCCGCCCATGAGCGGGATGTTCACGCCGCCGGCCTTGAGCTGCTTGGTGATCAGCTCGGACTCGTCGTACTGGCCGCCGTAGTAGAGCATGTCGGCGTGCGACTGCTTGATCTTGGTGACGAGGGCCGAGTAGTCGGTGTCGCCGGTGTTGACGTGGTCGGTGCCGGCGATCTTGCCGCCCAGGGAGGCGAACTTGCTCTTGAAGATCGAGGCCAGGCCGGCGCCGTACGCCTGCTTGTCGTCGACGACGAAGACGTCCTTCTTCTTCAGGGTGTTGTAGGCGTAGTCCGCCGCGAAGCCGCCCTGGTTGGCGTCGGTGGTGGCGGTGCGGAAGTAGGTCTTGAAGGGGCGGACCTTCTTGCCGGTCGCCCAGTCCTTGCCCTGGGTGAGGTCGGGGTTGGTGTTGGCCGGCGAGATCTCCACCATGTTGGCGGTGGCGAAGACCTGCTGCATCGATTCGGCCACACCGGAGTTGAGCGGGCCGACGGCGCCGATGACGTTGCTGTCCTGCACCAGCGCGGTGGCGTTCTGCTGGCCGGTGGCCGGCAGCGCCTTGTCGTCGAGCGCCTTGACCTTGAAGGTCACGCCGGGCACGAGCTTGTTGGCGTTGGCGTCGTCCACCGCGAGCTGCGTGCCGTACTGCAGGCCGAGGCCGGTGGCGGAGTTCTGGCCGGTCAGTGGCGCGTCGACGCCGATGGTGAGCGTGATGTTGCTGCCACCGCCGTCGTCGCCACTGCTCTTCTTGCTGTCGTCGCTGCGCGAGCCGCAAGCGGTCAGTGTGAGGGCTCCTGTGGTCATTACGGACGTGAGCAGCAGCAAAGAGCGGTGTCGCACAAGCGGTCCTTTCCCCTGGCTCGACCGGTCCTCGTGGACGGCCGAAGTCGCGCGCGGAAGTCCGATCGCTAATTCGGAAGCGCGGTGACTGGCCGTGACTCTAGGCGCGTCGTGCGGCGTCGGGGAGCGGTAAGGCGAAGAGTGTGACTGTCTTGTTATGCCAATCGTCCTTTCTTGAGCTTCCCCTGAGGTTTGCCGTGCCGTTTGGGCGCTTTGAGCGGGGTCCGCATGATGAGAACCCGCACTTCCAGTGGGCGCGGCCGGCTGCCGGCGGCGGTACACCGCCATTTCGGACAAGATCACCGGAATGGGAATACGGGGGCGTCCGCCCAGGGCGGCGGCGGGCGCGCCGGGGCCACCGATTGGGTATTGCAGGCAGGTAACAGAGTGTTAATAGCGAGGGTTCGACGTTTCCGCCACTGACCGAAAACCGACGGGCCCCGCGGACGGATCGTCCCGCGGGGCCCGGTAATGGAGAAGGGGGCGCCGACCGCTCCAAGCTGGGAAGTCAGCACCATCGCCGGCAATTACGCGTTACCTCTTCGGGGAGTCGTCCTCGCCGATGTGATGGACCCGGACCATGTTGGTGGTGCCGGGCATTCCGGGCGGCGAGCCGGCCGTGATCACCACGACGTCACCCCTCTTGCAGCGGCCGATCCGCAGCAGTTGCTCGTCCACCTGCTGCACCATCTCGTCGGTGGTCTGCACGGTCGGGCCGAGGAACGTCTCCACGCCCCAGGTGAGGTTGAGCTGGGAGCGGGTGGCCTCCTCCGGGGTGAAGGCGAGCACCGGGATCGGCGAGCGGTAGCGGGACAGCCGGCGCACCGTGTCGCCGGACTGGGTGAAGGCCACCAGGTAGGAGGCGCCGAGGAAGTCGCCCATCTCGGCCGCGGCGCGGGCGACCGCGCCGCCCTGGGTGCGCGGCTTGTTGCTGCCGGTCAGCGGCGGCAGGCCGGCGGCGAGGATGTCCTCCTCGGCGGCGGCCACGATCCGGGACATCACCTTGACCGTCTCGATCGGGTACTTGCCGACGCTCGTCTCGCCGGAGAGCATCACCGCGTCGGTGCCGTCGATCACCGCGTTGGCCACGTCGCTGGCCTCGGCGCGGGTGGGGCGGGAGTTGTCGATCATCGAGTCGAGCATCTGGGTGGCGACGATGACCGGTTTCGCGTTGCGCCGGGCGAGCTTGACCGCGCGCTTCTGGACGATCGGCACGGCCTCCAGCGGCATCTCGACGCCCAGGTCGCCGCGGGCGACCATGATCCCGTCGAAGGCGTCGACGATGTCCTCCAGGTTCTCCACCGCCTGGGGCTTCTCGATCTTGGCGATCACCGGGACCCGGCGCCCCTCCTCCTCCATGATCCGCAGCACGTCGTCCATGTCGCGCCCGCTGCGCACGAAGGACAGCGCGATCACATCGGCGCCGGTGCGCAGTGCCCAGCGCAGGTCGCGGATGTCCTTGTCGGACAGCGCCGGGACGGAGACGGCGACGCCGGGCAGGTTCAGGCCCTTGTGGTCGGAGACCATGCCGCCCTCGATGACCATGGTGTGCACGCGCGGGCCCTCGACGTCGGTCACCTCCAGGGTGACCCGGCCGTCGTCCACGAGGATGCGCTCCCCGCGGGCCACGTCGGCGGTCAGCCCCTTGTAGGTGGTGCCGCAGATCGCCTGGTCACCCTCGATGTCGTCGACGGTGATGGTGAACTCGTCGCCGCGTTCAAGCAGTACCGGACCTTCGGCGAAACGTCCCAGCCTGATCTTCGGACCCTGAAGGTCGGCGAGGATGCCGACGCTGCGCCCGGTCTCGTCGGCGGCCTTGCGGACCCGCCGGTAGCGGTCCTCGTGCTCGGCGTAGCCGCCGTGGCTGAGGTTCAGGCGGGCGACGTCCATTCCTGCCTCGACCAGCGCCTTGATCTGGTCGTAGGACTCGGTGGCAGGACCCAGGGTGCAGACAATCTTGGCTCGACGCATGTATCGAGCGTATGACTTACTCGTTGGTAGGGAGCTTGGTGACGCCAACAGCCCAACGACGTTCGGATTAACGGTTGTTGACAAGTGTCGAAGTGTGCAGCGGCCCGCTCCGATGAGCACTTCGGTCACCCTCGGTGGCGGAGGCGCCGCTCAGCGGCGTGCGCGGCCGCGCGGCCTGGGCGCGCATCGTGTACGAGCGGCGGACCGTTCATCCCCCGGGGGTGTTGCGGGCCCCCTCCCCTGGTCCAGAATCTACGCGCGTCGCCATGGCCACTCCGGCCCGCCGTGCCGCTCGACCCCCAGGGAGAACCCAGATGCCGCTCAACCGCAGGGACTTCATCAACCGATCCGCCGCGACAGGTGCGGGCGTCGCGCTCACCGGCGCGGCCGGCGCGGTGGCGGCGACCCCGGCGCAGGCCTCCGACCACCGCCCCTCCCCCGGCCACGGTCCCCGGCCGAAGACGTACAGCCTGCGCGTGCTGGGCACCACCGACGTGCACGGACACGCCCTGAACTGGGACTACTTCACCAACGCCGAGTACGACGACGCCACCCACAACGACGTCGGCATGGCCAAGCTCGCCACCCTCATCGAGGACGCCCGCGCCGAGAAGGGCCACGACCGCACCCTGCTGGTCGACGCCGGCGACATCATCCAGGGCACCCAGCTCTCGTACTACTTCGCGCGGGTCGAGCCGATCACCGGCGCGAAGAAGGGCCCGAAGCACCCGATGGCGCTGGCGATGAACCACATGCGCTACGACGCCGCCGCGCTCGGCAACCACGAGTTCAACTACGGCATCCCGCTGCTGCGCGCCTTCCAGGACCAGTGCGACTTCCCGCTGCTGGCCGCCAACGCGGTCGACGCCAAGACGCTGCGGCCGGCGTTCCCGCCGTACCTGGTCAAGGAACTGCGGGTGGAGGGCGGCCCGAACATCAAGGTCGGCATCCTGGGACTGACCAACCCCGGCATCGCGGTGTGGGACAAGGCCAACGTGCAGGGGCAGCTCTCCTTCCCCGGACTGGTCGAGCAGGCGAGGCTCTACGTCCCCAAGCTGCGCGCGCTCGGCTGCGACGTGGTCTTCTGCACCGACCACTCCGGCCTGGACGGCAGCACCACCTACGGCGACGCGGTCCCCTACCCGGAGAACGCGTCCTCGCTGGTGGCCGCGCAGGTGCCCGGCATCGACGCGATCCTGGTCGGCCACACCCACGTGGAGCGCCCGCAGACGCTGGTGGTCAACGAGGAGACCGGCCGGACCGTGGTGCTGTCCGAACCGCTGATGTGGGGCATGCGGCTGAGCGTGTTCGACATCGACCTGGAGCTGGAGCACGGCCGCTGGAAGGTGACCTCCGTCCAGGCCGGGGTGCGCAACGCCAACACCGTCGCCGAGGACCCGGTGGTCGCGGCCCTGGTGCGCGCCGAGCACCAGAAGGTCGTCACCTACGTCAACCAGGTCGTCGGCACCTGCACCGAGGCGATGTCCGCGGCGGAGTCCACCTACAAGGACACCCCGATCATCGACTTCGTCAACAAGGTCCAGTCCGACACCGTCACCGCGGCGCTGGCCGGCTCGCAGTACGCCGACGTGCCGGTGCTCTCGCAGGCGTCGCCGTTCTCCCGCACCGCGGCCATCCCCGCCGGGCAGGTCTCGCTGCGCGACGTGGCGGGCCTGTACGTCTACGAGAACACGCTGGACGCCAAGCTGCTGACCGGCGCCCAGGTCAAGGACTACCTGGAGTGGTCCGCGGAGTACTTCGTGCAGACCGCGCCGGACGCCCCGGTCGACGTCACGAAGATCACCAACGCGAACAACACCCCCGACTTCAGCTACGACGTGCTCAGCGGGGTGTCGTACGACATCGACATCGCGCAGCCGGCCGGGTCGCGGATCGCGAACCTCACGCACGGCGGGGCCGCGATCGACCCCGCCGCGCAGTTCGTGCTCGCGGTGAACAACTACCGCTCCAGCGGCGGCAGCAACTACCCGCACATCGCGACCGCGCAGTCGGTGTGGTCGAACTCCGACGAGATCCGCAACACCATCATCGCGTGGGTGCAGGCGCACGGCACGATCGACCCGTCGGACTTCGGCGGCGACCAGTGGCGGCTGACCCGCGACGGGGCGCCGCTGTTCGGCTGACGGTCTCAGCCGCGGGTGCGCAGGTCGGCCGCGGGCGCCGGCGCGCTCCGGCTGTCGGAGGGGACGCCGAGGCCGAAGGTGGTGAAGGCGGTCCGCTCCGGCAGCCGGTAGTGCTCCTGCCCGGTCAGCAGGGCGGTCAGGTCGTTGAGCACCACCGCGGAGCGCCACGCCGCGAGACCCAGGTCCGGGGCGCCCACGCCGTGCGAGTGACGCTCGGCGTTCTGCACGTAGACCCGGCCGGAGACCGACGGGTCCAGCCGCATCCGGTAGCGGGCGTCGATCCTCGGCCGCCCCGCCTCGTCCCGCTCGACGTACGGCGCGAGCGGGTCGAGCAGGCGGTCGAGGGGGCGCTCCTCGTAACCGGTGGCCAGCACCACCGCGTTGGTCACCATCCGGGTGCGGCCGCCCTGCTCGGCGTGTTCCAGGTGCAGTTCGACGCTCTGCGTGCCGAGCCGGCCGGCGGTGCGGACGCTGACGCCGGGGGTGAGCACCGCGTCGGGCCAACCGCCCTCCAGGGAGCGGCGGTAGAGCTCGTCGTGGATCGCGGCGATCGTCTCGGTGTCGATGCCCTTGTGCAACTGCCACTGCTGCGGCACCAACCGGTCCCGGACCGGTTCGGCCAGGCCGTGGAAGTAGCGGGTGTAGTCGGGGGTGAAGTGCTCCAGGCCGAGCTTGCTGTACTCCATGGGCGCGAACGCGGGGGTGCGGGCCAGCCAGGTCAGCCGCTCCCGGCCGACCGGGCGGTTGCGCAGCAGGTCCAGGAAGACCTCCGCGCCGGACTGCCCGGAGCCGATCACCGTGATGTGCTCGGCGTCCAGCAGCCGGGCCCGCTCCTGGAGGTAGCGCGAGGAGTGCACGACCGGCGCCGCCGGCGAGTCCGCCAGCGGCCGCAGCGGCTCGGGGACGTGCGGCCGCGTGCCGACGCCGATCACCAGGTGCCGGGCGTGGGTGCGCGCCAGCGCCTCCGCCTCGCCGTGCGCGTCGACGTGCGTGTGGTCCACCTCGAACAGCGCGCGGGCCGGGTTCCACCGCACGCAGTCGACCTGCTGGCCGAAGTGGGTGGTGGGCAGCGACTCGGCGACCCAGCGGCAGTAGGCGTCGTACTCGGCGCGGTGCACGTGGAAGCGCTCGGCGAAGTAGAACGGGAAGAGCCGGTCGCGGCTGCGCAGCCAGTTCAGGAACGTCCAGTTGCTGGTGGGGTCGGCGAGGGTCACCAGGTCGGCGAGGAAGGGCACCTGGAGGGTGGCGCCCTCGATCAGCAGCCCGGGGTGCCAGCGGAAGTCGGGGCGCTGCTCGTAGAAGGCGGCGGTCAGGCCGGGGACGCCGTCGGCGAGTGCGGCCAGCGACAGGTTGAACGGCCCGATGCCGATGCCGAGCAGGTCGAGGGGTTCCTCCGCGGGCGCGGGCGTGGCGCCGTCGGCGCCGGACGGGGTGGGGTTCATCGTGCCGTGGTGCCTTCCGTGGTGAGGTTCAGCAGCGTGTCGAGGTCGTCGGGGCGCAGGTGCGGGTTGAGCAGGGTGGCCTTGAGCCAGAGCCGGCCGCCGGCGCGGGCCCGGCCCAGCACGGCGCGGCCCTCGTGGAGCAGGCGGCGGCGCAGTTCGGCGGTCTCCTCGTCGGTGGCGGCGGTCGGGCGGAACAGCACGGTGCTGATCGCGGGGGGCGCGTGGAGGGTGAGCGCGGGGTGGCGCTCGATCCGGTCGGCGAGGTCGGCCGCGAGGTCGCAGACGCGGTCGACGAGGTCGGCGACGCCCTCGCGGCCCAGGGCGCGCAGGGTGACGGCGAGTTTGAGGACGTCGGGGCGGCGGGTGGTGCGCAGCGAGCGGCCGAGCAGGTCGGGCAGGCCGGCCTCGGTGTCGTCGGTGGCGTTGAGGTAGTCGGCCTGGTGGGCCAGCGGGCGCAGCGCGGTGCCGTCGGGCACGGCGAGCAGGCCGGCGGCGACGGGCTGCCAGCCGAGCTTGTGCAGGTCGAGGGTGACCGACACCGCGGACTGCAGGCCGTCGAGTTTGGCGGCCTCGCGGCTGCTGAACAGCAGGGGTCCGCCGTAGGCGGCGTCGACGTGGAGTTCGGCGCCGTGCCGCCCGGTGGCGTGGGCGATCGCGGGCAGCGGGTCGATGGCGCCGCTGTCGGTGGTGCCGGCGGTGGCGACCACCAGGGGGCGGCCGGGCAGTTGGTCCAGGGCGGTGGCCACGGCGGCCGGGTCGAGGACGCCTGCGGGGGTGTCCAGCACGATGGGCTGCGGCAGGCCGAGCAGCCAGGCGGCGCGCTGGACGCTGTGGTGGGCGTTCGCGCCGCACACGACCTGGACCCGGGGGCCGCCGGCGGCGCGTTCGCGGGCGAGCAGCAGGGCGAGTTGGTTGGACTCGGTGCCGCCGGTGGTCACCAGGGCGTCGGGGGCGGGCAGGTCGGGGTAGACGAGGGTGGCCAGGGCGGCGGTGACCCGCGCTTCCAGGGCGCTGGCGGCGGGGGCCTGGTCCCAGGAGTCCATCGACGGGTTGAGCGCGGAGGCGGCCAGGTCGGCGGCCGCGGCGACGGCCAGCGGCGGGCAGTGCAGGTGGGCGGCGCACAGCGCGTCGGCCGGGTCGGCGGCGCCGGCGGCCATCAGGTGCACCAGGGTGGCGAGGGCTTCGTGCTCGCCGGTGCCGGCCAGCGGCAGGACGTCCGGGGCGGCCTGGTCGACGAGCCGGGCCACGCCCTCCGGGCCCCCGCGCGGCACCGGTCCGCCGCGGTCGCGCGCGCCCTCCGCCAGCGCGCCGCACACGGTGTCCACCAGGGGCCGCAGCGCCTCGGCGGTTCCGCGTCCACCGGCAAGTCCGGGCATCGGCATGGTCGTTCCTCACTCAGCGGGAATGCGACGCGGTGCGGGCCGGCGCCCGCCGGCACGCACGACTGGGGCACCGTGTCCAACGACCCTTGACCCGAATGGGTACGTCCCCCGACCGCCGACGGCCTGCTGGCAGGCTACCTGGCCGCGTGCGGCCGCGCGGGCGTTCCCGGCCACGTCACGCGCCGTCGCCCCGCGCGCCGGCCGCGCGTCCTTGACGCCCGCCACCCCGGTACCCGGCCGGGCGCCGGCCCACCGCGGCGCGCCCCACCCCGACGGGCGGCCCCGGCCGGGGTGTCGGCAAGGGCCGCGCTGCCGGGCGGTGGGGTCGCCGTGCGGGCGGCGCGGGGCGCTCCGGGTCAGCCGCCGAAGACCTGGCGGACGCGCAGCGCCCGTGCGAGGTCGTCCAGTTGGTCGGCGAAGGAGCGGCGCAGCGCCGGGGTGAGCGCGGGGTCCTCCAGCGCAGCCCGGCCCAACGCCAGTGCCTGCGGGGTGACTTCGGCGACCGGGAAACCGCGCCGGGCGACCGCGTCGGAGACGGCCGGCCCGCGCCGGGCCGCGACCGTGATCGCGTCCGGGTAGTAGCGCGGCAGGTAGTCCGCGAGCAGGTCCCGCTGTTCGGGCTGCCAGAAGCCCTCCGCAGCCGCGCCGAGCAGGTGGTTGGACCGCGACTCGTGGAAGATCGCCTGCCAGGCGGCGGCCTTGGCGTCGGCGTCCGGCAGCGCCGCCCGGCAGCGTGCGGCGGCCTCGTGTCCGGCGGCGCCGGGATCGCGGGCCAGCTCCGCGTCGATGTCGGCGGGGCCGGCCGCGCCCAGCACGGCCAGCCGCCCGAGCAGCAGCCAGCGCAGTTCCTGGTCGGGGGCGCCGTCACCGCCGGGCGAGGCGTCCTTGTCGTACCAGGCGCGCAGTTCGGCCGCGTCCTCGTCGCCCAGCGCCGAGACGACCAGGGCGCGGGTGGCGGTGAGCCGGTTGCCGGCGTGGCCCTCGGCGAGCAGCGCGCGGGCGGTCGCGGCGAGGCCGGCGAGCGCGCCGGGCCGCGCGCGCGGGTCCAGGTAGCGGTCGGCGACGGTCACCCGGGCGAAGGTGAGCACGCCGTGCACGATCGACGGGTCGGACTCGGCCGGCAGGTGCCGGGCGACCAGGTCCAGGTAGTCGGCCGGCGCCAGCCGGGCGTCGCGCACCAGGTCGCGGGCGGCGTTCCAGGCCACCGAGCGGGCCAGCGGGTCGGGGATGCTGCCGAGGGCGTCGCGCAGCGCCTCCCACGAGCGGTCGTCGAACCGGACCTTGACGAAGCTGAGGTCGCCGTCGTTGAGCAGCACCAGGTCGGGGCGGGCGCCGTCGAAGGTGCGGCGCTCGACCGCGGAGGTGGCCGTGATGTCCACGGTGGCGCGCTCGCGCAGCACCAGGCGCGCCGGGTCGTCGGCCGCCCGGTCGTACAGCCCGACGTCGATGCGGTGCGGGCGCTCGCCGCTGTGGCCGATCTCCAGCCGCCAGCCGCCGGGCGCGGGCGAGGCGGACGGGGTGAGGGTGTCCACGCCGGTGGTGCGCAGCCACGCCTGCGCCCAGGCGGGCACGTCGCGTTCGGTGGCGGCGGCCAGCGAGTCGATCAGGTCGGCGAGGCGGGCGTTGCCGAAGCGGTGCCGGGCGAAGTGCGCGTCGAGTCCGGTCAGGAAGTCCTCGCGGCCCATCCACGTGACCAGTTGGCGCAGCGCGGAGCCGCCCTTGGCGTAGGAGATGCCGTCGATGTTGGTCAGCGCGGAGGCGGTGTCGGGGACGTCCTCGGGCAGCGGCGCGACCGGGTGGGTGGAGGGGCGCTGGTCGCTGTCGGACCCGCGGTACTTGCGGTTGGCGCCGTAGTCGGTCCAGGCGCCGGCGAACTCGGGGTCCTCGGAGACCACCTGGTAGCCCATGTACTCGGCGAACGACTCGTTCAGCCAGATGTCGTCCCACCAGCGCAGGGTGACCAGGTCGCCGAACCACATGTGGGCCATCTCGTGCGCGATGACCACCGCGCGGTTGCGCAGTTCGGTGGGGGTGGCGTCGGAGCGGTGGACGTACTCGTCGCGGAGCACCACCAGGCCGGGGTTCTCCATCGCGCCGAAGTTGAACTCGGGCACGAACACCTGGTCGTAGGAGTCGAACGGGTACGGCTCGGCGAACATCTCGCGGTAGCGGTCGAAGCAGCGGAAGGTGAAGGCGAGCAGGTCGGGTGCGGCCCGGTCCAGGTGGGGGGCGAGCGAGCGGCGGGCGTGCAGGGCGAAGGGCAGCCCGGCGTGCTCGGCGCGCACCGCGTGGTACGGGCCGGCGGCGACCGCGACGACGTACGTGGGCAGCGGCGGGGTGGTGGCCATCTGCCAGCGGCCGGGCGCGGTGCGGGTGGCGACGCCGTTGCCGAGCACCGTCCAGTGCTCCGGCGCGGTGACGGCCACGTCGAAGCGCGCCTTCAGGTCGGGCTGGTCGAAGGCGGCGAAGACCCGTCGCACGTCGGCGAGGAACATCTGGGTGTACAGGTACGTCTCGCCGTCGGCGGGGTCGGTGAAGCGGTGCATGCCCTCGCCGGTGCGCGAGTAGCCCATGTCGGCCTCGACCCGCAGCTCGTGCGGGCCCTGCGTGAGCCCGGGCAGCGGCAGCCGGTCGCCGTCGACCAGCGCGGTGTCGATCGGGACGCCGTCGAGCAGCGCGCGGTGCAGGGCGGCCGGCTCGATCTCGGCGAAGCTGTCGCAGTCCCGCAGTGCCGTGAAGCGGATGACGGTGGTCGAGCCGAAGTGTTCCTCACCCTGGGTGAGGTCGAGGTCGACCGCGTAGTGCGCCACGGCCAGGTCACGGGCACGGGTCTCGGCTTCGGCGCGGTTGAGGGCAGGCATGCCCTTCATGCTGCCCCACGAAAGCCGCTGGTGGAACGCCTTCGACGATCATGGATGCGGTGGCGGTGCCCACACCCGGGCCGCACCCGCGCCGCACCCTGGCCGCACCTGCGCCGCACCCGGCCCGCGCCCGGCCCGCGCCCGGCGCCCGCACCCGCGCCCGTGCGCGCCGCCCGGGCCGCTCCCGGCGCGCGGCACGGGCCGGTCGCGCCCCGCAGGGGCTACGCTCGCAGGGGCGGGGAGGTGGTTCATGGGCGAGCCGACCGAAGGCGGCGGGATGGGCGCCGGAGGGCCGATCGTGCACGGTTTCCCGCACCTGGAGACCGTGCACAGCGCGCTGACCGCGCTGTACCGGCGGCTGTCGGCGGACGGGGTGGCCCGGTACGCCGCCAGCGTGCGGCCGGAGCTGGTGGACTTCCCCGACGACGAGGACCCGTACCTGGGCGCGCTGCGGGTGGCCCGGGTGATGGTGGGGCACCTGCGGCTGCCGGACGCCCGGATGGTGGTGGGCTTCCGCGACATGGCGCACGCCGGGAACGTCGAACTGGCCGCGGGCCCGGAGTACTTCGTCGAGCTGCACTCCCGGTTCCGGACCGACCGCAGGGACGTGGGCGCCGTCCTCGCCCACGAGGTGGCGCACGTCTGGCTGCACCGGCTGGGCCTGTCCTTCCCCGGCACCCGCGACAACGAGATCCTCACGGACACCGCGACGGCGTACCTCGGCGCGGGCTGGCTGCTGCTGGACGCCTACCGCCAGGAGCCGGCGATGCGCGGCGAGCGGATCACGACGGCCGCCTACAAGCTGGGATACCTCACACCCGAGGAGTTCGGGTACGTCCTGGCGAAGCGCGCGACGGCGCTGGGCGACGACATCGAGCCGTGGCTGCGCAGCCCGCAGGCCGCCGACGCCTACCGGGCGGGGCTGGACCGGGCCCGCCAGGACCTGCGCCGGCCGCCGCTGGACGCCGCGCCGTGGGCGGCCCGCCGCCTGTACGCGCGGCACCGCCGGGCCGGCGCCGCCCCGGACCCGGCCGGCTACGCGTTCACCGGCTCCCCGACCGACCTGCGGGTCTCCTTCCCCTGCCCGACCTGCTTCCAGCGCATCCGCCTGCCCTGCAAAGGACGTCTGCGCGCCCGGTGCACCCTGTGCGGGACGGAACTGGAGTGCGACACGTAGGGGGAAGGCGCCGCGTGGCGGCCAGGGACGCGGTGTGCGGGGCGGGGGCGCGGTGTGCGGGAGGAGGGCGACGCCGGTCCCGGTCGGCCGCGCACCCGGCCGGTCCCCGGGCGGCCATGCGCCCGGACAGCGCCCCCGTACGGCGTCCCGGCCCGGAAAAGGCGCAACGCCCGCCTCCTTGGTCGGGGAACGGCGAGCGTTGCGGGTGTTGCTGCGTACCGCACCCCTTTGTGCGGGACATCTCGGGGCCGGGCGGGGCCCGGCGCGGGGTGGCCGGTCAGACGGTGAGCGGCCGGTCGGTCGGGCGGATCGGCGCGGGCAGCGCCGAGGGCACCCCGGTGAGGTAGGCGTCCACGGCCTTCGCCGCCGAGCGCCCCTCCGCGATGGCCCAGACGATCAGCGACTGGCCGCGGCCGGCGTCGCCGGCGACGAAGACGCCGTCGACGTTGGTCGCGTAGGAGCCGTCCCGCGCGATGTTGCCGCGCGCGTCCAGCTCCAGGCCGACCTGCTCGATCAGGCCGTTCTTCTGGTCGGTGCCGGTGAAGCCCATCGCGAGGGTGACCAGGTCGGCCGGGATGACCCGCTCGGTGCCCTCCTGCGGCACGAACTTCCCGTCCTGGAAGACCACCTCGACCAGGTGCAGCTCGCGCACGTGGCCGTCGGCGTCGCCGGTGAACCGCACGGTGTTGACCGCGTAGACCCGCTCGCCGCCCTCCTCGTGCGCGGAGGTGACCTTGTAGACCATCGGCATCGTCGGCCAGGGCTGGTGCGAGGGCCGCTCGTCGGACGGCCGCGGCATGATCTCGAGCTGGGTGACCGACAGCGCGCCCTGACGGTGGGCGGTGCCGACGCAGTCCGCGCCGGTGTCGCCGCCGCCGATGACCACGACGTGCTTGCCCTCCGCGGTGATCGGCGGGGCGACGAAGTCGCCCTCCTGCACCTTGTTGGACAGCGGCAGGTACTCCATCGCCTGGTACACGCCGGTCAGTTCGCGGCCCTCGACCGGCAGGTCGCGCCACTGGGTGGCGCCGGCCGCGATGACCACCGCGTCGTAGCGCCGGACCAGCTTCGCGGCGTCGAGGTCGGTGCCGATCTGCACGCCGGTGCGGAACTTGGTGCCCTCCGCCCGCATCTGCTCGATGCGGCGGTTGATGTGCCGCTTCTCCATCTTGAACTCGGGGATGCCGTACCGCAGCAGGCCGCCGATCCGGTCGGCCCGCTCGTAGACCGCGACGGTGTGGCCGGCCCGGGTGAGCTGCTGGGCGGCGGCCAGTCCCGCGGGGCCCGAGCCGATCACGGCGACGGTCTTGCCGGACAGGCGCTCCGGGGGCTGCGGCGTGACGTCGCCGTTGTCCCACGCCTTGTCGATGATGCTGACCTCGACGTTCTTGATCGTCACCGGCGGCTGGTTGATGCCGAGGACGCAGGCGGACTCGCACGGCGCCGGGCACAGCCGCCCGGTGAACTCCGGGAAGTTGTTGGTGGCGTGCAGCCGCTCGGACGCGGCGGTCCAGTCCTCGCGGTAGGCGTAGTCGTTCCACTCCGGGATCAGGTTCCCGAGCGGACAGCCCTGGTGGCAGAACGGGATGCCGCAGTCCATGCAGCGGCCGGCCTGCTTGCTGACGATCGGCAGCAGCCCGCCGGGGACGTAGACCTCTTTCCAGTCCTGGCGGCGCTCCTCGACCGAGCGGGTCGGGTTGTTCTCACGCGGGGTGGTGAGGAAGCCCTTGGGGTCAGCCATTTGCCGCCTCCATCATCTTCGCGGTGGTCTCGGACTCCGAGAGTCCGGCCTGCTCGGCGGCGTTCTTGGCGGCGAGCACTGCCTTGTAGTCCCTCGGCATGACCTTGCCGAAGCGGGTGAGGGCGCCGCCCCAGTCGGCGAGCAGCCGCTCGGCGACGGTGGAGCCGGTCTCCTCGAAGTGGCGGCGCACCACGTCGTGCAGCCACGTGATGTCGTCGGCGGTGAGCTGCTCGACCTCGACCATCCCGGGGTTGACGCGGTCCGGGTCGAGGTCCAGCAGGTAGGCGATGCCGCCGGACATGCCGGCCGCGAAGTTCCGCCCGGTGGCCCCGAGCACCACCGCGCGGCCGCCGGTCATGTACTCGCAGCCGTGGTCGCCCACGCCCTCGGCCACCACGGTCGCGCCGGAGTTGCGCACGCAGAACCGCTCGCCGGTGCGGCCGCGCAGGAACAGCTCGCCGCCGGTGGCGCCGTAGGCGATGGTGTTGCCCGCGATGGTGGACTCCTCCGCGAGGTGGTCCGCGCCGCGGTCCGGGCGGACGATCACGCGGCCGCCGGACAGGCCCTTGCCGACGTAGTCGTTGGCGTCGCCCTCCAGCCGCAGCGTGATGCCCCGCGGCAGGAACGCGCCGAAGGACTGGCCGGCGGACCCGGTGAACGTAATGTCCACGGTGTCCTCGGGCAGGCCGGCGCCGCCGTACTTCTTCGTCACCTCGTGGCCGAGCATGGTGCCCACCGTGCGGTTGACGTTGAGGATCGGCACCTGCGCGCGGACCGGCGCGCCGGACTCCAGCGCGTCGGCGGCCAGCCGGATCAGCTCGTTGTCGAGCGCGCGCTCCAGCCCGTGGTCCTGGCCGGTGGTGCGGTGCAGCGCGGCGCCCTCGGGCAGCTCGGGCACGTACAGCAGCGGGGCCAGGTCCAGGCCCTGCGCCTTCCAGTGGTCCACCGCGCGGCCGGAGTCGATCAGCTCGGCGTGGCCGACGGCCTCCTCGATGCTGCGGAAGCCCAGCTCGGCGAGGATCTCCCGGACCTCCTCCGCGATGAACTCGAAGAAGTTCACCACGAACTCGGGCTTGCCGGAGAACCGGTCGCGCAGCACCGGGTTCTGGGTGGCGACGCCGACCGGGCAGGTGTCCAGGTGGCAGACCCGCATCATGACGCAGCCGGAGACGACCAGCGGCGCGGTGGCGAAGCCGAACTCCTCGGCACCGAGCAGCGCGGCGATCACCACGTCCCGGCCGGTCTTGAGCTGGCCGTCGGTCTGCACCACGATCCGGTCCCGCAGCCCGTTGAGCAGCAGCGTCTGCTGGGTCTCGGCCAGGCCGAGCTCCCAGGGGCCGCCCGCGTGCTTCAGCGAGGTGAGCGGGGAGGCGCCGGTGCCGCCGTCGTGGCCGGAGATCAGCACCACGTCGGCGTGCGCCTTGGACACGCCCGCCGCGACGGTGCCGACGCCGACCTCGGAGACCAGCTTGACGTGCACCCGGGCCCGGGGGTTGGCGTTCTTCAGGTCGTGGATGAGCTGGGCGAGGTCCTCGATGGAGTAGATGTCGTGGTGCGGCGGCGGGGAGATCAGGCCGACGCCCGCGGTGGAGTGCCGGGTGCCGGCGATCCACGGGTAGACCTTGTGGCCGGGAAGCTGGCCGCCCTCGCCGGGCTTGGCGCCCTGGGCCATCTTGATCTGGATGTCGTCGGCGTTGACCAGGTACTCGGAGGTGACGCCGAACCGGCCGGAGGCGACCTGCTTGATCGCGCTGCGCCGGGCCGGGTCGTACAGCCGCTCCGGGTCCTCGCCGCCCTCGCCGGTGTTGGACTTGCCGCCGAGCTGGTTCATCGCGATGGCCAGCGTCTCGTGCGCCTCGCGGGAGATCGAGCCGTACGACATGGCGCCGGTGGAGAACCGCTTGACGATCTCGGCGACCGGCTCGACCTCGTCGATCGGGACGGCCGGGCGGTCCTGCTTGAGGCCGAACAGGCCGCGCAGCGTCATCAGCCGCTCGGACTGCTCGTTCACCCGCGAGGTGTACTGCTTGAAGATGTCGTAGCGCCGGGTGCGGGTGGCGTGCTGGAGCCGGAAGACGGTGTCGGGGTCGAACAGGTGCGGCTCGCCCTCGCGGCGCCACTGGTACTCGCCGCCGATCTCCAGCCGGCGGTGCGCGGCGGGGATGCCGGAGACCGGGTACGCCTTGGCGTGCCGGGCGGCGACCTCCCGCGCGACGACGTCGATGCCCGCCCCGCCGATCTTGGTGTCGGTGAGGTGGAAGTAGGTGTCGACGAACTCCGCGTCCAGGCCGACCGCCTCGAAGACCTGCGCGCCGCGGTAGGAGGCGACGGTGGAGATGCCCATCTTGGACATCACCTTCAGCACGCCCTTGCCGAGCGCCTTGATCAGGTTGCGCATGGCGGTCCCGGCGTCGACGCCGGGCAGGAAGGTGCCGGCCCGGACCAGGTCCTCGACGGACTCCATGGCCAGGTACGGGTTGACGGCCGCGGCGCCGTAGCCGATCAGCAGCGCGACGTGGTGCACCTCGCGCACGTCGCCGGCCTCGACGATCAGGCCGACCTGGGTGCGCTGCTTGGTGCGGATCAGGTGGTGGTGCACCGCGGAGGTGAGCAGCAGCGACGGGATCGGCGCGTGCTCGGCGTCGGAGTGCCGGTCGGAGAGCACGATCAGGCGGGCGCCGTCCTCTATGGCGGCGTCGGCCTCGGCGCAGATCTCCGCCAGGCGCGCGGCGAGCGCGTCGCCGCCGCCGGCCACCCGGTACAGGCCGGAGAGCGTGGCGCCCTTCAGGCCGGGCAGGTCGCCGTCGGCGTTGACGTGGATCAGCTTCGCCAGTTCGTCGTTGTCGATCACCGGGAACGGCAGGGTGATGTTGCGACAGGACGCGGGGCTGGGCTCCAGCAGGTTCCCGGACGGGCCGATGGTGGAGATCAGCGAGGTGACGAGTTCCTCGCGGATGGCGTCCAGCGGCGGGTTGGTGACCTGCGCGAAGAGCTGGGTGAAGTAGTCGAAGAGCAGCCGCGGGCGGTCGGACAGGGCGGCGATCGGCGAGTCGGTGCCCATCGAGCCGATCGGCTCGGCGCCGGTGCGCGCCATCGGCGCGAGCAGGACCCGCAGCTCCTCCTCGGTGTAGCCGAAGGTCTGCTGGCGGCGGGTGACCGAGGCGTGGGTGTGCACGATGTGCTCGCGCTCGGGCAGGTCGGCGAGGTTGATCAGCCCGGCGTCCAGCCAGTCCGCGTACGGGTTCTGGGCGGCCATCTCGGCCTTGATCTCGTCGTCCTCGACGATGCGGTGCGAGGCGGTGTCGACCAGGAACATCCGGCCCGGCTGGAGCCGGCCCTTGCGGACGACCCGCTCGGGGGCGATGTCGTGCAGCACGCCGGACTCGGAGGCGAGCACCACCAGGCCGTCGTCGGTCACCCAGTAGCGGCCCGGGCGCAGCCCGTTGCGGTCCAGGACCGCGCCGGCGACGGTGCCGTCGGTGAAGGTGACGCAGGCCGGGCCGTCCCAGGGCTCCATCAGCGTGGAGTGGTAGCGGTAGAAGGCGCGGCGGGCCGGGTCCATCGAGGTGTGGTTCTCCCACGCCTCGGGGATCATCATCAGCACGCTGTGCGGCAGCGAGCGGCCGCCGAGGTGCAGCAGCTCCAGCACCTCGTCGAAGGACGCGGTGTCGGACGCGCCGGGGGTGCAGATCGGGAAGATCCGCTCCAGGTCGGTGTGGCCGCCGGCGCCCGCGAACAGCTCGCTGGCAAGCTGCGACTCCCGTGCCCGCATCCAGTTGCGGTTGCCCTTGACGGTGTTGATCTCGCCGTTGTGCGCCACGAACCGGTACGGGTGGGCGAGCGGCCAGCTCGGGAAGGTGTTGGTGGAGAAGCGCGAGTGGACCAGCGCGATGGCGGTCGCGAAGCGCTCGTCGGACAGGTCCGGGAAGAACGGTTCGAGCTGGCCGGTGGTGAGCATGCCCTTGTAGACGATGGTCCGGGCGGACAGCGACGGGAAGTACACGTCGGCCTCGCGCTCGGCGCGCTTGCGCAGCACGAACGCCGGCCGGTCCAGGTCGATGCCCGCGCGGCCGGCGGCCTGGTCGGCGACGAAGAGCTGCGCGAAGTACGGCATGGTGGAGCGGGCGGTCGTCCCGAGCAGGTCGGGGTCGATCGGCGTCTCGCGCCAGCCCAGGACGGTCAGCCCCTCCTCGGCGGCGATCCGCTCGATGGCGTCGACGGCCTTGGTGCGGTCGTCGTGCTCGTGCGGGAGGAAGGCGAGGCCGACCGCGTAGCGGCCGGCGGCGGGCAGCTCGAAGTCGACGGCCGTGCGGAGGAACGCGTCCGGGATCTGCAGCAGGATGCCGGCGCCGTCGCCGGTGTCCGGCTCGGCACCGGTGGCGCCGCGGTGTTCCAGGTTGCGCAGGACGGTGAGGGCCTGCTGGACGAGCTGGTGGCTCGCCTCGCCGCTGAGCGTGGCGACAAAGCCGACGCCACAGGCGTCGTGCTCGTGGCGGGGGTCGTACATCCCCTGCGGGGCGGGGCGCCCGTCCATGAACGCGGAACGCGAACGCATGGCTCTCCCGTCGTCGTCATGTGGCTGGTTTGCATCGCCCGTCATGGGCATGCGCAACAGGGACGACGTTGGCCCTCTGCGATTTCGTGCAGGTTACATGATGGACGAATGTTCGAGAAGTGGATACTCGATTCCATCATGTGGACATACGGGGTGGGGTCGTGCGGGGTGGAACGACTACTTCAGGCCAGCGTCGTGCCGCGGGGGGTTCACGGACGATCCGGGCGCCGCGTGCGGGGGTGCCCGCGCGCGACTCGCCGAGCCCTTCGGGAAGGCTCCGCCGGTTGCGTTACCGAGTGATGCCCCGTGCGGCCGGCGCTGAAACGAAGAGGAAACAGAACCTTCTGCGGAACCGTCGGCGCGGTTCCCCTTTCGATGGTAAGGCCGCCCGTCAAGGGGCGGTCGGGCCCGACCGGCCGGGCCCGACCCGGGGGCGCCGCCCCGCGGGCGGTCAGCCCACCGCGGAGCCGATCAGGGCGCCCAGCCCGAAGGTGACGCCGCCGGCGGCCGCACCCAGCGTGAGCTGGCGCAACCCGCCGTACCACCAGGAGCGCGCGGTCACCCCGGCCACCGCGGCGCCGCAGCCGAAGAGCCCGGCCATCACCAGCGCCACCGCCGGCCACAGCGCGGTGGCGCCCAGCAGGTAGGGCAGCACCGGCAGCAGCGCGCCCAGTGCGAAGCACACGAACGAGGAGGCGGCCGCGACCAGCGGCGACGGCAGGTCGCCGGGGTCGACGCCCAGTTCCTCGCGGGCGTGGACCTCCAGGGCCCGCTCCGGGTCGGCGGAGAGCTGCCGGGCCACCTCGTGGGCGAGCCCGGGCTCCACCCCGCGCGCCACGTAGAGCGACGCCAGCTCACGCAGCTCGGCCTCGGGGTGGCGGTCCAGCTCGGCACGTTCGACCGCGAGCTCGGCCCGGACCAGGTCGCGCTGCGAGGCGACCGAGGTGTACTCGCCGGCCGCCATCGAGAAGGCGCCGGCCGCCAGCCCCGCCAGACCGGTCACCGCCACGGTCCGCGCGCCGACGTCACCGCCGGCCACCCCGGTCATCAGCGCGAAGTTCGACACCAGGCCGTCCATCGCGCCGAACACCGCCGGGCGCAGCCACCCGCCGTTGACATCGCGGTGCGTGTGCTCGGGCGCGGGGTACGGAGCCGCCGCACCGGTCGGCTCCACGGTGGCCGTCGTCATGTCCTACCCCTCCCCCGGGCGCCCCAGCGACCCGTGCACGTCTGCCCAACGGTTCGACCGTACGTGGCATTCCGGGTCGCCGCCAGCAAGGGAAGGCTGCCCTGACCTGCGGTTTCGCTGTACAGCTTCGGGGAGGGGGACCAACCGGGGGTGAGGGTCGGGGAACGTTCAGGTGACGGTCAGGAGGACGGCTCGGAGGTCGCTCCGGCCGGCGCGGCGCCCGCGTCGGCGGCCTCGGGCCCGTCGGCCGCCCTGGCCGCCCCGGACGTCGTCGACTCCCCGGCCGCTCCCGGCGCGTCGTCGTCGGCGTCGGCGTCCGCGCCGTCCGCGGACGCGGTGGCGTCACCGGCCGCGCCGGGCCCGGAGCCCTCCGCGGCGTCGCCGTCCGCAACGGCCGGCGCCTCGGCGCCGGGCTCGACCACGGCCTCCCGGCCGGGCCGCATCCGGGACGACAGCACCATGTAGACGACCGCGCAGAGGAAGACGATCATCGCCGTCCAGTCGTTGAGACGCAGTCCCAGGATGTGGTGGGCGTAGTCGGACCGCATGTGCTCGATCCAGCCGCGGCCCACGCAGTACGACGCCACGTAGAGCGCGAAGGCGCGGCCGTGGCCGAGCCGGAAGCGCCGGTCCGCCCAGATCACCACGAACCCGACGGCGATGCACCACAGGCACTCGTACAGGAACGTCGGCTGGTAGATGCCCGGCACCCGGTCGCCCGCGGTGCTGGTGATCTTCAGGCCCCACGGCAGGCTGGTGTGGTTGCCGTACAGCTCCTGGTTGAACCAGTTGCCCCACCGGCCGACGGCCTGGGCGAAGGCGATGCCCGGAGCGATCGCGTCGGCGTAGGCGGGCAGCGCGATGCCGCGCCGGCGGCAGCCGATCCAGGCGCCCAGGGCGCCGAGCGCGATGGCGCCCCAGATGCCCAGACCGCCGTCCCACACCTTGAAGGCGTTCACCCAGTCGTTGCCGCCGGTGAAGTAGAGCTCGTAGTCGGTGATCACGTGGTACAGGCGGCCGCCGACCAGGCCGAACGGCACCGCCCACACCGCGATGTCCGCGACGGTCTCCCGCTTGCCGCCGCGGGCGATCCACCGCTTGTTGCCGAGCCAGACGGCCACGAAGACACCGATGATGATGCAGAACGCGTAGCCCCGCAGCGGGATCGGTCCGAGGTGGACGACGCCGCGCGACGGGCTGGGGATGTATGCGAGTTCCATGGCAGTGCCGACGCTACCTTGCCGGGCGGGTGGTACGGCAACCCGCCCGGCTACGTCTGGATAACGTCCTCGCCCCTGGCCGGCGCCGCGCCGGGGTCAGGACGGGCCGGCCGTCGGGGTGACCTTCCCGGGCTTCTTGCCCTTGTTGGCGGCCTGGACCATCTGCTTGAGCGAGTCGGGGGTCAGCGCCGTGGAGCCGTAGATGTTCTTGCCGTTGAGCAGCACCGTCGGGGTGGAGCCGAAGCCGGCGGAGTCGAACGCCTCGTTCGACTTCTTCACCCACGCGTCGTGGGTGCCGTTGTCCACGCAGGCGGTGAAGGAGGCGTTCTTCAGGCCGGGCACCTTGGCCGCCAGCGTGAGCAGGTTCTTCTTGTCGCCGAACCGGTCGTCCTGCTCGTCGGGCTGGTTGTCGTAGAGCACGTCGTGGTACGGGCGGAACTTCCCCTCGTCCTGGGCGCAGGCAGCGGCGTTCCCGGCGTTCAGCGAGCCGTCGCCGCCGAGGTTGCCGTCGATGAGGGTGACCAGGTGGTACTCGGTGCGCAGCTCGCCGCTGTCCTCCAGGCCGTGGATCGTCGGCGTGAAGGTCTTCTCGAACTCGTCGCAGGCCGGGCAGCGGAAGTCCTCGTACACGGTCAGCGTGGACGGCGCGTCGGCCGCGCCGACCGGGATCACCAGGTCGTCCTTGCCGGCGGCGCCGCGCGGCGCGGTCACCGAGCCCGCGGAGTCGCCCGAGCCGGTCTTGGTGCCGCTGTCGCGGTCGGCCACCGCGATGGAGATGCCGGCCGCCGCGGCCAGCACCACCACCACGGCTCCCGCCACCGTCAGGGTGCGCTTGCGCTTGGCCCTGGCCTTGTCCCGCTCGCGCTGTGCCTGTAGCGCCTGGCGTGCGCTGGTCTTTCCGTTCCGGTTCTTCTCGCTCACGCCGTTCCAACGCGCCACCGCCGCGCGCGGCTCGCGCCCCGGGGGTTTTTCGCCCGCCCGGGTGACGTTTCACCCCCGTGAGGGTGACGGAACCCTCCGGGGTGGGTGGGTGCGCGCTGTTCCCCGCGCCATCGAGGGTGCGCGGCGTCCGTCCGCGGAAGGAGCCGCGCACCTCCAGAGGGCGCGGGGAACGGCGCGCGACCGTCCACCGGGTGGTGGTCCCGGAACCGACGGCACCGGCCCGCCCGGGGGTCAGGGCGCCCGGCGGACACCCTCCGCCAGGTCGGCGGCGAGGGACCGTACGGCGGCCAGGCCGTCGGACAGCTCCTCGTGGTCCAGCAGCCGCTGGACGAAGGCCGAGCCCACGATCACCCCGTCGGCGAAGGACGCCACTTCCGCGGCCTGCTGGGCGTTGGAGACGCCCAGCCCGACGCAGACCGGCAGCGCGGTCGTCGCCCGGGTGCGGGCGACCAGCCCGGCCGCCTGCTCCCCGACGCTCGCCCGGGTGCCGGTGACGCCCATGAGGGAGGCCGCGTAGACGAAGCCGCTGCCGGCCGCGGTGATCCGGGCCAGGCGCTCGTCGCGGCTGGAGGGGGCGACGACGAAGACGGTGGCGAGGCCGTGCGCCTGGGCCGCCTTCCGCCACACATCGGACTCCTCCACGGGCAGGTCGGGCAGGATGCAGCCGGCCCCGCCGGCGTCGGCGAGGTCCGCGGCGAACCGCTCGGCGCCGTACCGGTCGACCGGGTTCCAGTACGTCATCACCAGCACCGGCTTGCCGCTGGCCGCGTGCCCCTCGCGGACGGTGCGCAGCACGTCGGCGATGCGGACGTGGTTCTTGTTGAGCGCGATGTCGTCGGCGGTCTGGATGACCGGTCCGTCCAGCACCGGGTCGCTGTGCGGCAGCCCGACCTCGACGACGTCGGCGCCGCCCTCGAACGCCGCCTTGACCGCCTCGATGCCGCCGTCCACGGTCGGGAACCCGGCCGGCAGGTAGGCGACGAGCGCGGCCCGGTGCTCGGCGCGGGCGTCGGCGATGGTCTGTTCCAGAAGCGTGATGGTGCCGCTCACTTCGCGTCCCCCTCGTCGTAGAGCCCGAAGTAGCGGGCGGCGGTGTCCATGTCCTTGTCGCCGCGGCCGGAGAGGTTGACCAGGACCAGGCCCTCCGGTCCCAGCTCGCGGCCGATCTCCAGGGCGCCGGCGAGCGCGTGCGCGCTCTCGATCGCGGGGATGATGCCCTCGGTGCCGGACAGCAGCCGCAGCGCCTGCATCGCGGCGTCGTCGGTCACGGCGCGGTACTCGGCGCGACCGGTGTCCTTGAGGTAGGAGTGCTCCGGTCCCACGCCCGGGTAGTCCAGGCCGGCCGAGATCGAGTACGGCTCGGTGATCTGGCCCTCGTCGTCCTGGAGGACGTACGACCGGGAGCCGTGCAGGATGCCGGGCTCGCCGACGGTGAGGGTCGCCGCGTGCTCGCCGGTGGCCACGCCGTGCCCGGCCGGCTCGCAGCCGACCAGCCGCACGGAGGCGTCCGGCAGGAACGCGTGGAACAGGCCCATCGCGTTGGAGCCGCCGCCGACGCAGGCTACCGCCACGTCCGGCAGCCGGCCGGCGCGCTCCAGCAGTTGGCGCCGGGCCTCCACGCCGATCACCCGGTGGAAGTCCCGGACGAGCGCGGGGAACGGGTGCGGGCCGGCCACGGTGCCGAACAGGTAGTGGGTGCGGTCGACGTTCGCGACCCAGTCGCGGAACGCCTCGTTGATCGCGTCCTTCAGCGTGCGGCTGCCGGACTTCACCGCGATCACCTCGGCGCCGAGCATCCGCATCCGCGCCACGTTCAGCGCCTGGCGCCGCGTGTCGACCTCGCCCATGTAGATCGTGCACTCCAGGCCGAACAGGGCGCAGGCGGTGGCCGTCGCCACGCCGTGCTGGCCCGCGCCGGTCTCCGCGATCACCCGGGTCTTGCCCATGCGCCTGGTGAGCAGCGTCTGGCCGAGCACGTTGTTGATCTTGTGCGAGCCGGTGTGGTTGAGGTCCTCCCGCTTGAGGAAGACCCGGGCGCCGCCGGCGTGCTCGGCGAAGCGCGGCACCTCCGTCAGGGCGCTGGGGCGGCCGGCGTAGTTGACCATCAGGTCGTTCAGTTCCGCGGCGAAGGCCGGGTCGGCCTTCGCCTTCTCGTACTCCGCGGCGACCTCGTCCACGGCGGCGACCAGCGCCTCCGGGATGAACTTGCCGCCGAAGGGGCCGAAGTAGCCGTCCGCGGAGGGCACGGAGCCCTCCGGGTCGGGCAGGAAGTAGGTGTGTTCGTCGGGCGTGTCGGACATACGTGTCCCCTGGGGGGTGGTGGGGTGGTCGGGCTGACGGCTGCTGCGCGGCTCAGCCGCGGCGCCATCGCCTCCCGTTCACCTGACCCGGCTCGCACCCGATCACGTAGCGCACGCGCCGCCCCAGCACCCGCCGTGCGGGGGCACGGCACCCACGGGGCTTGCACCCGGGTGCGAGACGTTGCGCGATGGCCATGCCCGGAAGTCTAGCGGGCCGCGCGGACCCTCCCGGGCGGGCGGGTCCGGCGGGCCGGCGGGGACGGGGTCAGTCGCGCCCGTGCCGCAGGGCGGGGTGCGCGCCGGCGGCGACCAGGTCGGCGACGGCCGTCCGCGGATCGCGCCCCGTGACCAGCGACTCCCCCACCAGCACCGCGTCGGCGCCGTCGTGGGCGTAGGCGATGAGGTCGTGCGGCCCGCGTACCCCCGACTCCGCGACCTTGACGATGTGGTCGGGGATCTCGGGCGCGACCCGCGCGAAGGTGTCGCGGTCGACCTCCAGCGTCTTCAGGTTGCGCGCGTTGACGCCGATGATCCGGGCTCCCGCGTCGACCGCCCGCACGACCTCCTCCTCGTCGTGGACCTCGACGAGCGGCGTGAGCCCGATGGACTCGGCCCGCTCGACGAGGGAGACGAGCGCGGGCTGGTCGAGCGCGGAGACGATCAGCAGGGCCAGGTCGGCGCCGTACGCGCGGGCCTCCCAGAGCTGGTAGGCGGTGACGATGAAGTCCTTGCGCAGCACCGCGGTGTCGACCTTGGCCCGGACCGCCTCCAGGTCCGCGAGCGACCCGCCGAAGCGCCGCTGCTCGGTGAGCACGCTGATCGCCGCGGCGCCGCCCGCCTCGTAGTCCGCCGCGAGGGCCGCCGGGTCCGCGATCGCGGCGAGCGCGCCCTTGGACGGGCTGGACCGCTTCACCTCGCAGATCACCTTGACGCCCTCGCCGCGCAGGGCGGCCACGCCGTCGCGGGCGTCGCGCGCCTTGGCCGCGCGCTCCTTGAGGTCGTCGAGGGAGACCCGGGCCTGTCGCTCGGCGAGGTCGGCTCGTACTCCGTCGATGATCTCGTCGAGCACACTCACGCGAGAACTTCCCTTCCGGCCGGGTCGAACAGCGAAATGATCAAGCCAGTGGCGGTTGACCGCCGGCACTCCGATGGTATCGGGCGGGGGGCGCACTACCCGAATCGCGCCGCCGGCGATCCCACCACCTGGACGAACGCGGTCGGAGCGGCTTCGCAGGTCACGGGGCGAGCGCCGCGCCGAAGGGCAGGTTCCGGACAACCGTGAAGACGAGTACGAGCCCGCCGGCCGCCCACCGCCACGCCGGCCGCACGGTCGGCTCGAAGGGCCTGCCGCGGACCGCGTGCACCACCCACAGCACCCAGACGACGGCGAAGACGGCGTACCCGGCGACGGCCACCGCGTTGCAGCCGAGCGCGGTGCGCAGATGGCCGTGCGCGAGGGCGTACGCGCCGCGCAGCCCGCCGCAGCCGGGGCAGTACACCCCGGTGTAGTAGAGCAGCGGGCAGGCCGGGTAGTGCCCGGGCGTGCGGGGATCGACGGTGCCGACGTAGGCGAACGCGGTCGCCACGCAGCCGAGCACGCCGAGCGGGACGGCGGCGCGGCGCAGGACGCCGGGGCCGGGACCGGGGCCGGGGTGCGGCGCGCCGGCGAGGTCCCCGGCGCCGCGGGGGGTGCCGGAGATCCCGGCGGTGGCGGCCGGGGCGCCGGGGGTCGTGGCGGTCTCGCGCGCGAGGTGGGTCACGGCGCCGATTCTGCCCGCGGACGCACGAAGGCGCAGCCGCGCGGACCGGGGTCCGGGATGCTGCGCCTTACGGGGTACCGCGTACCGCCCCGGGGGAGCCGTCGGCCGGGCCCGGGAAGGGCGTTCGGCCGGTCGGGGCCCTGGGCGGCGGTTCAGACGCCCGCGTGGGCGCCGGACTGCTCGCCGGAGGTGCTGCCGCCGGTGCGCGCGATGGGCTCGTACGTCTGGCCGAGCCCCATCAGCTTCATGACCCCGCCGACGACGACGCCGACGGCGACGATCGCCATGCCGACCCAGAAACCGGGCGTGTTCGCCGCCACCATGAAGCCGCCGGCCACGCAGCAGCCGATGAACGCGATGATCACGCCGGTCCAGGCGGCGGGGGTGTGTCCGTGGCCGTGCTGTGCCGCCATGAGTGCTCCCTGCTCAGTCGGGTCGGGCGTCCTGCGCCGCCCACTTCGCCCCCCATTGTTGCGCGTGCGGGACATGGGGCGCGCACCGGGGGGTTGTACGGCGCGGCCGGCCCGCCCCGGCGGGGGCACCCTAGGGGGCCGTGGGGTCCTCGCCGCGGTCGAGGGCCTTCCAGAGGTCCTCGGGGCGGTCGGGGTCGATGGCGGGCGGGGCCGCGGCGCGGCCGGTGGGGCGGTCGTAGCGGCTGGACATCGCCGGCCAGCGCGAGCCGTAGCGCAGGGCGGTGAGGCCGGCGATCAGGAGCAGCAGCCCGCCGGCGACGGAGACGTAGGGCCAGCCGGTGGTGCTGGTGTGCGCGGCGGTGGCGTGGGTGAGGCTGGTCGCGGTAGCGGCGGCCGCGTCCAGGGCGCCGTGGTCGCCGCGGCGGGCGAGCGCGGTGGCGGCGGCGCCGAGGCCGCTGAGCGCGAGCAGCGCGGCGACGGTGTAGCGGCCGATCCGGCGCACCGCGAAGATCGCCACCAGCGAGGCGAGCCCGACCAGCGCGAGGGCGCCGGGCAGCGCGGTCATCTGGCTGCCGCCCGCGTGCACCGGCATGGCGTGCCCGGCGGAGGAGGCGGTGCCGCGGGCCCAGGTCTTGCCCGCCGCCAGCAGCACCAGGCTCGCGCCGACGACGCCGCAGCCGAGCGCGACGGCCAGGGCCCGGTAGGCGGTGCGGCGCGCGGGGTCGGTGCGGCGCACCACGCCGGGCGCGGCGGGATCGTCGGGGACCGTGGGATCGCCGGACGCCGCGGGGCCGTCGGGCGCCGCGGGATCGCCGGACGCCGCGGGGTCCGGCCCGGGGGCCGGGGCGGGCGGTTCGGTGGACGTCGCGGAGTGCTCAGGCGCGGCCGGTGACGTGTTCACCCCTCCACTATCCCCTGCCCGCGCGCCGCCTTTGCGGCGGGGGCCGGTCGGGGGCGCGGGGACGGGGGGATCACGCGTGGGTCATGCGGAGCCCGCGCGTCCGCTACGTGAAGGTAAAGCGGAGATCGCCGCGGGCTCCTTGTTGACGTGCGCGGGTCACCCATAGCGTTCCGCACGTCCCAACGATCCCAGAACCGAACAGAAGCAACAGCTTTCCCACACTCCTCAGTTCCCCCCACCACAGGAGGAAGTCGGTTGCGCTTCACCCTCGGCAACTTCACATCCATATCCCTCCGTACCGGCCTCGCCCTCACCGCAGCGGCGGGGCTCGCCGCGTCCGGCCTCGCCCTCGCCTCCTCGGCCGAGGCGGCCCCGGCGGCGAACGGCCTGCGGACCGCCCACTCGTGCGCCGCCGCCACGAAGGCCGGCCAGATGGCCTGTCAGGCCGTCAAGGTCACCAGCGGGGCGAGCACGCTGGCACGCTCCAGCGGCGCCGTGGACCCGGCCGCGGCCCCCTCCGGCTTCGGTCCGGACGACCTGCACGCCGCCTACAACCTGCCCACCACCGGCGGGTCGGACGCGACCGTGGCGATCGTCGACGCCTACGACGACCCCAACGCCGAAGCGGACCTCGCCACGTACCGCTCCACCTACGGCCTGCCGGAGTGCAGCACCGACAACGGCTGCTTCAGCAAGGTCGGCCAGAGCGGCAGCGCCTCCTCGCTGCCGAGCGCCGACGCCGGCTGGGCCGAGGAGATCTCGCTCGACGTCGACATGGTCAGCGCGACCTGCCCGCAGTGCCACATCCTCCTGGTGGAGGCGGACAGCTCGTCCATGAGCGACCTGGGCGCCTCGGTGAACACCGCGGTGTCGCTCGGCGCGAAGTACGTCTCCAACAGCTACGGCGGCGGCGAGTCCTCCTCCGACGCGTCCTACGACAGCTCGTACTTCGACCACCCGGGCGTGGCGATCACGGTCAGCGCGGGCGACTCCGGCTACGGCGTGGAGTACCCGGCCGGCTCGCAGTACGTCACCTCGGTCGGCGGCACCTCGCTGACCGCCGACTCCTCCGCCCGCGGGTGGAGCGAGTCCGCCTGGGACGGCTCCGGCTCGGGCTGCTCGGCCTATGACGCGAAGCCGAGCTGGCAGACGGACAGCGGCTGCGCGAAGCGCACCGTGGCCGACGTCTCGGCGGTGGCCGACCCGAGCACCGGCGTCGCGGTCAACGACACCTACGGCGGCGACGGCGGCTGGGAGGTCTTCGGCGGCACCAGCGTGTCCTCGCCGATCATCGCCTCGGTCTACGCGCTCGCCGGCACCCCGTCGTCCGGCTCCACGCCGGCGTCGTTCCCGTACGGCCACACGTCGGACCTGAACGACGTGACCAGCGGGTCGAACGGCTCCTGCAGCACGTCCTACCTGTGCGGCGGCGCCAGCGGCTACGACGGCCCCACCGGCCTCGGCACCCCGAACGGCCTCGCGGCCTTCACCGGCTGACACCGGACGGGCCCGCCAGGGCGGCACGGTGATCGCGCGGTTCCCCGCACCCCGAAGGCACGGGTGCGGGGAACCGCGCGTTCCGCCGCCCGGACAACCCCTGGCGTACCCGCAGGTCGCGGCGGAGAATTGGCCGGTCGGACGGGGGCGTCGGCTGGAGGGGTGGCTCGGGGGTGGCGGAACGCTGGCTCGGCCGGACGCGGTTCGTGGGACGCGACCGCGAACTCGCACGGGTGGTGGAGGCGTTGGCGCGCCCGCCCGCGCTCGTACTGATCGAGGGCGAGGCGGGCATCGGCAAGAGCCGGCTCGTCCGGGAGGCCGTGGCGGCCACCGACCGCGACGGCGCGCGGACGCTGCTGGCGGTGTGCCCGCCGTTCCTGGAGGCGTTCACCCTCGGGCCCGTGGTGGACGCCGTACGGGAGGCCGCACCCGACGTGGCGGCCCTCGGGCTGACCGCCGTCGCGGGCGCGCTGCGCCCGCTGTTCCCCGAGTGGTCGCAGGACCTGCCGCCCGCGCCCGAACCGCCGGCCGACGCCGGGGTGGCCCGCCACCAGCTCGTCCGGGCGCTGGCCGAACTGCTCGACCGCGCCGGCGTCGAGGTGCTGGTCGTGGAGGACGTGCACTGGGCCGACGCCACCACGCTGGACTTCCTGGTGTACGTCGCCACCCGCCGGCCCCGGCCGCTGACCCTGGTGCTCACCTACCGGCCCGAGGAGGTGGCGGCGGACTCGCCGCTGCTGCGGCTGACCTCGCGCCCGGCGCAGGACGTGTGCCAGGTGCGCGCGACCCTCGGCGGGCTGCCGGTGTCCGACGCGGCCGGCCTCGCGTCGTCGATGCTCGGCGGCGACCGCGTCTCGGCCGGCTTCGCCGCCTTCCTCCACGACCGGACCGAGGGGGTGCCGCTGGCGCTGGAGGAGTGCGTACGCCTGCTGCGCGACCGCGACGACCTCACCTGCCGGGACGGCGAGTGGGCGCGCCGCGGCCTGGACGAGATCGCAGTGCCGCCGACCATCCGCGACTCGGTGACCGAGCGGGTGGCCCGGCTCGGCGCGGACGCCCGGCGGGTGCTGCTGGCCGCGGCGGTGCTCACCGACCCCGTGGACGAGCGCACCCTGGCGGCCGTCACGGGGCTGCCGGTCGGCCGCTGGCCCGCGGCGCTGCGCGCGTCCCTCGGCAGCGGCCTGCTCGGGGAGACCACCGCGCGGCCCGGCGGCGGCCTGCCGGCCGGCCGGACCGGGATCGCCTTCCGGCACGTGCTGGCCGCGCGGGCGGTGTACGACCGGGCGGCGGCCCACGAGCGCGCCGCCGCGCACCGCCGGGCGGGCGAGGCCCTGGAGACCGCGGTACCGCCTCCGGTCGGCCGGCTCGCCCACCACTTCCGGGAGGCGGGGCTGACCCGGCGGTGGTTCGCCTACGCCCGGCAGGCCGCCCTGCTCGCGCTCTCCTCCGGCGACCACCGCACCGCGGCGGGACTGCTGCACGCCCTGATCACCGAGCCGACGCTGCCGCCCACCGAGGTCGCGGCCCTGGCCGGGCAGGTGTCGTCGCACGCGTTCACCGGCGACCCCAGGGCCGGGGAGATCGCGCGGACCCTGCGCGCGGTGGTGGACTCGGGGCGGCTGGGCCGGCGCGACCGGGCGGCCGTGCGCGCGCAGTTGGGCCGGATGCTGCTGACGGTCGGCGAGTACACCGAGGCGGCCGCCGTCCTCGAACAGGCCATCCCCGACCTGGCCGACCACGGCTACCCGGTCGCGTCGGCGATGACCGTGCTGGGGCTGCCGCTGCACGACTCCTGGCCGGTGGCGACGCACCTGCGCTGGCTGGAGCGGGCCGAGGCGGTCGCGTCGTCGTCCGAGATCGGCCCGGTGGACCGGTTCGAGCTGCGGCTGGCCCGGATGACCGCGCTGTTCGAGCTCGGCGAGGAGTCCGGCTGGGAGCTGGCCGGCCGGATCGACGCGGACGAGTCCAGCCCGCAGGCCGCCGTCCTGACCGCGCGGTTCCACCTCAACGCGGGCCACGCCGCGATGAAGTGGGGCCGGTACGCCGACGCCCGCCGGTACCTGGCCGCGGCGGTGGACGTCGCCGGCCGGCACGGCTACCAGCGGTTGCGCGACCTGGCCCTGGTGACCGCGGGCCACCTGGACTGGCTGACCGGCGCGTGGGACGGCCTGGACGAACGGCTGGCGGCCTGGCAGGAGGTGGACGGCGAACCGCTGATCCGCATGGACGCCCTGCTGGTCGGCACCCAGCTACGGGTCGCCCGCGGCGGTCCCGACGAGGAGGCGCGGAAGGTGCTGGCTGCGGTGCGCGAGGAGAGCGTACGGCGGGGCACCACCGACCTGCCCGCGGAGGCCGCCGGCGCCCTGGCCAGGGTCGCGGCGGAGCCCTCGGCGGACCACACCGCCGAACCGGTCGGCCGCCTGGTCCGCAAGGGCGTCTGGCTGTGGGCCGGGGAGGTGCTGCCCGAGCACCTCGCGGCGCTCACCTCGGCCGGCCGCCGGAGCGAGGCGGAGGAACTGGTCGCCGCCTTCGAGGACGGCGCGCGGGGCCGGGACGCGCCGGTGCTCGCCGCCACCCTCGCCTCCTGCCGCGCCCTGCTCGCCGAGGGCCGCGGCCGCCCCGCCGCCGCGGCCGACGCCTGGGAGGCCGCCGCGAGCGCCTGGCGGGCCCTGCCCCGCCCCTACGACGCGGCCAAGGCCGGGGAACGGCGGGCCCGGTGCCTGCTGCGCGACGGGCGCCGCACGGCCGCGCTCGCCGCACTGCGCGCCGCCCACCGCGAGTTCACCTCGCTCGGGGCGCGGTACGACGCGGACCGGGTGCGGCGGGCCCTCGACGCGCAGGGTGCCGGGGCCGAGGGCCCCTGGCGGCCCGGCCGGCGCGGCTACGGCGACCGCCTGTCCCCGCGCGAGCTGGAGGTGGTCCGGCTGGTCGCCACCGGCCTGACCAACCGGGAGATCGCCAAGGCGCTGTCGCGCTCGCCGAAGACGGTGGCGACGCAGCTCAACTCCGCGATGCGCAAGCACGGGGTCTCCTCGCGGACGGCGCTGGCGGTCCGGGTCACCCAGGCGGGGTACGACGCCGGCGCCGAGCCCGGCCCCTCGCCCGCCTGACCCTCGCGCCGATTCGCGCCGCCCCGCCCCGTACCCCGCGCCGCCCCGCGCGGCGCCCACCGGTGGAGCCGGGGTCGCGCCCTTCGGTGCGGACGGGACCGGGGCCGGGTCCGGGTCCGGGCCGGTCGGCCCGCGGCCCCGCGCCCTCGCGTGCGTGCGAGGGGGCGGGGCCGCGGCCTCGGTCGGGTGCCTTCCGGGTCAGTGGTGTCCCTTCTTCGCGGTGACGGTGAAGGCGACGGGGACCGCCGGGCGCACGTAGGGGGAGTCGGTGACCAGGGAGAGGCCGGCGGTGTAGCGGCCGGCCGCGGGGACGTGCGAGGCGTCCGCGGTGACCAGGAGGTCGGCGGAGTGCCCCGGCTTGATGGTGAGGGTGGTGCGCTGCTCGGTCAGCCAGCCCACGTCGTCGCCCCCGCACTGGTCGAAGCCGGGGAGCACGTCGGCGTCGGCGGTGCCCACACCGAACGACAGGCCGTTGGCGTAGGCACCGCCGACCTGGTACATCCCGCATCCGCTGCCGCCGCCGCGCAGGAGCGCCAGCGGGGTGTCCGGCAGGTCCGTCCACCGGTCGGTCACCGGGTCGAACTGGACCGTCCGGTCGGTGGCGCCCGACGTGCTGTAGCCGCCGGCGATCTGCAACTCGCCGTTGGCTCCGCTGGAGGCCATGCCCCAGACCGGGTAGGGCAGGTCCGGCAGCGGGGTCCAGGCGCCGGAGCGGGGGCTGTAGGCGTAGGCGGTCGCCAGCGCCTGGGTGCGCCCGGCGTTCGTGCTCGCTCCGCCGGCGCACACCACCTCGTCGGAGATCCCCGCGCACGCCTCGCGCTGCACGGTCGTCGGGTAGTCGGCGGCCTTGGTCCACCGGCCCGTGGCCGGGGTGTACCGGTAAACGGCGGCCTGGGTCTGGTCGCAGCCGTCCGCGCAGCCGCCGACCACGTAGAGCGCGCCGTCCAGGACCGCGACGGCCCCGGTCTCCTCGGGCGCCGGCAGGCTCGCGAGCGTCGTCCAGGTGTCGGTGGCGGGGTGGTAGGCGTAGACGGAGGACCGGACCTGGACAGTGCCGGCGTCCGCGTCGCCGGTCCAGCCGCCGATCACGTACAGCGTGCCGTCGAGGAAGGCCGCCGAGGCGCCCGCCAGCGGTTCGGGCAGGTCGGCGATGCGCTGCCAGGCCGCGCCCACCGGGTCGTAGACGTACGCCTCGGCCAGCGCGGTGCCGCCGACGACCTGGCGGATGCCGCCGACCGAGTACGCCCGGCCCTGGTAGTCGGCCTCGGCGTTGTCCAGCACCGGTTCCGGCAGCGCGGGCAGGCGCTGCCAGTCGTCGGAGGAGGCACCGGTGGCGGCGGTGTAGCCGCCGCTCTGCTCGCCGACGGTGACGGTGATCGGCGCGCCGCCGGTGTTGGTGAGGGTGAGCTGCCGCACGTCCCGCTTGCCGAGGACCGCGCTCGCGGTGACCTTGCCCGGGGCCACCGTCAGCTCGCCCGCCGCGAGGGCGGTGCGCGCCGTGGTGACGGCGTCCCTGGTGGTGGCGACGGTCCTGGTGGCCGTGACGTAGCGGTTGGCGGCCGCGGTGTAGGTGTGGCGGCCGGCGCCCTTGGCGAACAGCCAGTACCAGCCGTCCGGCAGGGCCGGGTCGTCCGGGGTGGCGGTGGTGGCGGTGGTGGCCTCCGGGTCGGCGGTGTCGGTGACGACGGCGCCGTCGACCGCCTTGCCGGTGTTCGCGTCGGTGACGGTGCCGGTGACGATCCCGCCGGGCACGGTCGCGCAGGTGCCCACGGTCACGTCGTCCAACTGCCAGAGCGTCGTGCCCTGTCCGGTGAAGTGGAAGCGCAGCTCGACGTCGCTGCGGCCGTAGGCGGCGGTGAGCGGCACGCTGACCGCGGTGACGAGGTCGCCGGTGCTCTGGTGCCACACCGAGGTCCAGGTCTTCCCGCCGTCGGTGCTCAGCCCGACGTCGGCGGAGGTGTCGGACGTGCCGAGGTAGGCGGTGTCGAAGTGCAGCGCGGGGTCGGTCTGCCCGCTCAGGTCCATCACCGGAGTGGTCAGGGTGGTGTCCTCGGCGGCGCCGCCGTGGTCGTAGGGATCGGCGGTGGCGAAGTTGCCGCTGCCGCCGGTGAGGTTCCACATGGTGGAGTCGAACTGCCAGGTGTCCCCCGCGGCCGCGCCGGTGACGGCCCATCCGCTCCTCGGCGCGGTGGACCAGTCCTCGAAGTCCGCCGCCGCCGGGTACGCGTAGCCGGGTGCCGCGCACCCGGCGCGGTCCGCGGTGAGCGGGACGTCGTGGCGCACGTCCGACGCGCCCAGGGAGACGGTGGCGTCGGACTGCTCGTAGCCGGGGTAGACCGACGCCACGTGCAGCGTGTAGGCGGCGTCGCGCGGCAGTTCGACGGAGTAGGCACCGGTCTTCGGGTCGGTGTGGATCGCGCCGGACGGGTAGCCGTCGATGGTGATCCTCGCGTACAGCGGGTAGCCGTGGCCGGAGCCGTCGGTGACCTTGCCGCTGAGCGTCCGGGTGGGCTGCTTGGTCAGGGCGAGGTCGGTGGTGGCGGACTGGCCGACGGACACGGTGACGCCGGAGGCGCGGGCGGTGTCGTAGCCGAAGTCGGTGGCGGCGGCGGTGTACGTACCGGCCGGCAGGGTCAGCGCGTAGGCGCCGGAGGTGTCGGCGGTGGCCCGGTAGGTGAGGGTGCCGTCCTCGGCCGTGAAGGTGATCACGGCGCCGGGGAGCCCGGCGCCGCCGGAGGCGTCGGTCAGGCGGCCGGCGACGGTGCCGCCGGGCTGCTGGACCAGCGCGGACACGCCGTCGGGGGTGCCGAGGCCGGTCGGCCCGTCCCAGCCGGCGCCGGCCGTGCACAGCACGCCGCCGCAGCTTCCGTCGCTGCCGGCGGTGACGTCGAAGAGGTGGTTGCCCTGGTCGGCGTAGGGATAGGTGACCGGGTAGGTGCCCGCGGCGGGCGTGCCGGCCAGCGCGTACATGGCGGCCGTCAGCGGGGCGGACAGGCTCGTGCCGCCGACCTGGAGCCAGCCGTCCTGGCCGAGCGTGTCGTAGATGCCCAGTCCCGTCTGGGGGTCGGCGTCGGCGGCGATGTCGGCGGTCGCCCGCCGGGCGCAGCCGGTGGCCAGGCCGCTCTGGTAGCCGGGCTGCGGTTCGTACAGCGAGCAGCCGCTGCCGCCCTCGGACCAGGCGGACTCGCTCCAGCCGCGGTCGCTGCCGGCGTCGGCGGTCAGCGTGGTGCCGCCGACGGCGACCACGTCCGGGTCGGACGCCGGCCAGTTGACGATGTTGCCCTTGTCCCCGGTGGAGGCGGTGACCACGACGCCGGGGTGGTCGTAGTGGGCGGAGTAGGAGGTCTCGATGCTGCTCTCGCCGGACAGGCCGTAGGAGTTCGAGACGAACTTCGCGCCCAGGCTCACCGCGGTGTCCGCGGCGGCGCCGAGGTCGCCGAGGGCCGCCGAGTCGCCCTCGACCAGCAGGATGTGGCACTGGGGGCACGCGGAGGACACCGCGTCCAGGTCCAGCGCCGTCTCCAGGGCCCATCCCGCGTCGTCCGCGGGGTAGCCGGTGCCGCCGCGCTGGTCCACCTTGCGGAAGCAGCCGTCGGAGCTCCCGCACGCCGGGAGGCCGTACTGCGCGCGGAAGGCGGCGAGGTCGGACTCGGCTGCGGTGTAGCCTCCCGCGTCCACCACCGCGACGGTCTGCCCCTTGCCGGCGCCGGCCGGCAGCCGGTACGCCTGCTGGATGTCGGTGGGGGTCAGCGCGGTGGCCGGCGGCCCGGAGGCGTCCGCCCTGACGGTGTGGCTGGTGCCGGTGCTGATCAGGGCGTCGCAGGTCGCGACGGGCTGACCGGCGCCGGCGTCGGCGGCCGCGCAGCCGGCGGGGGTGTAGTGCGGCAGGTCGTCGGCGAGGGCCGGCGGGATGTCGGGCTGTCCGGTGGCGCTCGTGGCCGCGGCGGTGGTGGCGGTGAGCGGGGAGGGCGGAGTGGCGGCGGCGCTGAGGTCCTGGCCGGTGGCCAGCGTGCAGAGCGCCGCGACGGCGGCTATGAGCAGCGGGACTGGCGCGCGCGTGCGCCCGCGTCGGAACATGGCGGAGGTCACCCTTTCGTCGGTCCTGACGACTCGTCGGCCGCGCGCCGGCGCGCCCGCCGTGCGGGTAATCGTCGAGGGAGGCGCGCCCAGTATCGGTATGACCGGGGCGCGTTGACGATCGGGCAGATGACCTAAACAAACCCCCCACCCGCCACTTCCGGCACGCGGCAACCGCCCGCCGGCGGCGCGCGGCGCCGACCCGAGCCGGTGCTGCCGAGCGGCAGGGCAGCGGCGCGGCGGGGCACGGCCGGAAGCGGCGGGGAGCCCGGGGGGCCCGACCCGGCCGCTCCTCCGGGAAGGCGCCTCAGGCGTGGAGGCGGTTGGCGGTGTTCACCGCCCGCAGCACGGCGGCGGCCTTGTTGCGGCACTCCGTGTCCTCCGCGACGGGATCGGAGTCCGCGACGATGCCGGCGCCCGCCTGGACGTAGGCGGTGCCGTCGCGCAGCAGCGCGGTGCGGATCGCGATCGCGGTGTCGGAGTCGCCGGCGAAGTCGAGGTAGCCGACGCAGCCGCCGTACAACCCCCGCCTGGCGGGCTCCAGTTCCTCGATGATCTGCATCGCGCGGGGCTTGGGCGCGCCGGAGAGCGTGCCGGCGGGGAAGCAGGCGGTGAGCACGTCGAAGGCGGTGCGGCCGGGCGCGACGCGGCCGGTGACGGTCGAGACGATGTGCATCACGTGCGAGTACCGCTCGACCGACATGAAGTCGACCACCTCCACGCTGCCGGGCTCGCAGACCCGGCCCAGGTCGTTGCGGCCGAGGTCCACCAGCATCAGGTGCTCGGCGCGCTCCTTGGGGTCGGCGAGGAGTTCCTCGGCGAGCGCCGCGTCGGCCTGCGGGGTGGCGCCGCGCGGGCGGGTGCCGGCGATCGGGTGCACCATGGCGTGCCCGTCCTCGACCTTGACCAGCGCCTCGGGGCTGGACCCGACCACGTCGAAGCCGCCCTCGGCGCCGCCGTCCTCGCCGGGGAAGCGCAGCAGGTACATGTACGGGCTCGGGTTGGTGGCCCGCAGCACCCGGTACACGTCCAGGGCGCTCGCCGCGCACGGCGTCTCGAACCGCTGCGAGGGCACCACCTGGAACGCCTCGCCGGCCCGGATGCGCTCCTTGACGTCCTCCACCGCGTCCCGGAAGTCCTGGCCGCCCCACCGGGTGGTGTACTCCGGCAGCTCCGAGCGCGGCAGCACCACCGGGGGGTGTTCGACCGGGCGGCCGAGGTCGGCCTCCATCGCGTCCAAGCGCGCCACCGCGCCGGCGTACGCCTCGTCCACGCCGGTGTCCCGGTCGTTGTGGTTGATCGCGTTGGCGATCAGCAGCACGCTGCCGTCCCAGTGGTCCAGCACGGCCATGTCCGAGGTGAGCAGCATCGTCAGCTCGGGCAGCCGCAGTTCGTCGCTGCCGTGCTCGCCGATCCGCTCCAGGCGCCGGACGATGTCGTAGCCGAGGTAGCCGACCATGCCGCCGGTGAACGGGGGCATGCCGCCGGCCAGGTCGCGCGGGGTGTGCAGCGCCTCCACGGTGGCCCGCAGCGCGGCCAGCGGGTCGCCGTCCACCGGGACGCCCACCGGGGGCGTGCCGAGCCAGTGCGCCTGCCCGTCGCGCGCGGTCAGGGTCGCGTCCGAGCGGACCCCGACGAAGCTGTAGCGGGACCACGCCTTGCTGTCCTCCGCGGACTCCAGCAGGAAGGTGCCGACGCGCTCGCCGGCGAGCTTCCGGTACAGGCCGACCGGGGTGTCGCCGTCCGCGAGCAGTCTCCTGGTGACCGGGATGACGCGGCGGTCGACGGCGAGCTTGCGGAAGGTAGCGAGGTCCATGGCCGCAGAGACTAGCCGTCCGGGGCGCCCCCGGCGCACCCGGTGCCCGCCGTGCCAGCCGGGGGACCACCTGCCGGCGGGGCGGGGCGCGGCGGCCGGCCGGGCCGCTACCCCTCCAGGAGGACGTCCTGGTCGAAGCAGGTGGGGGCGCCGGTGTGGCAGGCGGCGCCGGTCTGGTCGACGCGGACGAGGATCGTGTCGCCGTCGCAGTCCAGGGCGACGGACCGGACGTGCTGCACGTGGCCGGAGGTGTCGCCCTTGACCCAGTACTCCCGGCGGCTGCGGCTCCAGTAGGTGCAGCGGCCGGTGGTGAGCGTGCGGTGCAGCGCCTCGTCGTCCATCCACCCGAGCATCAGCACCTCACCGGTGTCGTACTGCTGGGCGATGGCCGGAACCAGACCGTCGGGGTTGCGTTTGAGGCGCGCGGCGATCGCGGGGTCGAGCGAGGTCGAGGGCATGGGCCCATTCTGCCGCCGATCCCCCCGTAACGAGAAAAGCCGCATTGTCCGGCAAACGCCGCAAGAGGGCTGTCCGCCATGCGGTAGCAGCTCGCCCAGTGTCACCCGTATGGGGCATCCTTTCGCCATGGGTTTTCCTCCGCCGCCGCAAGATGGTCCACCGCCGCCTCCGGAGCAGGGCGGCGGTTTTGGGCCGCCGCAGGGTTTCGGGCCGCCCCCTCCCCCTCCCCCGCCGGGTGAGGGCGGCTACGGCGCCCCCCAACAGCCGGGCGGCGGCCAGTCGTACGGCTACCCGCAGCAGCCCGACGGCCAGCAGCCGTACGGCTACCCGCAGCAGGGCCAGCAGGGCGGGTACGGCCCGCCCGGGCAGCCCGGCCCGCCGGCGCCGCCCGCCGGGTACGGCTACGGCTACCCGGGCGAGCAGCCGGGCTTCGGCTACCAGCCGCCCCCGCCGCCCCCGAACAACACCAAGCGCAACGTGTGGATCGCGGTCGGCGCGGTCGTGGTGATCGGCGCGATCATCGGCGGAGTCGCGGCGGCCAGCGGCGGTGGCGACGACAAGAAGCAGGCGGACGACAAGCCGACCGGCAGCGTCAGCATCAGCGGACTGCCGAGCGGCCTGCCCACCCCGAGCTTCACCCTGCCGAGCGACCTGCCCACGGACGACCCGTCGCTGGACCTGCCCACCGACCTGCCGACGGGCGACGACGGCCTGCCGACCGACTCGTCCTCGCCGGACGAGAAGCTGGTGCCGTACGTCTCGCTGTCGCCGGGCACCTGCTTCGACGCGCCGTCGCTGACGCCGTCGGTCTCCGAGGTGACGAAGAAGTCGTGCACCACCGCGCACGACGCGCAGGTGGTCGCGAACGAGACGCTGAGCGGCACCTTCGACACCGACGCGGACATCCAGACCAAGGCGCTGTCGCTGTGCCAGACCGACGCGCGCAAGCACCTGCCGCACGACGGCCGGGAGTACTACCCGTACGCGCTGTTCCCGAAGCTGGTCACGTACGAGTTGCAGGGCAAGAAGACGGTCACCTGCTCGCTGACCCGCAACAACGGGACGAACGGCACGAAGCTGTACAGCAAGCTCTGACCGCCGGGGGTGCGCGGCGACGGCGCGGCGCGCCCGTTCGCGGCGACGCGCGGCGATCCGCGCGGCCGGAGGCGGATGAAACCGCCGCCGGTGGTTAGCCTTCCGGTATGACGACCCATGCGCAGCGTGAACGTCTGCTCCTCGCCGATCTGCTGGAGCGTTCGGGGCCCGACGCCCCGACGCTCTGCGCGGGTTGGACCGCCAGGGACCTCGCCGCCCACGTGGTGGTCCGCGAACGCCGCGGCGACGCGGCCGTGGGGGCGCTGGTGCCCCGGCTGGCCGACCGCCTGGAGCGGGTCCGCAACGAGTACGCGGCGAAGCCGTACGCCGAACTGGTCCAGCTGATCAGGACCGGCCCGCCACGGCTGTCCCCCTTCTCCCTCAAGCAGGTTGACGAGGCGTCGAACACGCTGGAGTTCTACGTCCACACCGAGGACGTGCGCCGCGCCGCGCCGGACTGGACGCCGCGGACGATCGACCCGGTCTTCGCGGACGCGCTGTGGGCGCGGCTGGAGCGGGCCGCGCGCCTGCTCGGCCGGCGCAGTCCGGTCGGGCTGGTGCTGCGCTGCCCCGACGGGCGGACCGTCGTCGCGCACAAGGGCACGCCCGTCGTCACCGTGACCGGGGAGCCGGCCGAGCTGACGATGTTCGCCTTCGGCCGGCAGGCCGCGGCGAAGGTCGAGACGGAGGGCCCGGAGGAAGCGGTCACGAAGGTGCGCGAAGCGTCCCTGGGGGTGTAGCCGCCCCCGCCCCGCCCGGTCGCCCCGTCCCGTCGGCCCACCCCGCCCGGTCACCCCGTCCCGCCGACCTGGGTACCGCCTGCCGGTGGAGGCCGCCCGCGCCGTTCGCCGCCACCTCGGGCGGTGCCCTCAGTGATCCTCGCCGGGGTCGCTGCTTCACCGGAGGGAGCCGCACCGCGCGGGGGCGCGGGGGACGGCGCGACAGGCCCACCCGTCCAGCACGGGGTCCCGTGACCGGCGGGCGGGGCACCGCGGCGGGTTCGCTCACCGCGCGGAGCGCACCGCCGGGGAGGCGAGGCCGACCAGGCCCCCCAGCATGCCGACGGCGCTGCTGGCGAGGAAGACGGGGGCGGGGCCGAAGGCGGAGACGGCCGCGCCGAACGCGGGGTAGACGAGGGGCGCGATCCCGAAGCCGGTGAGGCTCATGACCGCGGTGACCCGGCCGAGGTAGGCGGGGTCGGCGGCAGACTGGACCATCGCGACGGCCAGACCGCCGCAGACGCCGCAGACGATCCCGGAGAGCAGGCCGAGTCCGACCGCGGCGCCGAGTACGGGGGCGGTGCCGATGAGCCCTATGGACGCCGAGCCGGCGAAGAGCGTGGCGATCTGGACGACGCCGGGCCGCCGCACCCGGCCGCGCACGGTGAGCAGGAGCGCGCTGGCCGCGGCGCCGGCGCCGAACGCCGCGATGATCCAGCCGTATCCCCCGGAACCCCAGCCGCGCTGCCGGGCGAGCAGCACCATCCCGATGTTGAGCGGGCCGACCAGGCCCAGCTCGCTGAGGGCGCCGGACAGGACGAGCGGCCCGACCAGCCGGTGCCGGCGCACGTAGCGCAGCCCGTCGCGCAGTTCGGCCCAGGTACCGGAGGAGGCGGCGCGGCCGGGCCCGTCCCCGTCGACGTCGGCCTCCGGGCGGCTCCGCTCCAACACGCCGATCCGGGTGGTCAGCAGCAGCGGCACGGACAGCGCGAACAGGCCGCCGGCCACGGCGAAGGCGGCGCCCGCGCCGCCGAGGCCCATCGCGAGCCCGCCGAGCGGCGGCCCCGCGATGTTCCCGGTGCGCACGGCGAGCGCGCGCATGCCCTGGAGCCGGACGAGCTGGTCGCCGGCGACCAGCCGCGGCGGCAGCGCGCCGACCGCGGGCATGAACAGCGCGTCCACGACGCCGAAGACGAGCGAGACGGCCACCAGCAGCCACAGTCCGGGCGCGGCCGTCGCGAGCACCACAGCCGCGGCGAGGATCAGCACGCAGCGCACCGCGTCGCTGCCGATCACCACCCGGCGCGGCCCGAAGCGGTCGGCCACCACTCCCCCGCCGAGCATGAGCAGGGCGCGCGGCACGGCGCCGACGGCCATCACCACGCCCACCTCCGCCGGCGGCACGGTCTTCGCGGCGGCGAAGCCGAGAGCAAGGAAGTAGACGCTGTCGCCGAGCAGGGACGCGGTGTACGCGGCCAGCCAGCGCAGCACGTTCGGGTCCCGGTGGGCGGAGGCGGCGGTGGCGGGTGGAGCGGTGCGAGCGGTGCGAGCGGTGCCGATCATGGCGGGCGGTCCTTTCCGGTGGGCGGATCAGGGAGGCGCACAACAGTTCGAAAAGGCGGAGCGCGGAGTGGCGTGCGGGCGTGCGGGATCTCCCCGCGGGCCCGGAGGCGTCAGGCCGGGAGGCGTCAGGCCGGGGGCGCCAGGCGTCAAGCGTCAGGGCGTACGGCCCCCGCCGACGGGCGGAACCGCGGGCGCGCGGGCCGATCGGCTGTCGGGAACTTCGGGAACGGGGCGGAAGAAGCGCTGGGGCCTGTCCGGCGGACAGGCCCTAATCGCGGTGGGGGAAGCCGTACATGTGGACCGCGACGTGTTCGCGGCCCTCGGTGTCGCCGGCCTCCTCCGCCGCCCTGCCGCGCTCGGTCCAGCGCCACATCAGGTCGCCGATCTCCTCGGCCATCTCCTGGAGTTCGGCCGCGGTCAGGCGCGGCATGTACTCGCTGGAGAACGCCGCCTCCGTCCACCGCCGGGGCCATGCGGCCTGCCCGTCCAGGTACCGCGCGTACCGCTCCGCGCGGGTGGCGAGGAGCTGCCGGGTGACCTCTCCGAGCACCGCGACGCCCTCGGGGCGGTCGTCGAAGTCGGAGTTCCGGAAGCTGAAGCCGCGGTCGGAGGAGAGCTTCCACCAGCGCTCGCGCCCGTCGCCGCCGCGCCCCGGCGCCTCGACGATGAAGCCGTGCGCGGCGAGCTTGCGCAGGTGGTAGCTGACCAGGGAGACCGCCTCGTCGACCTGGTCGGCCAGCCGCGAGGCGGTGGCCTCGCGGCTGGTGAAGAGCGCGCGGTAGATCCGGATGCGCAGCGGGTGCGTGAACACCTTCAGCGCGTCCAGGTCGGTGATGCGCGGTTCGGGGGCGCGCGGTACGGACGCGCTCGGTTCGGGGGACGGTGCCGCCTGTTCGTCTGCCACCCTCCCACCGTAGATAGGAAAGGAAAGTTGCACAATATTATTTGCGCAACTTTCCTTTCCTATCAGGGCGAGCCCCGGGACCCTGGGGGTCCGGCTCGATCCGGCTCGATCCGGCCTGATCCGCAGTGCCGGCGGAGCGCCCGCGGGGCTCAGCGGACGGGGTGTCCCGCCTGTCGCAACGCCGACTTGACCTCGCCGATCCGCAGGTCGCCGAAGTGGAAGACGGACGCGGCCAGTACCGCGTCCGCGCCCGCCTCGACCGCGGGCGCGAAGTCCGCGACCCGGCCGGCCCCGCCGGAGGCGATCACCGGCACGCTCACCCGGGCGCGCACGGCGGCGATCATCTCGGTGTCGTAGCCGTCCTTGGTGCCGTCCGCGTCCATCGAGTTGAGCAGGATCTCGCCGGCCCCGAGGCCGGCCGCGCGCTCGGCCCACTCCACCGCGTCGATGCCGGTGCCGCGCCGCCCGCCGTGCGTGGTGACCTCGAACGTGCCGGCGGGGGTGCGGCGGGCGTCGACGGACAGCACCAGCACCTGGCGGCCGAACCGCTCGGCGATCTCCCGGATCAGCTCCGGCCGGGCGATCGCCGCGGTGTTCACGCCGACCTTGTCCGCGCCGGCCCGCAGCAGCTTGTCCACGTCGTCCGCGCTGCGCACCCCGCCGCCGACGGTGAGCGGGATGAAGACCTGCTCCGCGGTGCGCCGCACCACGTCGTAGGTGGTCTCCCGGTCGCCGGAGGACGCGGTGATGTCCAGGAAGGTCAGCTCGTCGGCGCCCTCGGCGTCGTACAGCTTCGCCATCTCGACGGGGTCGCCGGCGTCGCGCAGGTTCTGGAAGTTGACGCCCTTGACCACCCGCCCGGCGTCCACGTCCAGGCAGGGGATGACTCGGACCGCGAGGCTCATGTGCCCTCTTCTCCTTCACCGGGCTCTTCCGGGCCGCCCCGGGCGTCGCCGCGGTACGCCTCGATCTCCACCTCGACCAGCACCCGGGAGTCCGCGAACCCGGCCACCACGACCATCGTGGCCGCCGGCCGCACAGCGCCGAAGACCTCGCGGTGCGCGCGGCCGACCTCGTCGGCGTCCCGGACGTGGCCGAGGTACGTCCGGGTCCGGATCACGCTGGCCGCGTCCAGCCCGAACGGCTCCAACGCGGACAGCGCGCCGCGGAAGGCGCTCAGCGCCTGTTCGTACGGCTCGGCGTCGCCCGGCACACGGTCGCCGGCCGGAGACCGCGTGCCGGCGACGATGACCCGGTCCCCCGCCGCCACCGCGCGGGAGGAGCCGATCGCCTCCTCCCACGAACTGTCCGCCGAGCGCAGCCGGTGCACCCGCACGGCCTGGTCCTGCTCGTCGGGGTCGGGGGCAGCGGTCGCGGGTGACTTGGGGGACTCCGGGGAACCGGTCATCGGGAAACAGCCTCCAGGGCTTCCTGCAGCGTGAACGCCTCTGCGTACAGCGCCTTCCCGACGATCGCGCCTTCCACGCCCCGCGGCACCAGGGTCGCGATCGCCCGCAGGTCGTCGAGGCTGGAGACGCCGCCCGAGGCGACCACCGGCTTGTCGGTCGCGGCGCACACGTTCTCCAGCAGTTCCAGGTTGGGGCCCTGGAGGGTGCCGTCCTTGGCGATGTCGGTCACGACGTAGCGCGCGCAGCCCTCGGAGTCGAGCCGGGCCAGCGTCTCGTAGAGGTCGCCGCCGTCGCGGGTCCAGCCGCGGCCGCGCAGCGTGGTGCCGCGCACGTCGAGGCCGACCGCGATCCGGTCGCCGTACTCGGCGATCACCTTGGCCACCCACTGCGGGCTCTCCAGCGCCGCGGTGCCGAGGTTGACCCGGGTGCAGCCGGTGGCGAGGGCCGCGGCGAGGCTGTCGTCGTCGCGGATGCCGCCGGACAGCTCGACCTTGATGTCCATGGTGCGCGCCACCCCGGCGATCAGCTCACGGTTGTCGCCGGTGCCGAAGGCCGCGTCGAGGTCGACCAGGTGCAGCCACTCCGCGCCCGCCTGCTGCCAGGCCAGCGCCGCGGCGAGCGGGTCGCCGTAGGAGGTCTCGGAGCCGGACTCGCCGTGCACCAGGCGCACGGCCTGGCCGTCGCGGACGTCGACGGCGGGGAGGAGTTCGAGCGTGCTCATCGGGATGCGGTCCTCGCAGGATCGGTCGGGGTGCGGAGCGGTGGGCCGTACGGCCGCGGGCCGGCGGCGGCTTCGGCGTCGTACGGCTTCGGCGTCGTACGGACGGGGGGTGCGGACGGGCGTGCGGCCGGTGGCGGCGGCACCGGGGGTCAGAGCGTGTCGAGCCAGTTCTCCAGCAGCCGCGCGCCCGCGTCCCCGGACTTCTCCGGATGGAACTGGGTGGCCCACAGCGCGCCGTTCTCCACCGCGGCCACGAACGGCTCGCCATGGGTGGCCCAGGTGACCTCGGGGGCGCGCAGGGCACCGGCGGGCGGCTCCATCTCCCACGCGCGCACCGCGTAGGAGTGCACGAAGTAGAACCGGGCGTCGGCGTTGAGCCCGGCGAACTGCCGCGAGTTCGGCGGCGCCTCGACGGTGTTCCAGCCCATGTGCGGCACCACGGGCGCCCGCAGCGGTTCGACGGTGCCGGGCCACTCGTCCAGGCCGTCGCTCTGCACGCCGTGCTCGATGCCGCGGCTGAAGAGCACCTGCATGCCGACGCAGATGCCCAGCACCGGGCGCCCGCCCGCGAGCCGGCGGCCGACGATCCAGTCGCCGCGGACCTTCCTGATGCCCTCCATGCACGCGGCGAAGGCGCCGACGCCCGGCACGAGCAGCCCGTCGGCGGCCATCGCCCGGTCGTAGTCCGCGGTGATCTCCACGTCGGCGCCGGCCCGGGCCAGCGCCCGTTCGGCGGACCGGACGTTGCCGAAGCCGTAGTCGAGGACGACGACGCTCTTGCCGGTGTTCGTCATGCGCGCGCCCCCTCAGAGCTGGAGCAGGCCGGCGACGAGCGCCATCGCCGAGCCGACCGCGAGCAGCGTGATCAGGCTCCTGGACTGCTTCTGCTTCCAGAACGAGTAGACCCCGCCGGCCAGGAACAGCCCGAGCAGGATGAAGAGGGACGACCCCTTGTTCACAGCGCACCCTTCGTGGACGGCAGGATGCCCGCGGCGCGCGGATCGCGCTCGCTGGCGTAGCGCAGGGCCCGGGCCAGCGCCTTGAACTGGCACTCCACGATGTGGTGCGCGTTGCGCCCGTAGGGCACGTGGACGTGCAGCGCGACCTGGGCCTGGGCGACGAAGGACTCCAGGATGTGCCGGGTCATCGTGGTGTCGTAGGACCCGATCATCGGCGCCATGTGCTCGGGCTCGGTGTGCACCAGGTAGGGGCGGCCGGACAGGTCGACGGTGACCTGGGCGAGCGACTCGTCCAGCGGCACCGTGCAGTTGCCGAAGCGGTAGATCCCGACCTTGTCGCCGAGCGCCTGCCGGAACGCGGCGCCCAGCGCGAGGGCGGTGTCCTCGATCGTGTGGTGGGTGTCGATGTGCAGGTCGCCCTCGGTCTTCACGGTGAGGTCGAACAGGCCGTGCCGGCCGAGCTGGTCGAGCATGTGGTCGTAGAAACCCACGCCGGTCGAGACGGAGACCTGCCCGGTGCCGTCGAGGTCGATCTCGACGACGGTGGACGTCTCCTTGGTGGTGCGCTCCACGCGGCCCGTGCGGGTCATGCGGACTCCTTGTCGGTGCGGCTGTCGCCGCTGTACTCGGTGCTGTGCTCGGTGCTGTGCGTCGTGAACACGGCCTTCGCCGCGTCCAGGAACGCGCTGTTCTCGCCGGGGGTGCCGGTCGTGGCCCGCAGCCAGCCGGGGACGCCGTTGTCACGGATCAGCACGCCGCGGTCGAGGAACGCCTGCCAGGCGCCGTGGCCGTCGGCGAACCGTCCGAACTGGACGAAGTTGGCGTCGGAGTCGGTGACCCGGTAGCCGAAGGCGCGCAGTTCGGTGACCACCCGGTCGCGCTCGGCCTTGAGCTGCTCGACGTAGCCGAGCAGGGTGTCGGTGTACTCCAGCGCCGCGAGCGCGGTCGCCTGGTTGACCGCGGACAGGTGGTAGGGCAGCCGGACCAGTTGGACGGCCTCGACCACGGCCGGGTCGGCCGCCAGGTAGCCCAGCCGCAGCCCCGCGGCGCCGAACGCCTTGGACATGGTGCGGGTGAGCACCAGGTTCGGCCGGCCCTCGATCAGCGGCAGCAGCGACGGCTGGTGCGAGAACTCGCCGTACGCCTCGTCCACCACCACCAGCGACGGCTTGGCGGCCTGGGCCGCGTCGTACAGCGCCAGGACGGTCTCGGCGTCGGTCGCCGTCCCGGTCGGGTTGTTCGGGGAGCAGACGAAGACGACGTCGGGGCGCAGCGCGGCGATCTCGCGGCGGGCCGCGCCGGTGTCGATGGTGAAGTCGGCGTGCCGCGGCCCGGAGACCCACGCGGTGCCGGTGCCGCGGGAGATCAGCGCGTGCATGGAGTACGACGGCTCGAAGCCGATCGCGGTGCGGCCGGGTCCGCCGAACGCCTGCAGGAGCTGCTGGATCACCTCGTTGGAGCCGTTGGCGGCCCAGACCTGGTCGGCGCCGACCAGGTGGCCGGTGGTGCGGCCGAGGTAGCGGGCCAGCTCGGTGCGCAGCTCGACCACGTCCCGGTCCGGGTAGCGGTTGAGCCCGCGCGCGGCCTCGGCGACGCGCTCGGCGATCCGCGCGACCAGCGGCTCGGGCAGCGGGTACGGGTTCTCGTTCGTGTTCAGCCGCACCGCCACGTCGAGCTGCGGGGCGCCGTACGCGGACTGGCCGCGCAGTTCGTCGCGCAGTGGCAGGTCGTCCAGGGAGGTCATGAGCCGGCTCCGAACCGCACGGTGACGGCCGTGCCGTGGGCGGGCAGGTCCTCGGCGGTGGCCAGGGCCACCACGTGGTGGGCGACGTCGGCGAGCGCGTCGCGGGAGTAGTCCACGACGTGGATGCCGCGCAGGAAGGACTGCACCGAAAGGCCCGAGGAGTGGCAGGCGCAGCCGCCGGTGGGCAGCACGTGGTTGGAGCCGGCGCAGTAGTCGCCGAGCGAGACGGGGGCGTGCGGGCCGACGAAGACGGCGCCGGCGTTGCGCACCCGGGCGGCGACGGCGGCGGCGTCCCGGGTCTGGATCTCCAGGTGCTCGGCGGCGTAGGCGTCCACCACCTGGAGGCCCTGCTCCAGGGTGTCGACCAGGACGGTCGCGGACTGGCGGCCGGAGAGCGCGGCGGTGATCCGCTCGCGGTGCCTGGCGGCGGCGACCTGGACGTCGAGCTCCTTGTCGACGGCGTCGGCGAGCTCGGCGGAGGTGGTGACCAGCACGGCGGCGGCCAACGTGTCGTGCTCGGCCTGGCTGATCAGGTCGGCGGCCACGAAACCGGGCTCGGCGGAGTCGTCGGCGAGGACGGCGATCTCGGTCGGGCCGGCCTCGGCGTCGATGCCGACGCGGCCCTTGAGCAGGCGCTTGGCGGCGGCGACGTAGATGTTGCCGGGGCCGGTGACGAGGTCGACCGGGCGGCACTCGTCGGTGCCGTAGGCGAACATGGCGACCGCCTGGGCGCCGCCGGCGGCGTGCACCTCGTCCACGCCGAGCAGGGCGCAGGCGGCGAGCACCGGCGCCGCGGGCAGGCCGGTCTCCCGCTGCGGCGGGGAGGACACCGCGATGCCCTCGACGCCGGCCTCCTGGGCGGGCACCACGTTCATCACAACGGAGGACGCGTAGGCGGCGAGGCCGCCGGGCACGTAGAGCCCGACGCGCCGGACGGGCACCCACCGCTCGGTGACGGTGCCGCCGGGCACCACCTGCGTGGTGGTGTCGGTCCTGCGCTGGTCGCGGTGGACGGCGCGGGCCCGGCGGATGGACTCCTCCAGGGCGGCGCGCACCTGCGGGTCGAGCTGCGCGAGGGCGTCGGCGAGGGCCTGCGCGGGCACCCGCAGCCGCTCCAGCCGCACCCCGTCGAAGCGCTCCCCGTAGTCGATCACCGCAGCGCTGCCGCGATGGCGGACGTCCTCGCAGATCGGCCGCACGGCGTCGAGCGCGGCCTCCACGTCGAACTCGGCCCGGGGCAGCAGGTCGCGGTCGATCCCGCCGTCGGGGAAGGCGGCACCGCGCAGATCGATTCGGGAGATCACGGTGCCAAGTGTAGAGACCCGGCCGGCGGACCCGTTCCGCGGTTCCACTCCGTGATACGCGGCGCGGGGGTCCCGGGGCCGGCGCCGCTCCCGCGCCGGGCCCCCGCGGCACGTGCCGCGCCGCAGGTCGGACGCGGGTGCCGGGAAGGGTGCCGAAGGGGGGCGTACTGCCCGTACGCTGACCGCTGTGACCGATCGCCTTCCGCTCTTCCCGCTCACCTCGCCGCTGTTCCCGGGGCTGGTGCTGCCGCTGAACGTCTTCGAGGAGCGCTACCGCGCCCTCGTGCGTGACCTGCGCGCGCTGCCGGAGGACACGCCGCGGCGGTTCGGGGTGGTGGCGATCAGGAACGGCCAGGAGATCGCGCCGACCGGGCAGGAGGGACGGGCCACCGGTCCGGCCGCCGGCCTGGGCGACGACCCGCTCGCGGCGCTGTACGGCTTCGGCTGCGTCGCGGACGTGGCCGACATCGTGGACAGCGGCGACGGCGGCTTCCGGATGCACGCGACCGGCATCGTGCGGTTCCGGCTGCTGTCGGTGGACGCGTCCGGGGAGTACCTGACCGCGGAGGTCGAGGAGCTGGCGGAGGAGGCGGGCAGCGGCGCGGACGAGCTGGCGCCGCAGGTGACCCGGGCTTTCCGCACCTACCAGAAGCGGCTGGCCGGTTCGCGTGAACGCAGCCTGGCCGCACAGGAGTTCACCGACGATCCGACGGTGCTGTCGTACCTGGTGGCGGCCACGACGATCGCCGAGGCGGCGGCGAAGCAGCGGCTGCTGGAGGCGCCGGACACCGCCGCGCGGCTCGGCGAGGAGCTGCGGCTGCTGCGCCGGGAGGTCGCGGTGATCGAGAAGCTGCCGTCGCTGCCGGCGGTGGAGCTGACCCAGCAGGCGATCTGCGCGAACTGACCTGGCAGGCTGTCGGTCCATGGCGAAGAAGTCACGTACCGGCGGCGGCACCCCGGCGACCGTCGCGCTGGACCGGGCCGGCGTCCCCTACACCCTGCACTCCTACGTGCACGACCCGTCCTGCGGGCTGCCCTACGGCGAGGAGGCCGCCGCGGCGCTCGGCGTCGAGCAGGGGCGGGTGTTCAAGACGCTCGTCGCGGAGGTGGACGGCGCGCTGACGGTCGCGGTGGTGCCGGTGTCCGGCTCGCTCGACCTGAAGGCGCTGGCGGCCGCGGCCGGCGGCAAGCGGGCGGCGATGGCCGACCCGGCCGCGGCCGAGCGCAGCAGCGGCTACGTGCGCGGCGGCATCTCCCCGCTCGGCCAGCGCAGAGCGCTGCCGACGGTGGTGGACGCCTCGGCGCTGTCCCGGCCGACGGTGTTCGTCTCCGCGGGCAGGCGGGGGCTGGAGGTGGAGCTGGCGCCGGCCGCGCTGGTGGAGCTGACCGCGGCGGCCACGGCGCCGCTACTGCGTCCCGCCGCCCTCGGGTGATTCCCGGGGTGAGTCCTCGCGCAGCCCGAACGCGTAGGTGAGCGCGGAGTGCACCAGCATCGCGGCGGCCGGCCAGACCACGATCGCGACCTTGGCGCGCAGCTTCAGCGGGCCGTCGAAGACGACCTTCGGCCCGACCTGCTTGGCGTGCGCGATGATGTCCGTGGTCGGGCCGAGCCACACGCCCAGCCGCCAGCCGATGACGGACGCGACCGCGCCGCCGACCGCCAGGCCGAGGACGACGCCGACGCCGCCCCTGCGGTAGCGCCAGAACACCGCGGCCGCGGTCAGTGCGCCCAGGATCAGCGCGATCACCACGAAGGTGCCGTCGCCGCCGACCGCCTCCTCGCCCTCGGTGTCCTTGAGGTAGACCGCCTGGCCGTCGGAGACCATGGGCACCCGCGGTGACAGCCACAGCCAGAACAGCCCGAGGATGATCCCGCAGACCGCGACGAGGACCGCGACGACCAGTCCGTTCCTCAGCGCGGTGCGCACCGTGTCGCGGCCCGGCCCGGCCGGTTCCGGCGCGAGCACGGCACCCGTGCCGGTCCCGGCGGAGGACGGGGCGGGCCACGGGCCGTCCGAGTCCTGCCGGTCCTGCGGGCCCTGCGGGTGTTGCGGTCCTTCGGGGCGCGGGCCCTCGGACGGCGCGGGCCCGGGCTGCGCGGACCCGGAGTGCGGAGGCTCGGGAGGAGTCAGGGGAGCGGTCACCAGGCCATCGTGCCAGGTGTTCCCGACAGCCGCGCCACCGGCCGGTCAGCGGCGGGCGGCCCGCCGGTAGGCCCAGGTCGCGACGGCCAGCGAGGCCACCCCCACGCCCGCGCACACCGCCAGGTCGCCGGCGACCGCGGCCCATTCCGTGCCGCCGTGCCCGAAGGTCCGGGCGAACGCCTCCACGCCGTACGTGGACGGCAGCAGGTCGCGCGCCCAGCCGACCGGCGCGGGCATGTGGGAGGCGGGCAGCACGCCGAGCAGCAGCGCGGCGGACATGCCGAGCTGCCCCAGCAGCGTGGCGATCTCCGGGCGCGGGGCGAGCAGCCCGCAGGCCGCGCCGAGTCCGGACATCGCGGCCCCGGCCAGCGGGACCACGAGCACCAGCACCCACAGGTTGGCCATGCCGAGGTGGAACAGCACGCACCCGGTGACCGCGGTGACCAGCGTGCCGGGCACCGTGAAGGAGGCGTACGCGCCGGCCGCGCCGAGCACGACCGCCGCCGGCGGCACCGGCAGCGTCGCGTAGTGGTCGAGGCCGCCGGAGGCGCGAAGCTGGCCGAAGTACTGGGCGAGCAGGTTCAGCGCGACGAAGGCGACCACGAGCACGCTGGAGCCGGCCACCACCGCGCGGGCCGCCTCGCCGTCCCCGGCGTGCACCACGCCGCGCAGCATCACCATGATCCCGATGGACTGGAAGGTGGCGACGAACAGCAGCGGGATGCGGGCCACCCGGGCCCGGGAGAGCTGGGCCCGGTAGACCGCGCCGAGCGCCGGCCACAGCCGCGCCCTGGGGGCGAGCGGCGTGATGCCGCCGCCGGTCAGCTCGCCGGGTTCGAGGCCGGCCGGGGCAACCACCGTCATACCTTCACCAGTCCCTCGCTGCTGCCGCCGAGCGCCAGGTAGACGTCCTCCAGGCTGGGCATGGCCAGCGTGAAGTCGTCCAGCGCGGCGAACGCCGGGCCGCCGGTGACCTCGGCGACCGCGGCCCTGGCCCGGTCCTGCGGCAGCCGCAGCGTCCAGCGGCGGCCGGAGACCTCCGCGAGCGGGCGCAGCGCGGCGACCGCGGGCAGGTCGGTCGGCGGTTCGTGCCGCCACACCAGGTCCAGCCGCACCTCGCCCTCGACCAGGGAGCGCAGCCCGGCCGGCGAGTCGCAGGCGATGACCCGTCCGTGGTCGAGCACCGCGACCCGGTCCAGGACCGTCTCGGCCTCGATGACGTTGTGGGTGACCAGCAGGACGGTGACGCCCTGCTGGGTGCGGCGCCGGTCCACCGCGGCCCACACCGCGCGGCGCGCGACCGGGTCCATGCCGGTGGTGGGCTCGTCGAGGACGAGGACCGGGCGGGGGCCGACGAGGGCCGCGGCGAAGCAGGCGAGGCGGCGCTGGCCGCCGGACAGCCGTTTGATGGGGCGCGCGGCGAGCGGGCCGAGGCCCAGCTCGTCCAGGACGGCGTCGCGCGCGGCGCGGGCCGTGGCCGTGTCCATCCCGCGCAGCCGCCCGGTGGTCTCGGCGGCGAGGGCGACGGTCAGCTCGTCCAGCGCGGTGGACTCCTGGCCGAGGTAGCCGATCAGCCGCGCGGCGCGTTCGGGGTGCCGGACCAGGTCGTGGCCGAGCAGGTCGATGGTGCCGGCGTCCGGTCGCAGCAGGCCGGTGAGCTGGCGGACCAGGGTGCTCTTGCCGGCGCCGTTGGGGCCGAGGATGCCGAACAGCTCGCCGGCGTGCACGTCGAGGTCGATGCCGTCGTTCGCCCGGACCGCGGGGATGTCGCCGCCGCGGCGCCCCCGCCCGCCCGGATAGGTCCGCACGAGGCCGCGTACGCGGCAGGCGGATACCGCCGGTCTCGCCCCTGCCTCGGTGCCCGTCCTCACGAGCACCGAGAGTACGCGCTCCACCGCGTTCGTCACGAAACGGGGTCCCCCTCCCGCCCCCGGGGGGCGTTTGCGGAAGACGTCCAGCCGTCAGGGGCGCGAGGAACTGCGCGACCAGCCACCGACCGGCCGAAGGTCCGGGCACACGCTGGGGGGCTGGGCCTGCGGGCCCGGGCGCCGCCGCCCGTGAGGGCACCCCCCACCGCGGGAAGCGGGCGCCGCCGCCCGCGAGGGCGCCCCCCACCGCGGGAAGCGGGCGCCGCCACCCGCCAGGGCACCCCGCTCCCGGGACGGGGCACCCCACCCCCGGGGACAGGGGCACCGCTCTACCGGCGGAGCCCTACTCCGGGGCCGGGACGGCGTCGAACTCCCGCCAGAACCCGGCCCTGATCGCGTAGCGGTCGTTCTCGTCGATCTGGTCGTCCTTGTGCGCCAGCAGCCCGAACCGCGCTGCGTAGCGGAGCAGTTCGCCGTCGAGCCGGTGCGGCACCCTCGGGTAGTGCGTGGTCAGGTGCTGGAGGTGGGTCTGGTCGCCGACCCGGGCGATCCAGCGGCGGGCGAAGACCTGCCCGACCTCGTAGGGATCGCCGCTGACCGCGGTGATGTCGGCCTCGCGGTCGGCCCAGCGCTGCTCGGCGCTGGTCAGCTGCGCCAGCGTCGGCAGCCCGGAGGTGTCGGGCTGGTCGGCGCCCGGCCGGTCGCTCCAGCCCTTGTCGGAGGACCACCGCAGGGTGCTCGGCGCGGGGTGGGCGGGCGGGGCGGGCGGATGGACGGCGTGGGCGCGGCCGAGGTCGGCGAGGTCCTTCGGCGTGGGCACCCCCTTGCCGCCGGAGGCGGCCGCCGCCTCGCCGGAGTGCTCGGCGGGCGCGGAGCCGTTCTTCGCCGGGGCCGGCCCGGGGGGCGGCGCGACGGCGCGGGCGGGCGCGCCGGGTTCCGGCAGCGGCGCGGACAGGATGGCGGCGATCTCCGGCCGTACCCCGGGGCGCGGACCGGGGGCGGGCCCGCACACGCCGGCCCCCTCCTTGGCCTGGATCGCCGCGGTGATCCACGCCCGGTCCAGCACCCGCCGCTCGTCCGCCTCGGCGACCAGGTCCTCGGACTGGTTGTAGTCGCCGTCGGCGGCCTGCACGGCCCACAGGTGGACGGCGACGCCGTGCTCCTTGGCCGACATCATGCCGGGCAGCAGGTCGCCGTCCCCGGTGACCAGCACCACGTCGGAGCAGGCCCGGTTGCGGGCCAGTTCGGACAGCTCGGCGTGCATCGCGGCGTCGACGCCCTTCTGCGCCCACCTGCCGTCCGTCCGGGTGAGGGCGCCGAGCCGGACCGTCACCCTCGGCATCACCCGCAGCCGGCGGTGCTCGGGTTGCGGAACCCGGTCGGGTGCGCCGTCGAACCAGTAGATCCGCAGCAGCGGCTGCCCGGTCTCCGCTTCGGCGCGTTCGCGCAGGCCGGCGACCACGGCGGCATGATCGACGGTGATCCTCGAACGCGACGGTTCGCCGGCCAGCAGGCTCGCCGCTGCGCCCAGCAGATAGCCGGCGTCCACCAGGACGACGCAGCGGTCCATGTTGCACCTCTTCCGGTCGACCCCCGGCACGGATGCCCACTCGAGTTCCCCCGAGTGTGCCCGAATGCTCGGGGGTTATGACCGCGAACGCGATCTTCGGCGTGGCGGTCGGGGGTTTTTCCCGGGCCCCCGCATCCCCAACTGCCCGAAATGCGGCCTTGGTCCCCCCGTGTCAGTCTGATTGCGGCCCATCGGCCGACTCTCCCCCCCACCAGGAAGGCACGATCGTGGCGAAGAACCGCAACCAGAACCGTCCGCAGCGCGACCGCCAGGACGAGCGGTCCCACCCGGCGGGCGAGGCCCAGGAGCAGCACGGCAGGAGCGCCCAGGCCGAGGAGCACATGATGCCCGCGAGCACCCGCGTCGCGCGCAAGCAGCAGAAGAAGTTCGGCCACAACTGATCGCGCCGCACGCGCACTTCACGGACGCGGGGGTGCCCCTCACGGGGGCGCCCCCGCGTCCGTCCGCCCGCCGCCGCGCTCAGGCCACGCCGAGCCAGACCTCCGCGCCGAAGGAGACCTTGATCTCCGAGGCCACCGTGGTGGGATCGACGAGGAACCCCAGTTCGTAGACGGTGGTCTTCTGCGGTCCGGCGACGCGTGCGCGCACCGGGCTCTCACCGGGGTGCGAGGACAGGATGCGGCGCAGCTCGTTGATGGCGTCGTGGCGCAGGATCCGGTGCTCGCGGAAGGCGAGCTGCACCGGGGGCTTCCCGCCGCTCTCCGCCGAGGACACGTCCAGCTCCGCCAGTTCCGAGCCGATGATGTTCATCGTGCCGTCGCGGTCCTGCGCCCGACCGCTGATGGAGACGACGCTGTCGGGGATGAGGGCGTGTCCCACGAGCTGGTAGGTCGCGGGGAAGAAGCAGACCTCGATGCTCGCGTCGCGGTCGGCGAACGTGACCGCGGCCCAGGCGTTGCCCTGCTTGGTCATCTTGCGGTCGACACCGGTGATGAGCCCGGCGACCTTCACCGGCCGCTCCTGGCCGGACGCCAGCAGTTCGGCGAGCGTGGTGTCGCGGTTGCGGGCGAGGATGTGCTCGGTGCCGTCCAGCGGGTGCGCCGAGACGTACAGGCCCAGCATGTCCCGCTCGATGGCCAGCAGTTGCTTGCGCGGCCACTCGGTCTCGGGGATCGCGAAGTCCAGCCCGAAGGTCGGCGTGTCCTGGCCGGGCCCGCCCAGGCTCGCGAACAGGTCGTCCTGGCCGTACGCCTCGGCCTTCTTCACCGGGACGATGGCGTCGACCGCGTCCTCGAAGACGGCGGACAGGCCCATCCGCGTGTGGCCGAGCGAGTCGAACGCGCCCGCCTTGATCAGCGACTCGATGGCCCGCTTGTTCAGGACCGGGATGCTCACCTTGTCCAGGAAGTCGGCGAACGAGGTGAACAGGCCCTTCGACTTGCGCGCGGCGATCAGCGCCTCGATGACGCCCTCGCCCACGTTCCGCACCGACTTCAGGCCGAACCGGACGTCCTCGCCGACGGCGGTGAACTCGGCGACCGACGCGTTCACGTCGGGCGCCAGCACGTTGACGCCGCTCTTGCGGGCGTCGGCGAGGTAGATGGCCGCCTTGTCCTTGTCGTCCCCGACCGAGGTGAGCAGGGCCGCCATGTACTCGGCCGGGTAGTTCGCCTTGAGGTAGGCGGTCCAGAAGGACACCAGTCCGTAGCCGGCGGTGTGGGACTTGTTGAACGCGTACCCGGAGAACGGGAGCATGACGTCCCAGAGGGCCTTGATGGACTCCTCGGAGTACCCGTTGGTCTGCATGCCGCCGTGGAACTTCTCCCACTCGGCCGCCAGCACCTCCGGCTTCTTCTTGCCCATCGCGCGGCGCAGCAGGTCGGCGCCGCCGAGGGTGTAGCCCGCCAACTGGCGGGCGATGGCCATGATCTGCTCCTGGTAGATCAGCAGGTGGAAGGTGTTGCCGAGGATCGGCTCCAGGGCGTCCTTCAGCTCCGGGTGGATCGGCTCGACGGCCTGCCGGCCGGTCTTGCGGCTGGCGTAGTTCATGTGCGCGTTGGCCGCCATCGGACCCGGCCGGTACAGCGCCAGGGCCGCCGCGATGTCCTCGAACCGGCTCGGCTCCATCGCCTTGAGCAGGGTCCGCATGCCGCCGCCGTCGAGTTGGAACACGCCGAAGGTGTCACCGCGGGCCAGCAGCGCGTAGGTGTTCTTGTCGTCCAGCGGGATGTTCTCGGTGCTCAGGTCGACACCGCGGTTCTCCCGCACGTTCTGGATCGCCTGGTCGATCACGCCGAGGTTGCGCAGGCCCAGGAAGTCCATCTTGACCAGGCCCATGGACTCGCACGACGGGTAGTCGAACCCGGTGATCTTCGTGCCGTCCTTGCGCATGTGCAGCGGGATGCGGTTGGTCAGCTTGGTCTTCGACAGGATGACCGCGGCCGCGTGCACACCGGTGTTGCGGATCAGCCCCTCGACGCCCTTGGCGCTGTCCACGACCTTCTGGACGTCGGGCTCGTTCTGGTACAGCGCCCGGATCTCGCCGGCCTCGCCGTAGCGCGGGTGCTCGGGGTTGAAGACGCCGTCGATCGGGATGCTCTTGCCCATCACGTCGGCCGGCAGCGCCTTGGTGATCCGCTCGCCGTGCGCGAAGGGGTAGCCGAGGATCCGCGAGGTGTCCTTGATCGCGTTCTTCGCCTTCAGCTTGCCGAAGGTGTTCACCAGCGCGGTGTACTCGTCGCCGTACTTCTCCACCACGTAGGCGACCATCTGGTCCCGCTTGCGGTCGTCGAAGTCGAGGTCGACGTCCGGCGGGTTGATGCGCTCGGGGTTGAGGAACCGCTCGAAGAGCAGACCGTGCTCCAGCGGGCACAGCTCGGTGATCCGGGTCGCGTAGGCCACGATCGAGCCGGTCGCCGAACCACGGCCCGGCCCGACCGGGATCTTGTTGTCCCGCGCGTGCCGGCAGATGTCCGCGACCACGAGGAAGTAGGAGGAGAAGCCCATCGGACCGATGACCTTCATCTCGGTCTCGAAGCGCTCCAGCACCTCCGCCGGGATCGGGTCGCCGTAGCGCATCGCCAGGCCCTTGAGGACCTCCTGGCGCAGCCACGACTCCTGCGTCTCGCCCTCGGGGACGTCCGGATACTGCGGCATCTCGTCCTCGAGGTCGAAGACCTCGTCGTACGCCTCGATGCGCTCCGCGATCAGCAGCGTGTTGTCGCATGCCTCCGGCAGTTCCCGGAACAGCTCCCGCATCTGCTGCGCGGTCTTGAGGTAGTAGCCGGTGCCGTTGAACTTGAAGCGGTTCGGGTCGTCCTTGTTCTTGCCGACGCCGATGCACAGCAGGTTGTCGTGCGCGTCGGCGTGCTCCTCCAGCACGTAGTGCGCGTCGTTGGTCGCCAGCAGCGGGATGTCCAGTTCCTTCGCCAGCCGCAGCAGGTCGCCCCGGACGTTGCGCTCCAGGTCCAGGCCGTGGTCCATCAGCTCCAGGAAGTAGTTCTCCTTGCCGAGGATGTCCTGGTAGGAGGCCGCGACCTTCTTCGCCTCGTCGTACTGGTTCAGCCGGAGCCGGGTCTGGATGGCGCCCGACGGGCACCCGGTGGTGCCGATGATGCCGCCCGCGTGCTCGGAGATCAGCTCCATGTCCATCCGCGGCTTGCCCGCGGGGAACTGCCCGGTGTAGCTGGCCTCCGTCGACAGGTAGAACAGGTTGCGCAGGCCCTCGACGTTCCGCGCCCACATCGTCATGTGGGTGAAGCGGCCGCCGCCGGAGACGTCCTTGCTCCCCTCGCCGTCGTCCGACATCGCCCGCTGGCCGCCCGGGCCCCAGAACTCCTGCTTCTTGTACCGGCGGTGCGAGGGCGCCACGTACGCCTCGATGCCGATGATCGGCTTCACCGAGTCGAAGCCCTTGGCGACCTGCTGGAACTCGTAGGCCCCGAACATGTTGCCGTGGTCGCTCATGGCGATCGCGGGCATCCCCTGCCGCGCGACCTCGGTGAACATCGGCTTCAGGCGCTGCGCGCCGTCGAGCATCGAGTACTCGGTGTGGTTGTGCAGGTGAACAAAGCTGTCGGCCACCGGGCTGGCACCTCCAGGACGATCGCGGGGGAGGCTCCCACCCTAGTGCGCCCGGCCCCGCACCTCCGCCGCCGCTCCCGCTCCTCCCCCGGCGAGTCCACCTTCGTATTGTTGTCCGACTTTTAGCTCACCCCTACAGGTTCCCGTGGCACACTCTGTGCTCATGGAGACCATGGGCGAGATACGTCCGCGGCTGAGGGCGGCGCGCGCCGCCCTCTTCGCCGCGCTCTGCGTCACGCTCTCCTCCACCTCGCACGTGCTGATGGCCCGCCGGCCGCTGCCGCTGACCGTCGTGCTGGCCGCCTTCGCCGCCGTCTTCGCGCTGGCCTACGCGCTCGGCCGGCGCGAGCGCGGGTTCTGGGCGATCAGCGGGATGATGGTGCCGCTGGAACTGGCCGTGGACACCGTCTTCACCTCCGGCCAGCAGTCCTGCTACGGACCCCGCGGCGGCCCGGTCACCGGTTCGTGGCGGTCGCTGCACGAGGCGGTCGTCTGCCACGGCCAGGTCGGCTCCCGGCTCCCGGCCGTCTCCCCCGCCCAGGCGGCCACCGACCACGCCGGCAGCTCGGCGCTGCCGTGGCTGCTGCTGGCGGTGCACGTCGCCGTCGGCCTGCTCGCGTCCTTCTGGCTGCGGCGCGGCGAGGCCGCGGTGCACCGCGCGCTGCGGGCGGTGGCCGTCGCCGCGTTGCGGCCGCTGCTGTTCGCCGTCACCGCCACCGGCGCCCTGGCCGGCGCCGCCGCCGAGCGGATCCGCCCGGCGGCCCGGCCCGTCGGCCACCTCGCCGCCCGGCCGCTGCTGCACTCCGTGGTACGGCGGGGCCCGCCGCTCGCGCTCGCCGCCTGAACCGGCGGCCGAGCCGAACCGTCGAGTCCCCACCCGTCGTCACGCGCCCCGACGCGCCCTCCCCACGGAGTCATCCCAGTCATGAGCAGCAGGAACAGCAAGCAGAGCAAGGCCGCCGCCCGCGAGCGGCTCCGCGTCCAGCGCGAGAAGGAGGCGAAGCGGGCGAAGGTCCGCCGCCAGGTCCTCGTCGCCGCCGGCGTCGTGGTGGTGCTGGCCGCGGCCGGCGGCATAGCCGTGGCCGTCAACAACTCCAACAAGCCCGGGCACTGGAGCGCCGCGGCGAAGAACCCGCTGGTCAAGCCGGCCAACACGTCCGGCACCAACGGCACCACGATCACCCTCGGCGACGCGAGCAACAAGAACACCGTCGAGGAGTGGGAGGACATGCGCTGCCCCTACTGCGCCGCCTACGAGCAGGAGTCCGGCTCGGCGGTGCTCCAGGGCGTCAAGGACGGCAAGTACAAGATCGTGCTGCACATGGGCACGTTCCTGGACACCAACCTCGGCGGCACCGGCTCCAAGCAGGCACTCAGCGCGCTCGGCGCGGCACTCAACGTGTCCACCGACGCCTTCGAGCAGTTCCACACCCTGCTGTACTCCAAGGCCGTCCACCCCGACGAGACCAAGGACACCTTCGCCAGCCCCACGAAGCTGATCTCGATCGCGCAGAAGGTCCCCGCCCTCAAGGGCAACACCAAGTTCTCCAACGCGGTGAAGAACGGCACCTTCGACAAGTGGGCGCTCGACACCAGCGACGCGTTCGAGAAGTACCTGGACAACAGCTCCATCAGCGGCACCCCCACGGTGCACGTGAACGGCAAGAACGTGGACGTCAACGGCGTGCCGGTGGCGACCGTGACGTCCGGCATCGCCGCCGACCTCACCTAGCCGCCGACCGCGCCCCCGCGGCCGGACACGCTCCGGCCGCGGAGGCGCGCGGCGCCCGCTACAGGTCCCGCAGGAAGTCCAGCGCGACCGACCAGGTGCGCTCGGCCGCCGGCTCGTCGTAGTCGGGCAGGTCGGGGTCGGTGTACAGGTGGCCGGCCCCGCGGTAGCGGAAGACCTCCACGTCGGCGCCCGCCCGCCGCATCCGCAGGTACCACGCGTTGAGCCAGTCCTCCGTCTCGAAGGGGTCCGGCTCGGCCACGTGGAGCTGCACCGGGATGTCGGTGCTCGCCCCGTCCGCGAGGTCGGAGGTGCCGTGCAGGAGCAGCAGTCCGCGGGCCCTCTCGTCGCCGAGGGCGAGGTTCTGCGCGAGCGCGCCGCCCAGCGAGAAACCGGCGTAGACCAGGCCCCGCTCGGAGTGCGGGGCGGCCGCGGCGATCGCCCGGCGCAGCAGCTCGTCGTTGCCGATCCCGTCGCGGATCGCGCCGCCGTCCTCGACGCTGTCCGCCGTCTTCCCCTCGAACAGGTCCGGCACGTGCACCTCGTGCCCGGCCGCGCGCAGCCGCTCGGCCGCGGAGTGTACGGCGGGCCGGAGCCCGTAGGTGGAGTGCAGCAGCAGGATCGTCTGAGATGTCACAAGGGGCCTTCGTTCACGGTCCGTCGGGTACGGGACCCATGGTGCCAGTTGCCAGTGGCCGACCGGACGCCGTACACAGGTGCCCTGTGGGGGCCGTCGACGGACACGAACAGGAGCAGGTGGTGGGCATGGAGAGCACGCTGCGGCCGATCATGGTGATCGGCGCGGCGGTCGTGCTGACGGTACTGCTGGGCTGGATCGGCGACCGGGCGCTGCGCTCGGCCGACGCCCGGCACCCGGAGACCCCGCTGTGGGACCTGCTGCGGCGCTGCCGGCTGCCGTCGCAGGTGGTGCTGTGCACCGCGCTGCTGCGCGGCGCGTACCACACCGCGCACTTCGAGGACGAGCACGCCGTGGCCATCGGCCGGACGCTCACGCTGGTGCTGATCGCCGCGTCCGCCTGGCTGGCGGTGCGGGTCGCGGCGGCCGTCATCGACTCCTCCTACGCCCGCTACGTGGCGACGGCGCACAGCGTGCCGAAGATCCGCCGGCTGCGCACCCAGCTCACCCTGATCCAACGGGTGCTGACCGCGATCGTCGGGGTGATCGCGGTCTCCTCGATGCTGTTCACGTTCCCCGAGATGCGCACCGTCGGCGCCTCCGTACTGGCCTCGGCCGGCATCATCGGCATCGTCGCCGGTGTCGCCGCGCAGTCCACCCTCAGCAACCTCTTCGCCGGGCTGCAGATCGCGTTCGGGGACATGGTGCGGATCGGCGACACGGTGGTGGTCGACGGCGAGTGGGGCGAGGTCGAGGAGATCACGCTCACCTACCTGAGCGTGCGGACCTGGGACGAGCGGCGGATCACCATGCCGGTCTCCTACTTCACCAGCAAGCCGTTCGAGAACTGGTCGCGCGGCGACCCGCGAATGACCGGCGCGGTGCTCTTCCACCTCGACCACTCCGCGCCGATCGACCTCATGCGCAAGCGGCTGCTGGAGATCCTGGAGCAGGCCGCGGAGTGGGACCACCGCGCCTGGAGCCTGGTCGTGCTGGACACCACCCCGACCACCGTCCAGGTCCGCGCCGTGGCCACCGCCAAGGACGCGAGCGACATCTTCGCGCTGCGCTGCCTCATACGGGAGCAACTGATCGACTTCCTCCGCGCCGAGCACCCCTACGCCCTGCCCCGCGTCAGCGTGCGCATGCAGGACGACCTCCCGCCCGACCCGGCCCCCTGATCCCCGGCCGCCGGCGCCTGCGCCCCGGCGGACCCCTCACGCCCCCCGCATGGAGCGGAGGTCGAGGTGGCGCAGGACCCGGTCCACGATCTCCGGGTCGGACCCGGGCTCGCTGCGGGCGGAGAGCACCTCGTGCCGGGCCGCGGAGAGCATGTCGTCCTGGATGCGGCGCAGCGACTTGATCCGCTTGGCCCGGCGCGCGTGGCTCTCGCGCCGCTCCTCGTCGATGACGTCCGGCGAGATACGGGCCCCGAGGTCCACCGCCCGGTGGTAGAGCATCTCGGCCAGCTCCTCGTCGAGGGACTCGCTGGACTCGATCTCCTTCAGCCGCCTGCGGGCCGCCTTCATCGCCCGCAGCGCCAGCGCGCGCTCCTGGTCGTGCTCCTCCTCCACGTCCGCGCCGACCCCGAGCCTTCGCACCAGCCAGGGCAGGGTGAGCCCCTGGAGCACGAGGGTGACCAGGACCACGGAGAAGGCGATGAAGAGCAGTTGGGCGCGGGCGGGGAACGGGTCGCCGTGGTCGGTGGTGAGCGGGATCGCCAGCGCGAGCGCGACGGAGGCCACCCCGCGCATCCCGGCCCACCACATGGTGACCGTCTCGCGCCAGGTCAGCGGGATGTCCTCGTCCATGTCCCGCAGCTTGTGCAGCCGCTTGGCGATGGCCGCGGCGGGCAGCAGGTAGAGCAGCCGGATGCCGACCACGACCGCGACGACCAGCCCGGCGTCGCGCAGCAGCGGCCCCCAGTTGCCGGCGGCCGCGCTGAAGACGTGGTGTATCTCCAGGCCGATCAGCCCGAAGGCGATCCCGGTCACGAGGGTGTCGACGATCTCCCAGAACGTGTTGCCGGCCAGCCGCGCGCTCACGTCGTCGGCCTCGAAGGCGTACTCGGTGAGGAACAGCGCCGCGGTGAGCACCGCCAGCACACCGGATCCGCGCAGGCCCTCGGCGATCGCGTAGGACGCGAAGGGCACCAGCAGCGACAGGCCGATCTGCAAGGTGGCGTCGCCGACCACGCCCATCAGCTTGTTGGCGCCCCAGCCCAGCGCCAGCCCGACGGCGACCGCGACCACCGCGGACAGCACGAACTCCAGGATGGCGTGCGGCAGCGAGAAGTGGCCGGACAGCGCCGCCGCCACCGCCACGTGGTACAGCACGATGGCGGTGACGTCGTTGAAGAGCCCCTCGCCCTCCAGGATGGAGATCATCCGGCGGGGCAGGCCGAGGCTGCCGGCCACCGCGGTCGCCGCGACCGGGTCCGGCGGCGCCACCAGCGCGCCCAGCGTGACGGCGGAGGCCACGGTGATCCCGGAGACCACCGCGTTGGCGACGACCGCGACCGCCGCGGTGGTGAGGAACACCAGCGCGACCGCGAGCAGGAAGATCGCCCGCCGGTTCGCCGCGAACTGCCGCCACGACGTGCGCTGCACCGAGGCGTACAGCAGCGGCGGCAGCACCAGCGGGAGGATCAGGTCGGGGTTGATCTCGATGTTCGGGACCTGCGGGATCAGCGCCAGGACGCCGCCCACCACGGTCATCAGCACCGGTGAGGGCAGCCCGACCCGGTCCGCCACCGGCACCATGACGATCGCGGCCAGCATGATCGCGAAGAACAGCGCGAGTTGATCCACGGCGCTAGGTTGCCACGCCCCTACTGGCTGTCGGCCCTCACCACGTCCAGCGCGGACTGGAGGTCTTGGGGATACGTGCTC